>JAZSEI010000004.1:0-47785 GCA_045531635.1 Acutalibacteraceae bacterium
TGGTATCACAAAAAAGCCACTGCAAAATTACTTTGCAGTGGCTAAATTTATAAAAGCTTATATTATTAAATTTATATTACTTTTTGATAAGCTCTTTAATCATTCTTGCTACCTGAATAATAACTGTAGGAGCAACTGAGCAAGCAAGTACAACAAGTAGCTGTGTTGTGCTGAAAGCAACTACATCAAAGATACCAGAAACAACTGGAACAAATGCAACTACTGAAAGTAGAATTACACCAACAGCAAAAGCAGCTAGAGAAACTGGGTTTTTAGCAATACCAAGCTTAATTAATGACTGCTTACCACGCATATTAAAGCCATGCCATAGTCTTGCAAGACAGATTGTTGTAAATGCCATTGCACAAGATACAGCACCATTTTCTGCTGCGAATAGGTTTTCTACACTGCCTGCACCAACAATAAATGCAATAATTGTTGCAATAGCTATTAGTGTACCCTGAATAGCTGTGCTACCTAAGAAGCTCTTGTTGATAAGTGACTCATTAGCTGAACGTGGCTTTTCTTTTAGTAGCTCACCATTTGGTGGCTCCATACCGATTGCAATAGCTGGTAGAGAGTCTGTAATCAGGTTGATGAACAATAGCTGTACTGCTGTAAATGGAACAGCAAAACCAAAGATTGAGCAGATTAAAACTACTATAATAGCAGCTAGGTTACCAGAAAGTAGGTACTGAATTGAGTTTTTAATATTAGCGTAGATGTTTCTACCATTTGCAACAGACTTGATAATTGTAGCAAAGTTATCGTCTGTTAGAATCATAGCAGCAGCGTCCTTAGAAACCTCTGTACCTGTAATACCCATAGCAATACCGATGTCTGCCTTTTTAAGAGCAGGTGCGTCGTTTACACCGTCACCAGTCATAGATACTACATTGCCAAGCTCTTGCCACATTGATACAATTCTGATCTTATGCTCAGGAGATACACGAGCATAAACAGAAATGTTCTTAATCTCTTTACGAAGCTCTTCATCGCTCATAGCGTTAAGCTGCTGACCAGTAATAGCCTTGTCGCCATCACGTAGAATACCAATCTTTCTTGCAATAGCAGAAGCTGTTGTTACGTGGTCACCAGTAATCATTACTGGCTTAATACCAGCACTGATACAATCCTTAACAGCCTGTGCTGATTCTTCTCTTGGTGGGTCAATCATACACATTAAGCCTAAGAATGTATAAGCTGTTTCGTCGCCTAGGTTAATATCTGTTCTGTTAATCTCTCTGTATGCAAAAGCAAGTACACGCAAGCCGTTTTCTGAATATTCATCATTCTTTTTAACGATCTGATCCATTAGCTCGTCTGTAACAGGAACAATACCATTTTCTGTTGCAACATACTTTAGTCTGCCTAGAAGTACATCTACAGCACCCTTTGTAATCATCATAAGCTTGCCATCAAGCTCGTGAACTGTACTCATAAGCTTACGGTCAGAGTCAAATGGGATTTCGCCAAGTCTTGGGAATTTTGCTGTTGTTTCGTTACAATCTGTATATACCTTGTTGTAGTAGTGCTTTAGAGCAGTCTCGGTTGGGTCACCAATGCTCTTGTCGTCCTTAACAACACTATCATTACAAAGAATAGCATAAAGTGCCATTTCTTCTTCTTTTGATTTATCAAATGTAAATGTACCCTCTACTGTCATCTTGTTCTGTGTAAGAGTACCAGTTTTATCTGAACAAATTACAGATACACAGCCCAAGCCCTCAACAGCACGAAGGTTTTTGATAATAGCGTTCTGCTTAGCCATTTTTGATGTACCAATTGCAAGTGCAATTGTAACGATTGATGACAATGCCTCTGGAATAGCAGCAACTGCAAGTGCAATAGCAAATAGTAGAGCGTTCTTAAACTCAGCAAATGCAAAACCTGCTCTAGCCCAAGTGATACCCAATACAACTAAGCAGATAATCATAATGATTACAGAAAGCTTCTTACTGAAATCATCAAGGCTACGCTGTAGTGGAGTTTTTCTCTCCTTAGTCTGGTTCATCATTGTTGCAATCTTACCAAGCTCTGTTTCCATACCTGTAGCAGTAATTACAACTACTGCTCTACCATATGTTACAAGAGAACCTGAGTAAACCATATTAATTCTATCACCAAGAGCACAATCATTATCGATTTTATCAGTATCCTTTTCGATACTGTTAGACTCACCAGTTAAAGCACTTTCGTTAACCTGTAGTGAGTAGTTCTCGATAACTCTTGCGTCAGCAGGAACAACATCACCTGCTTCAAGCTTTACGATATCACCAGGTACAAGGTCTGTTGATGCAACCTCTACAACCTCGCCGTTTCTGATAACTCTTGCTGATGGTGTAGACATAGCCTTTAAGCTGTCTAGTGACTTTTGTGCCTTAAAGAACTGTACAGTACCTAAAATTGCGTTAAGAATAATTACCGCAATAATTACAATACTTGCTGTAGCCTCGCCAGTGAAAAGACTGACTGCCGCCGCAATGATAAGTATAATTACAAGTACATCCTTGAACTGCTCAAAAAATACCTGTAGTACACCCTTTCGTTTTTCCTCTACAAGCTGGTTTTTGCCGTACTTCTCGGTGTTTTCTGCAACCTGTGCCGATGTAAGACCCTCTTCTCGATCGGTGTTAAGCTCATTAAGCACCTCGACGCTGTTCTTTTTAAAAGCATCGTTCATAAAATAGCCTCCTTTAAAATATTTGCTAAATGTACAAGACGATTTTGCAGTTAAAGCAAAACGCCCTCATTAAAAATAAGGAGTAGTAACAAAAAAAGACTTTTATTATGGTATAGCTGTACCATAATAAAAGTCTTGCTATTTAAAGTATAAGCGAGTTAAATAAATTAACTGTGGTTGACGCCGATACTACAGATATCTCTGCCAGCTACTCCCTTTTAAACAAGCAAATAATACAACAATTTGCTTGTTTTGTCAATAAAAATAAAAGAGAAAATGCTTAAATATAAAAAAATAATTTATCTATTTTTACTAATTATTTTTAAGATAATTTATCTAAGGAATAACGACCTGTAGAATCTATTGAAACAACATAGCTATCGTCAATAATCGCTTTAATACTGTTGTAATCAATATCATTCTTTTTGTAATTTGCTGTTAGCTTTTTAGCCTCAGCACTATCTGGTGTAAACTTTAAGCAGGTGTTATCATTTATATAATAAGCATTAGGGCTTACAGCTAAATCATATAATATTTTGCCCTGCTTTTTGTAATTGTAATCAGTCACCTTACCCGACTCAATATCGCATACGCTTAAACGGTCTTTAAGATTTGTTAAAGCTACAGTTTCAGTAACAACATCTACAGGTTTATTTGTACTTAGCTTATTCATAGGGGTAATTGTCATATCGTTATATTTAAATGTTGAAAACTCGTATTCGTAGCTACCCTTAGTTTCTGATGTATTTACAGCATATGTAACACCTGTACTTGTAGTATTAAATAAGCTTATTGTTGATTCAGAAAGTAAATGAGTATCTCTGTCGCCACAGTTATACACCTCTAGAAGTCCGTCGTTTGCCTTGTGTACATAGCAGTTATTATACTGATAGAAAGGTGCACCATAAGCATTAGAAATTTCTGTTTTCAAACCGGTACTAGCATCTATGCATTTTAAAAAGTCTTGCTCGTCATAAAAATATACAGCATTATTAAATACACCAACAATATTAATATCGTCACGCACAATTAGCTTTTTACGCTTTTTACCGTCAAGGTTACATTGATAAAGAGTTTTTCCGAGACCCTTCTCTGTAGCATTAGTTACAAAATAGATTTTCTCGTCACCAATAGCAAAGTTGTCCTGTACAGTTCCGTTAGCAATACTGCTGTATGCAATAATTACACTATCTTTCTCTAATGAGCTTAGATAGTTTATACCATTTTTATCTACTATGTAGTATGCGTCCTGATATTTGATAACTCCGTTTGTAGTGGCCTTACCGTTAGATACACCCTTTGACATAGAAACCTCAATTTCTCCACAGCCCGACAATGACAGCATTGCTAAAGTACCACACATAAATGAAGCTACTAGTTTTTTTATTGTTTTTCCTCTCATTTTCAAATTCTCCCCATGATTATTTATACTAAGATTTTACAACATATTAACCTCTATTTCAACTGCATACAAAAAATTATTTTACAGCATAACTACAGCCTGTGCATACAGTGTATCTGCACAGGCTGTATATAATGCTAAACACTTTTTTAATACATGAATTTTGTCGGTGGATTTTGCACTTTACTTCATACTGCGTACTCAAAAGGCGTCAGCCTTTGAAGTGGGTAAATATTCGTCTAGTACAAAATCTGTTTAAAAATCTTTTAATGATTTTAATGGTGTTTAGTATAAGTAATTATATTATTGTTTACTCTTTTCGGTAGCATTTTCTTTCAGGTGCATTCTGCCCTCGTGGTCGGTGTAATATTCTCCTTTTGGAATAAGCTGAGAAATCGGCACAAGCTCATAGCCCTCTTCTTTGATAGCGTCAATAATCATTGGCAACGCCTCTGGCGTATTTTTTGCACCATTATGCATAAGAATAATACTGCCATTTTTAAGATTATTTTTTATTCTATCTACCATTTGCTGTGGTGTTGGGTCTTTCCAGTCGAGACTATCTATATCCCATTGCACACAATACATATTTATTTCGTTTGTAGCAGTAACAACATTATCATTGTAATCTCCGTATGGTGGTCTGAATAATGTTGGAGATTTTCCTGTAAGCTCCTTTATTTTATTGTTACAATCCATAAGCTCCTTTTTTATTCCGTCATTACTAAGCTGTGGTAAATGTGCGTGTGTGTCCGAATGGTTTTCAACATCATGACCTCTTTTTGCTATTTCTTTAACAGATTCTGGGTATTTGTCTACCCATTCGCCAACTAAGAAAAAGGTTGCCTTTACCTTTTTACTGTCCAGTATATCAAGCAGGGTAGAGGTTTGTTCGTTACCCCATGCAGCGTCAAACGAAATACTAACCTTTTTTTCGTCCTCTTCAACACAGTATATGGGTATTTTTCGCTGTGTGGTAGATGCAGCTATAACCTTATTATAACTATTCTGAGATATACATACAGCAATTAAGCAAACAAGCACAGCACTTGCTATTACCAGTAGCCTTTGCTTTGTAAAAACAAAAATTTTCACCTGCGTTTACCCCCTTACATTATATTAAATGTATATGATGTGTAAGGCGTTTTATTCTCTATTTTGATTAATACTAATACCTATTTGAACACTAGACAACTTGTAGGCATAATTTACTCAGCACTTCGTCATTCTCCTTGACAAGCGTCAGCTTGCCTGCGTCGTCGTCCTTGTTCTGAGCAAATTCTGCTAGACAATCTATTCCAGCGTTTAAACAGGTATTAGTATAAATATGTCGTACCTAAAAAAATACTCAAAAATTATAGCAAACTCTTGTATAAAGTTAGCAATAAATGGAAATTGAAAATAAGAGATAATACTGTTATAATTACAATATATTAAGTAATATAAGCGTATAATTAATTAATACTAAGCACTATTAAAAGTAGATTTTTATGGTGTATTTTTTCTTCTTTTTACTTTCGTTTAGTATAAAAGCTATTAGGCGGTGTTGATTATGATAATTCTAGTTATCGGTGATGTAGTTGGCAAGATTGGTTGTACCTTTTTAAGAGAAAAGCTACCTAAGCTAAAAAAACTAAAGGGTATAGATATTGTTATTGCAAATGGTGAAAATTCTGCTGACGGCAATGGTATTACACCAGCGTCTGCCGAATATCTTTTTCAAAGTGGTGTAGATGTTATTACAACAGGCAACCATGCTTTTAGACGCAAAGAGGTTTTTGAGCTTTATGACGAATGTGAGTTTTTAATTCGTCCAGCAAATTTTCCTGCTGGCACTACCCCTGGTCGTGGTATGACAATTCTGGATATGGGAAGACTACAGATTGCTGTTATAAACCTAATGGGTACAGCATATCTTGAGCCTCTTGATTGTCCTTTTAAAGAAGCTGACAGACTTATAAAAAAAGCTGATGAGCTTGGTGCAAAAATTAAAATTGTTGACTTTCACGCAGAGGCAACTGGCGAAAAGCGTGCAATGGGGTTTTATCTTGACGGTAGAGTTTCTGCAATGTTTGGTACACATACCCATGTTCAAACAGCTGACGCAACAATTTTACCAAACGGAACAGGATATATTACAGATGTTGGTATGACTGGTCCAATAGACTCTGTTTTGGGTGT
Organism: Acutalibacteraceae bacterium; assembly: GCA_045531635.1. Lineage (GTDB taxonomy): Bacteria > Bacillota > Clostridia > Oscillospirales > Acutalibacteraceae > CAG-964. The sequence goes on from JAZSEI010000004.1 coordinate 6,267, forward strand.
GCAAAAAGAAATTATAATTAAAAAATTTGTAGAAAAGCTACCACAACGCTTCGATTTAGCAACTGGTGATTGTAAAATGAACTGTATGCTAATAGAGGTTGACGAAAAAACTGGAAAAACTTTAAATATAGATGCATTAGAAATACTATAACTATTGAAACTTTGGTTTAAAGTATGCTATAATGACTATATATGTAATACAGTTATATATTTTATTTTAAAATTTTTAGATGATATAATTTTTAGAAAGGAAGTTATATGATGAATGGTGTTATTTTTAAAAACGCTGTAATTTCTGCTGCTAACAGTATAACTAAATCAAAACACGCTGTAGATGACTTAAATATATTCCCTGTACCAGATGGTGATACAGGTACAAATATGTCTATGACAATCAACGCTGCAAAAACAGCGATGATGTCAGCTGAGGATAACGAAAATATTGCAGAGGTAAGTAAGGCTGTTGCTTCTGCTATGCTAAGAGGTGCAAGAGGTAACTCAGGTGTAATTCTTTCTTTATTATTTAAAGGTATCGCAAAGGGCTTTGAGGATAAAGAAACAGCTACTGCTGATGATGTTGCTACTGCTTTAGCACTTGGTGTAGAATTTGCTTATGACGCTGTTGCAAAGCCAACAGAGGGTACAATTCTTACAGTAGCTCGTCTATCTGCTGACAAAGCAAAGGAGTGTGCTTTAAAGGGCAACTCTGTTAAAGAGCTTTGGGAAAAGGTATGTATTGCTGCTGATGAAGCTTTGCAGACAACTCCTGAGCTATTACCAGTTTTAAAAAGAGCAGGTGTAGTTGACTCGGGTGGTAAGGGCTTATGCATTATTTTTGATGCTATGCTTTCTGTAATCAGAGATGGTGTAATTATGGATGAGGATGTAACATCTGCTACATTGAGTCTTGCAGATGACAGCGTATATACTTCAGCTGTTGCAGAGTTTGATGACGACATAACATTCACATACTGTACAGAATTTATCGTAGAAAAAGAAAAAAATACAAAGTTTAAGATAAAGCACTTTAAGAATGCTCTTGAGAAAATCGGTGACTGTGTTGTAGTTGTAGATGATGAAGAAATCATTAAGGTACATGTACACACAGATAAGCCAGGTGTAGCTCTTCAAAATGGTCTTGAGTATGGTCAGCTTTTAACTGTAAAGGTTGAGAATATGAAGGAACAGCACCGTAAGGTTGAGGAAGAAGCAGAAAGAGCAAAAGAAAAGGAGCTTGCTGACCAGCAGAATGAGCTTAACTCTGAGTTTGAGTTTGCTGAGCCTGTTGATGACATCGGCTTTGTAGCTGTTGTTGCAGGTAATGGTTTAAGCACACTATTTAAAGACCTTGGTTGTAACAACATTGTAAATGGTGGCCAAAGTATGAACCCAAGTACAGAGGATATTCAAAAGGCTGTAATGGCTACTGGTGCAAAAACTGTATTTGTACTGCCAAACAACAAGAATATCATTATGTCTGCACAGCAGGTTATTCCACTAGTTGAGGACAGAAAGGTTATTATTCTACCAACAAGAACTATTCCTCAGGGTATGAGTGCTATGCTTTCATTCGATCCTGATTTATCAGTAGAAGAAAACACAGAGCTTATGACATCTGCCGCTGCTGATGTTGCAACTGGTCAGGTAACATACGCTGCCAGAGATTCTGAGTTTGGTTCTACTAAGATTAAAGAGAACGAAATTATTGCACTTGAAAATGGTAAGCTAACATTTACCGAAAAAACACCAGAAAAAGCTGTATTAAAGCTAATTAAAAATATGGTGAATAAAGAAACAACCTTTGTTACAGTAATCTTTGGTGAAGACACACCAGAGCAAAAGGCAGAGGAAGTAAAGGAACAGCTAAAGGCTAAGTATTCAAACATTGATATTACCGTTATCAACGGTGGTCAGCCAATCTATTACTACATTGTTTCTGTTGAATAATTAAGCAAAAGTTATCGCCCCCAAGCTAAGCTTGAGGGCGATTTTTTGTCTTTAGAATTTAATACTAAACTCTATTAAAAAATAGACTTCTTTACGGCATATTTTGCACCACACTTCATACTGCGTCCTCGGAAGGCGACAGCCTTCCTGTGGGTCAGTATTCGTTTGTCACAAAATCTGCTCGTAAATTTTTGTCCACTTTTTAACAGAGTTTAGTATAAATAAGCCGTATCACCAAATGGTTAAACGCTTGGTGATACGGCTTTGTGGTTATATAAAATTATAGGTTTAATGAATCTAATGTAATCTCTGTATTAATGTTATTATTAATTGCAGTGTTAGTTTCAGCATTAATCATTTTTTTATCATTACGCTTTTTATTGCCAAGTCTTTTAATAATTAACAGTAAAATAAGTAATATTAAAACTACAACCAATAATATTTTAACAGAAGGACTATCAAGAGTATTTATAACAGCAGAAAATCCTGTTGCATTATCTGTTTTATCGTTTGCTTTATCAAGTGAAACAAATTTAAAATCTTTTGATTCAGCTAAGCCTTCTGCAGTTGAATATTTGTGTCCATAAATTTTTACACCTTTGCTTTGTGGAAACGCAGAAAGATAAATTGTACAGTCAGGGTTTAATATTGTAACTTTTTTTAAATCATTATTTAATGCAAATGCACATCCTCCAATTATTTCTACACTTTCTGGTATAGTTATATTTTTTAAGCCAGTTTCATAAAAAGCATACTTATATATACCTGTTACACCGTCTGGAATAGTATACTCAGTGTCAGATTTCATAGAAGGATATTTAACAAGTATGTTGCTCTGCTTATCAAACAAAATGCCGTCTTTAGAATAAAAATATTCACTATCCTCGCTTACATTTATTTCTTCAGAAAAACAGGTATACCATGGACTATAAAAATTATGATCAATTCTTATTATTTTTTGAACACTGCTTGGTAATGTAATGCTTTTGAGCGTACAGGCGTAAAAAGCAGGTTCATATATTCTTTTTACGCCCTCTGGGATTTTATAATTCTCTAGAATCTTTGCGGCTGGATATTTGAGTAATGTGTTGGTTTTAGAGTCAATCAGAACACCATCAATAGAATGATAATACTCATTTTCTTCTGCTACAGTTATTTCTTTTAAAGTAGTTCTGAAGGAAAAAAGAGTGTCTTTGTTAATGGCACTGACGCTGGCAGGTATTGTTACTTTTTTTATATCACCTAATGATAGAGCAGAACCTGAAATCGAAATAGTACCATCTTTTATTTTGTAATCTTCTGCAATATTTTCATTTGTTGCTACTAAATGATTATCTATATATAATGCACCATCTTCCCACTTGGAGTCATCATAGTATAATGCAGTATCTTCTAAGGAACAATCAATACTTCTTACGCTTTTGGGAATTGTTATGTCTACTATATTTGTACAAGATTTAAAAGCAGACGACGAAACGGTAACAGTACCTTCCTTTATTTTATACTCATTTGCAATCGTGTCGTTTGTATCTACTAAATGATTACCTATATACAGTGCACCATCTTCCCAGTTATTGTCGTCGTTATAATATGCTGTACTATCAAACCTACAGTTGATGTGTTCAACACTGTCAGGGATTGTTATGTCTGCTAAGTTTGTACAGCCATAAAAAGCGTTAAGATCTATAAATGTTACTGTTTCTGGTATTGTAACACTTGTAATGGTTGTGTTATCTGCAAATGCAGAATAACAAATTGAGGTAACAGTACAGTTGTTTATGGTGTCTGGAATAACTATTTCTGTTTCACTTCCATCATAGCCTATAATCTCTGCTGTACCATCGTGGTAGGTATTAAATTTATAACCATTATCATCTGTTTCGCAAAACGTTGATGTAGCATTGGCTGTGGTACTTGCACCTACAAATGTTGTTACAAGCATTGCACCCGATAAAATAATACTAGCTATTCTTTTCATTAGTTCCTCCGTATATATAAATAATTTTTTATGATAATAATTTTATTATAATTTATAAGGCTTGTCTATGACTGTTTTTACAACTTTTACCGTCTTATTTTTCACTTACAGTTATTCCTATTTTTCACCTACAGTTAAATTAACTATAAATTCTTGAATAAATGTGATATATATGGTAAAATAAAAGTCTTAGTAATAGATATGGAGTTGATATAAAATGGAATATAATTTCAGTGACAGAGTAAGTGCTTTAAAGCCATCTGCAATTCGAGAGATTTTTAAATATGCAGCAGACCCACAGGTTATTTCACTATCAGCAGGTAACCCTGCTCCAGACGCTTTCCCTAGTGAAGCAATCGCAGAAATTTCTGCAAGAATTTTAAAAGAAAACCCAATTGACGCACTACAGTACAGTGTTACAGAGGGCTATGCTCCTTTAAGAAATTACCTAAAGGATTATATGAAAGAAAAGCACAATATTGGTAACGAAAACGATGACCTTATAATTACATCGGGTGCTCAGCAGATTATGGACTTAGCTACAAAGTCACTTTGTAACGAGGGTGATGTTATTATCTGTGAGGCTCCTAGCTTTATTGGTTCATTAAATTCATTCCGTTCTTACAATGCAAAGCTAGTTGGTGTGCCTGTAGAATCAGACGGTATGAATATCGAGATTCTTGAAGAAAAGCTTAAAACAGAGAAAAATGTTAAGCTTATATATGTAATTCCTAATTTCCAGAATCCTTCAGGTGTTACAACAAGCCTAGAAAAGCGTAAGGCTATATATGAGCTTGCTAAAAAATATGGTGTACTTATTATCGAGGATAACCCTTATGGCGATTTGCGTTATTCTGGTGAGTATGTGCCATCAATAAAATCACTAGATACAGATGGTATAGTTATTTATGCAGGTTCATTCTCAAAGGTTATTTCACCAGGTATGCGTGTAGGCTGGTGTGTTGCACCTGCACCTGTTATTCAGAAAATGGTTGTTTGTAAGCAGGGTCAGGATGTTCATACAAATATCTGGTCACAAATGGTTGCTTATGAGTTTGTAACAAAATACGACTTTGACGCACACCTTGAAATGCTTAGAAAGCTATACAGCAAAAAAGCACAGCTTATGATGGACTTGCTTGACGAGCATTTAGCACCTTATGTTACATATGATAAAATTGACGGTGGCTTGTTTATTATGTGTAAGCTACCAGAGCATATAGATATGCTAAAATTCTGTAAAGAGGCAGTATTAAGAAAGGTATGTGTAGTACCTGGTAATGCATTCTTAGCAGACGAAAGTGAAATTTCACATTCATTCAGAGTAAACTTCTCAACACCAACAGACGAACAGCTTATTAAGGGTGTAAAAATATTAGGTGAGCTTGTAAAAGAGCTTTGCGAGTAATAGGGAGTGAGAAAAAATGGAACAGCAAACAGAAAAGAAAAAGGTAATATTCAGTGCTATTCAGCCAACAGGTACTATTACACTAGGCAACTATTTAGGTGCAATTAAAAACTGGATAAAGCTACAGGACGATTTTAACTGTATTTATGCACTTGCAGATTTGCACGCTATTACAGTAAGACAAGAGCCAGCAAAATTCAGAGCAAATGTTTACGAAGCGTATGCATTGCTACTTGCTTGTGGTGTAGATTTAGAGAAAAGCTTGTTCTTTATTCAAAGCCATGTAAATACTCACGCAGAGCTTGCTTGGCTTTTAAACTGCTATACACAGTATGGCGAGCTATCAAGAATGACACAGTTTAAGGATAAATCTGCAAAGCACGCAGACAACATTAACGCAGGCTTGTTTACATACCCAGCACTAATGGCAGCAGATATTCTGCTTTATCAGGCAGACCTTGTACCAGTTGGTGCAGACCAAAAGCAACACCTTGAGCTTACACGAAATATCGCAGAGCGTTTTAACGGCATTTATGGTAACACATTTAAGGTGCCAGAGGGTTATATACCAAAGGTTGGTGCAAGAGTAATGTCGTTACAAGACCCAACAAAGAAGATGAGTAAATCAGACGAAAATGTTAACTCTTATGTAGCTGTGCTAGACAAGCCAGAGGTTATAATGAAGAAGTTTAAGCGTGCTGTAACCGACAGCGAGGCTTGTGTTCGTTTTGGAGAGGGTAAAGAGGGTATTAACAACCTTATGGGTATTTACTCATCTGTTACAGGTAAAACAAACGAAGAAATCGAAAAAGAGTTCGAGGGCAGAGGCTATGGCGACTTTAAGGTAGCAGTTGGTGAGGCTGTTGTAGAGGAGCTAAGACCAATTCAGGATGAATTTAACAGATTAATTAAAGATAAGGCTTATCTAAAGGAATGTTACGATAAGTCTGCAGATATAGCAAGAAAGATTTCTCAAAGAACAGTTGATAAGGCTATGAAGAAAATTGGCTTTGTTCTAAAGTAATCTAAAAATAATTATGGTTATTTAAAAGGCAACGCTAAGTAAACACTGCGTTGCCTTTTGTGGTTGCTAATACTAAACTCTATTAAAAAGTGGACTTCTTTACGGCATATTTTGCACTAAACTTCATACTGCGTCCTCGCAAGGCGTCAGCCTTGCTGTGGTTCAGTGTTCGTTTGGCACAAAATCTGCTCGTAAATCCTTGTCCACTTTTTATCAGAGTTTAGTATAAAATGTGATTTATTGGTGAGGTGTTAAAATGTTAGTTTTATGTTCAAATGGATTATCAAGCAACGAGATTTTATCGTATATCAGCGATAAAGTGAGTGGTTGTAAAACTGCTGCCTTGGTGGTTACAGCAGATAACGAATATAAAGAATCCAATTATCATGTGTCAATATGTGTTGACGAATTAAAATCATTGAACCTAAAAGTGGATATCTTTGACTTGGATAAACAATCTGCTGATTTGTTACTAGATTATGATGTTGTAGAATTTATAGGAGGAAATCCATATTATTTATTACACTCAATTAGAGAACACAAGGCAGTAGAAATATTAAGAGATATTGCTAAAAACAGAATATTAATTGGTTGGAGTGCAGCGGCATTCGTTTTTAGTCCTACACTTGAATTGGTGAATTGCTATTCTCCAGAAATGAATTTCTTGGGATTAACAGATTTAACTGCTCTTTCATTAACACAGGTACAGGTGTTACCACACTATAGCAGGTTTCTTTCAAGATTTGAAAATTTTGAGGAAAAATGCTGTGCTTATGAAAAAGAACATAATGTTAGTGTTATTCGCATAAATGACGGAGAAGGAGTTTTTGTTGACGAAGAAATACATATTTGTAAAATATGATATTCAGAATATTAGAGCTACAAATTCCAATTTATTAAATAAGAGGTAAAAATGAGTTTTTTAAAAACAAAACAAAAAAGAAAAACATTTATAATCACTACTTTATGCGTTATGGTAGTAGCTATTATTACTATAGCCTGTGCTATTTATCTTGGTGACTATTATCATACCGATAATAAAGCTGTTGAAGCATTTGCTACAGCAAGTACAGTTAAAATGCAGACTCTTGAAGATAACACAATTGTGTTTGAACCCAAAGAACCAACAGCTGGATTTATATTTTATCCAGGTGGTAAGGTAGAGTATACTGCTTATGTTCCACTTATGAAAGCACTTGCAGATAAGGGTGTTTTTTGTGCACTTGTAGAAATGCCGTTTAATTTGGCTGTTTTAGATATAAATGCAGCAGACGGAATACAACAGCAATATCCACAAATTGAAAAATGGTATATTGGTGGTCATTCGCTGGGTGGTTCAATGGCAGCAACATATATTTCAGACCATACTGCTGAATTTGAAGGTTTAATTCTGCTTGGCTCATATTCTACTACTGATTTGTCAAACTCAAAGCTTGATGTGATATCAATTTATGGTAGTGAGGATAAAATACTAAATCACGATAACTACAGCAAAAATAAATCAAATTTACCAAGTGATTTTTTAGAAAAAATAATCGACGGTGGTTGTCATGCTTATTTTGGTATGTATGGTGCACAAGAGGGTGACGGCACACCAAGCATTACAAACGAAGAACAAATAAAGAAAACAGTAGATGAAATTGCTACATTTATAAACAATTAAATTATATAGGGTTTATATTTAGTATCGTATAGAGGAATACATAATGAAAAATATTTTATACTGCATAGTACAATGTACATGGGGATTTTTTCAAACGCTTTTAGGGGCGATTGTTTTTCTGTTCCATATTAAAGATAAGCATTATTTTTATAATGGTGCAGTTGTAACACAGTGGAAAGATAAATCAAGCGTTTCGCTTGGTATGTTCGTGTTTGTTACAGCCGATCCATATTTTTATGAAAAGCTTAAAGACAAATATAGCAAGCAAGAGCTTTCACAAAGACTTTTGGTGCACGAGTATGGTCATACAATACAGTCGTTAATTTTAGGTCCACTATACCTGATTGTTATGGGCGTACCGTCAACGCTGTGGGGCTTTTTGCCAAGCTGTAATAAAAAGAGAAAAAACGAACAAATTTCATACTTCTCATTCTTTACAGAAAGCTGGGCGAATCAGCTTGGCGAGATGGTATTAGGTGAAAAATCTATGGAGAATTTAATCATAGACTGATTTTATAATAAAAAATAGAGGTGTAAACGATGATAAAAGGTATAATTTTTGATATGGACGGTTTAATTATAGATACCGAAAAATGGCTACAGAAATATTATGTAAAAGCAGCCTGTGAGCTTGGTTATGATATGAAGCCAGAGTATGTGTTGCAAATTCGTAGTTTGCCGGCTGAATATGCAATACCATTGCTTAAAAATTTAGTGGGTGATGATTACGACTATTACGCTGTAAAAGAACTCAGAAAAAAATATATGAGCGAGCATATAGAAAAATATGGAATAGAAAAGAAAAAGGGCATTGACGAGCTTCTAAAGTATATAAAAGAAAAGGGCTTAAAATGTGCAGTGGCTACAGCAACACCACCCGACAGAACAAAAGAGTATTTAACAAAGCTTAATATTTACCATTACTTTGATAAGGTAGTGTCAGCCTCTATGGTGGCACATGGTAAGCCACAGCCAGATATTTATTTAGAGGCAGCAAAAAGATTAGAGCTACCAGCCGAAAGCTGTATAGCACTAGAGGACTCTCCGAATGGTGTTTTATCTGCATATCGTGCAGGCTGTGTTGCAGTAATGGTGCCAGACCTTACTCAGCCTGATGAAGAAACAGCAAAGATTATTTATGATAAGGCTGACGATTTGTCACAGGTAATAGATATTATCAAAAAGCTTAATAATTGGGGTGAATAGTAATGAAGCTTATGCATTTGTCAGATTTGCATATTGGTAAGATAGTAAACGAAGTAAATATGCTCGATGACCAACGATACATATTAAACCAAATTCTTGACATTGTAGATACAGAAAAGCCTACAGCTGTGCTTATAGCTGGCGATGTTTACGACAAGTCAGTACCATCTGCCGAGGCAGTTGAGGTTTATGATGAATTTATTACAGCACTTGCAAAGAAAAACACACAGGTGCATATAATCAGTGGCAATCACGATTCACCCGAGCGTTTAGGCTGTTGTAGCAGACTTATCTCTGCTAACAAGGTATATATAGATGGTGTGTTTAATGGCAAGGCTGTAAAATACACACTAAGCGATAATAACGAAACTGTAGACATATTTACACTACCATTTATAAAGCCAGCAAACGTAAGAGTTTTTTATAAGGATACTGAAATCAATAGCTACACAGACGCAATAAAGCTTGTGCTTGATAATTCAGACATTGACAAAGATAAGCTTAATATACTAGTTGCTCATCAGTTTGTGACAAATGGTACAGATATGGAACGCACCGACTCTGAAACAGCCTTTGTTGGTGGTATTGATAATGTAAGTGCAGATGTTTTTGACAGCTTTAATTATGTAGCACTCGGTCATCTTCACGCAAAACAAAGCATAGACGGTAGAATTGTCTATTGTGGTTCACCGCTTAAATATTCAAAATCTGAATGTAGAAATAATAAGGCTGTTGTTATGCTTGAAATTCTTAACAACGAGATAACTAAAAGAGAAATACCTCTTACACCTTTAAGAGATATGCGTACAATAAAGGGCAAGCTTAAAGAGCTTACAGAAACACCTATAGGCAATACTAATGACTATATTTTTGCCGAGCTTACAGACGAAATTGAGCCTATTGACGCTATAGGTCACCTAAGAAGTGTATACCCAAATATAATGGGTATGAGCTATAACAATAAACGTACAGCAATGTCAGAAAGTGCACTACAGCTTAAATCAATGGGTACTAAAAACAGCCTGGAGCTTTTTGAGGATTTCTATATGCTACAAAATGCATCAGCTTTAAGTGATGAACAAAGAGAGATAGTGTATAACCTTTTAACAGAATTGGAGGGTAATAGCTAATGAAGCCTACAACACTTATAATAAGTGCATTTGGCCCTTATGCAAATAAGGTAGAAATAGATTTTTCTAAGCTTGGTAATAAGGGTTTATTCTTAATAACAGGTAATACAGGTGCAGGCAAAACTACTATTTTTGACGCTATTTGCTTTGCTTTATATGGCAAAGCAAGTGGAGCTAACCGTACTGGCGATATGCTAAGAAGTCAGTTTGCACCACCCGATGTACCAACCTTTGTAAAGCTTACATTTACTCACGCAAATAAGCAGTACACAATAACACGAAATCCAGAGTACAGTCGTCCTAAAAAGCGTGGCACAGGCACAACCACACAGCCAGCCGATGCTTCTATAGAATTACCAAGTGACAAGGCTATAACAGGTATGAACGAGGTAAGCGACTATATTAAGACTCTTTTAGGTCTTGATTATAGTCAGTTTAAGCAAATTGCAATGATTGCACAGGGCGATTTTTTAAAGTTGTTGCTTGCAAGCAGTGAAGAACGAGGTTCGATATTCCGTAAAATATTTAATACAGCTGTATATCAAAATCTACAAGAAAAGCTAAAGCTTATGACAAGGCAGAAAAATGAAGAAAAAAATCAAACACTTTTTTCTCTTAATAAAGCTGTAAGCGATATTACAGTAGATGATGAAATGCTTGAGCAATGGACCTCTATAAAAGAAAACTGCGAGTATAAAGCAAGTGAGGTTATCGAGTTTTTAACAAGCCTTATTAAATTGCAAGAAAAAAAGCTTTTAGAGCTTGATAAACAGAAAATAAAATTAAAAAATGAACAGCTACAAGCACAAAAAAAGCTTGAACTTGCTAAAAAGAATAATCAAATTCTAGACGAGTATAAAGCAGTGAAAACAGAGCTTAATAGGCTTATGGATTTACAAACAGAAAAGCAAGCAGAAGCAGAAAAGATAGCCTTTGCAAAGCTTTTGCAACAAAAGCTTGCACCCGAGTTTAAAGAGTATGCCAAGCTAAAGGAAGAATTTACACTAGCCGATAAAGACCTAAAAGCTAAAAAGCAAGCAATAGAGGTGTATAATCAACAGCATATAGAGGCACAAAATAATTTAAGTCAAGCAGAATTACAGCTACCAACCAAAGAAGCTTATCGAGAAGAAGCTGTAAAGCTTGCCCAGCAAGAAGAAAGCTACGATAAGCTCGATTTACTCAACACCGAGATACACAAGCTTACAGCTGATATTGCAAAGCTAAAAGCAACTATAAACGAGCTTAACACAAATCAAGAAAAGCATACTAAAAAGCTAACAGCTACAGCACAGTATATCGAAGAAAACGTAAATGCTCCTACCGTACTCGAACAGACTAAGGCAGAGCTTGCAGAAAACACAAAAAAGCAAGCAGATATACAGCGTCTTGAAAAGCTTGTAAACAGTAAAGCAGAAAATCGAAAAAAATGGGTAAAGCTATCTGAAAAGCTACAAAAGCAAGACACACTTTGCACAGCTGTTGCAAAGAAATACGAAGAAGCTGAAAGTAAGTTTTATATGGCACAGGCTGGTATGCTGGCACAAAAGCTTGAAGACGGAAAAAGATGTCCTGTATGTGGCTCTATTGTTCATCCATTCCCAGCAAAGCAAGAGGAAAATGTTCTTACAAAAGCCGAGCTTGATAATCTAAAAGCCGAGCTAGAGCTAAACCGTACCGAGCGTACAAACCTTAGTAGCAGTATAGAGGCTTTAAATAGTGAGGTTAAAATTCTAAATGCTAGTATAAACGATTATTGCCAACAGCTGAATATTGATGTTAATGCGTTACAGGATTTACCTAAAATGCTTTTGCAATGTAATGTTAGTGAAAAACAGCTTAGCGAAAAAATAAAGGATTTAGAAAAGACACTTGTTTTGCTAGATAAAGCCAAGCAACAGCATAAAACAGCAGAAGAAAGTCTTAATTCTTTTACAACACAGCTACATTCAAATAATGTAGAGGTAAGCAAGCAAGAGGCTTCACTTGCAGAAAAATCCAAGCAATATTCACAGCTTACAGCACAGCTACAATATTCTTCAAAAAATGAGCTTATTCGCAAAATAAAAGAATTAAAAGATGAAGCCGACAAAATAGAAAAGAATGCTCAAATAGCAAAAGAATCGCTTGAAGCTATAGTGAAAAACCTGAATTTATTACAAGGCGAGATTACTCAGCTTACTGTAAATCGTACTCAGTCACGTAAAAAAGCAATTGAGCAGAGTGAAGTAATAAAGGTTATTTTAAACGAGCTTGGAATTGACCACACAGAATATGAGCAAAGAAAAATGACAGAGCAAGAGATTGCAAAGCTCGAAAATAACCTTGAAAAATACAAGGAAGCAGTAGCAAAGGCACAAAGCAGTACAGCTGTTTACGAAAAGCAACTAAAGGGTGTTGAATACTCAGACCTTACACAGCTACAGCGTATATGTAATGATATAGAAAAGCTGTATAAAAGCGTTGAAGATAGCTTTATTGATAATCACACAGAATATATAAACAATCAGGCAAATACTAACGCTATCGAAAAGGCTTATAAAACTCTGGTTAAGCAAACAGAGGTATGTGCTATGCTTAAAAATCTGTCAGACACAGCAAACGGAAGCTTAGTTGGCAAAGATAAAGTTGCTTTTGAGCAATATATTCAGGGTGCATATTTTCAGCAGATTATCGCACAGGCTAATGTAAGACTTTCTGCAATGACAGCACAACGCTACGAGCTTGTACACCGTACCCAAAGCTCTAACGGAAGAAAAGCAGGACTAGAGTTAGATGTGCTTGACCATTACACCAATAGCTTGCGTAGTGTAAAATCATTATCGGGAGGAGAATCCTTTAAGGCATCACTTGCAATGGCATTAGGACTTTCTGATGTAATTCAACAGCAGGCAGGTGGTATACAAATTGACGCAATGTTTGTTGATGAGGGCTTTGGTTCTTTAGATGATGAATCACTAAACACAGCAATAGCTGTACTAAATCAGCTAACCCATGGCAATCGACTTGTGGGTATTATTTCTCATGTAAACGAGCTAAAATCAAGTATAGACCACAAAATAATAGTAAACTCATCACCGTTTGGCAGTAGTGTAAGCGTAGTGGTGTAATTTAAAAGCTCCAATAAGCAGTTGTAAAATGCTTATGGGAGCTTTGTTGTTTTTGAAAGTAGGTGGTTATAAATTGTAGTTAGTTGACAAAGAAAATAGGCTGTGGTATAATTCGAGCGTATAATAAATAGTACAGAGTAGATATTTGAGCGTTGCTAAATGCTTAGTGCTTATCAAACGGGGAGTTGTTGATAAGACGAATGGAATTTTCCTACGATTCAAATATCGCATCCCGCTGTTGAATAAGGTAATTATTATTGTAGTGGAGATGTGTACATACACAGCTTCACTTTTTATTTTTATCAAAATTTATTCTCCTTATCCGACAGATAAAATTTAGGAGTGAAAATTTTATGACAAAGGAAAGTTCAAGAGAGAAGAAACATTTTTCGAAATCAAAAAAACAAGTGACTTGTACAAGCTTTAAGTTTAATTCGGTACAGCTTATAGCCTTTGGTGCTATTTTTATGGCGTTGCGTGTTGTGCTGGGGTTTTTAGAAATTAATATAGGTGACTCTTACCGTATTACTTTTTCTCCTATACCAGTTACACTTGCTTCTTATATGTTAGGCCCTGTTGTTGGTGGAATAATTGGTGCTTGTGGAGATATAATAACTCTTATAATTCATCCTACTGGTGCAATAAATTTTGGTATTCTTCTTGCAAAAACACTTTGGGGTGTACTAATGGGTTGGTTTTTATATAATAAGCCAGTTACAATTTTAAGAAGTGCAGTTGCAAACCTTGTTACAATAACAATTTGCAATGTAATTATTACAACAGCAAGCTTATGTATAGTATATGGCTACCCACTTAGAGAAATATTAATTGTAAGATTAATTACTAATGTAATTTTATTTTTTATTTACACCTTTGCTACTTATTTTTTCTGCGATCTGGTTTCGAATATCTATAAAAGAATTCACCCTAAATACGCAGTCAGTGGTGTATCTTTAACTGATGAATAAGTTAATTTGCTAAAAAATTAAATATTCAGAATCTAATTTTTCCCACAGAGCTATTCTGTGGGATTTTTTTGAGATTTTTTCGGGGATTACTTTTTATACATTTATTCAAAATGATTTTTTAGGGAATAGTATCAAAAATTTTTAGTAATTTCAGCCACCTTAACGAAAATAACTTAAAACATTGAAGATGTTAAATGTTGGTGATAAAATTATATATAATGAGAAATAATGGATACTTATGTGTATGCGAAATATCTATAAGGAGGAGTTTAAAATGAAGAAGCAAACACGCAGACTTCTCTCTACAGTGTTGTCTGCAACAACAGTTATGTCAATGCTTACATTTGCACCTACAGGTGTAATGCAGGTGTCGGCTAATAACGAAGCTGAACAGATTGAATTAAATACAAATTTAACTCAAGAGGTTCAGCAGGTAACAGTGCCAGCTACAACAGAGCCTACCACAGAACCTACAACTGAGCAACTAACAACGGTTCAAGAAGAAACAACAAATGTTTTTGGTGGAACAGGTGACCGTACATTTGAACTTGAGGAATTGCCAGAGGATGTAGAAATAATCGAATCGGCAAAAGATTACTACAAGCTTGTTGGTAAAAAGTACAAGGTGCCAAGTGGTAGCAGTCTTTCTGCAGGCTTACCAAGCAGTGCCGACAATAGCCAAAGTCCATATTTCCCTAAAATAGGCAGTCAAGGTGGTATTGGTGCTTGTGTTGCATGGGCTCAGTCGTATTATCAGTTTACATACGAAATGAATAAAGAAAGAGGAGTTGTAACCACTCCCGAAAACACCTTTTCACCTAAGTTTACATATAATATAGCGAATGGTGGTAAAGATAAGGGCTCTTTTACACACGATGTATATAATATTATGCAGGGGATAGGTAATGTTCCTATAACTATGGTGCCTTATGATAATGATTGCTTTGAATGGTCTGCTACAAAAGAAATCTGGAGAGAGGCTATTAGATACAGAATTGAGGATTATCAGTACTTTAATGATATAGGTACCGAAAAAACTCAAATTACATCTGCCGACGATGATGACCTTGTTGCTATAAAAACAGCATTAAGTGACGGTGATGTGCTTACTTATTCAACACATATTTCAGATTGGAAAACAACAAAATTAAAAGAAAACGATTCTGCTCCAGAAAATAGCAAATTTGCAGGTGAAAAGGCTGTTACACACCAAGCAGGTAGTACTGGTGGACACAGAATGACTCTTGTAGGTTACAATGATAATCTATGGGTAGATGTAAATGGCAATGATTCTGTTGATGCAGGCGAAATGGGTGCGTTTAAAATCGCAAACTCATGGGGTGATGACTATGGAAATGATGGTTTTATATGGGTTGCATACGATGCACTTAATATAAAAACTTCAGTTTACAATGGTCCAGAAACAAGAACAAGAATTTTCACAAGTATTGGTAGAATAGATGTTAAAGAGTATAACTCAAATGCAGACATTTATATGCTTTATACTTTTAATACAGGCGATAGAAGAAACGCAAATGCTAAGATTACAGCTGAAAAGGATGGTAGTAAATATACCGACTATGCTATTCCTCCGTTAATGGGTTGGGAAAATATAGCCTTGTCTTACGATGGTACATCAAATGCTTGTGATGGTACAATGGTATTCCCACTTAGTAATATAGTACCTGATCTAACTACCGATAATTTTAACGATTATACATGGAGCGTAGAATTTATAGACGATGAGGCTAATAGTATTCCTCTTACAGTAAAAAGTGCCGAAATTGTAGATGAAACTGCAAACAAGGTATATAAGCCTGAAAATGTATACCCATTAACTTTAGATGGCAATAGTAAAGAGTTTATTATTGCCGAAACAACATCTAACAATGTGGTTGTATATTACAGAGGTTTATATAATCCTAAGTTGAATTATAAGGTTGGAAATTCAGCTTGGCAAACAATCGAAATGGAAGATAATCTCGAAAGAGATAAGTATACCCAAAAAGGTGTAATTGAGCTTGAAGAACAGGCAGATGTTACAATTTATTTTAGTGATGACAAAGGAAATATTGATACCAACAACGGTAACTACTATACAGCACATAAGGGATTAAATTACTTTATAACAGAAAATGTTGCTGATCCATTAAATGTAAATATTGAACGAAGTGATATGCCTATTGATATTAAAAAGATGTTAGACTTTATAGCAACATCATCAGGTGGATACGCACCTTATAAATATCAGTTTACATTTACCAATTTAGATACCGGTGAAGAAAAAACAAGCAATTTTATGACTCCAAATGGTAGTGAAGATACAAGCATTTATAAGTATGGTCATAGCTTCCAAAGTGTAGGTAATTACAGAATTTCTGTAAGTGTTAAGGATTATGCTGACAATGTTGCAACAGCTTCTATGGAGATGTATATTGATGATAAGCCATTTGAATATACAACTTTTACTGCTACTCCAGATAAACAGATAATGGTTGGTGATACGGTTGAGCTTACAGCAACAACAAATTTTGAAAACATTATATATGTTGGTCGTCCTAAAAATCAACACACCTTTAATATAAAGGACGAAAGTGGTACGGTAGTTTATACAAAGAGCTTTTATGCACAGGTATATAGTCTGAATTATAAAACCAGCACACCTACACTTTTATGGATACCAACAAAGGCAGGTAGCTATACTATTACAGTTTCAACAACAGATGGTAGTAGCTGCTATGCTGAAAAATCACTAACACTTAGTGTTACAGATTACAATGGTACAATAATTGGTGATGCTGATAACAGTAGTCAAATAAATATAACCGACGCACTTTTAATTATGAAGTATAATATCGGTGGTGTAGATTCGTCAAAGCTTTGGCTTGCACTTTCAGACTGTGACAGTGATAGCAAGGTTAACTTAAAAGATGCAATTTATATATTAAAATACATAGTATCATCTAGTGAAGTTGGTAATGTTGGTAAGGTTAATTACAGAGAAACACCAACAGACCCACCAACAGATCCACCTACACAAAAGCCTACCGAATCACCAACAAATCCAGTGTCTAAAAATGTTGTTACCTTTACCAATTCATACAGATGGGGTGGCACAATGTATTGCTATTATTGGTCAGACGAAAACAAATCAATGATAGCTTGGCCTGGTAAACCAATGACAAATGCAGGTGTAAATGATCTTGGAGAAACACTTTATACCTACGAATTACCACAGAATGTTGACTATGTTATATTCACAAATGGTAGCTTGCAAACTGTTGATATATCTTATAGTGGTGGAGAGGTAAAATACTACCCGACTACAACCGACTCTAAGGGACACTATAATGTAAAAATATGGAATTAATACTATTTCGGTTCTGAATATCTGATAAGCTTTTCGAGCAGATTTTATATGACGAACAGCACACCACAGCAAGGCTGTAAAGTCAGATGAAAAATATGCCGAAAATATGTCTACTTGTTAGAAATGAAACAGTATAGTTTAAACTAATACCAAACACCATTTAAAACTAAAAAAATTATTTTGCCAGATTTTAAGTGGTGCTTAGGGTAAGAAAAGTAAGTAAAAATTAAAGCTGTTACAAAAGATGAGTAAAATCTTTTGCAACAGCTTTTTTAGTTGAAAACTAGGTTTTGCAAAGGCAGGCTAGCATTGATTAATAGGGTTTTTGGTGAGTGATTGTTTGCTTTTGTAAAATATTTGAGATATAGCACAAATTTTATATTGTTTTTTTACTTTTTAAACTAATTTGCGATATAGGACTGTTCAAAATATAAAAAATGTGGTATTATTACTCTTGTATGCGTGAACCATTTTGGTTTTCTAAAAAAGAAAGATTACAACGTGGTTTAATTACTTTTTTTAGGTTGCAAAAATTTAAATTTTGCATTTGGGGGAGTATATGAAGGAAAAGGTAAAGCTATTTAGCTTCAGAAAATTTGTGCTCGCATTGGCAGATATGTTTATCATTGGTACATCGGCACTACTAACAAATTATATTTTTTCGTTATTCGATCTTGCTGTTGTTCAGCCGTCTAACCTTACAAAGCAGACGTTTTTGTTTATATTATTTAGCTTTTGTGCGTTATGGTTATTTGGTGCGTACACCAAGATGTGGAGATATTTTAAAATCAAGGACTATCTGTCTTGTATTTTAGGTACAGCCTGTGGAATATTAATGATACTTGTATTCCTAGGGTTTGACTTTTTTATTTTTTATAATAGTATTTCGTCGTTCTATTTATTCTTAACAGTAGAGTATATTATTTCTACTATAGGAATAATTGTGTTCAGATTGGCATTTAGAAAAACCTTTTTGACTCTTGTAAAGGTTGGCGAGGTAACTCCACGAAAAAGAACTTTGCTTGTTGGTGCAGGTAGAGCTGGTAGAATTATACTTAAAGAAGTAAATAATGCTACTCTGGAAGATGAGGTTGCTCAGCAATATGACATTGTAGGTATTGTAGATGATAACAAATCGCTTACAGGTCAAAAAATACAGGATGTTCCAATTATAGGTACAACAGATAAAATTGTGTCTATATGCTATGCCGAGAATATTGATACAATTCTTATGGCTATACCATCTTGTAACGAAGACGATAGACGAAGAATATTAGGTGAGTGTTCAAAAACACCTTGTAATATAAAGGTTATACCTTATGTTGGTAATCTTATTTTTGAAGAATACGAAGAAGGCAAGCAAGACGGTGACGCTAAAACTGTAATAAGTCAGCTTAACGATATCAATGTAAACGACCTTTTAGGCAGACCACCTATAAGCTTTGACCAAACAGTTACACGAAATCTTATCAAGGGTAAGGTGTGTATGGTAACTGGTGGTGGTGGCTCAATTGGTTCTGAGCTTGTAAGACAGATTGCAACATTTAATCCAGAGCAAATAATTATTGTAGATATATACGAGAATAATGCATACGATATACAGCAAGAGCTTTTAATGGAGTATGGCGATAGCATTAATCTTGTTACCCTTATTGCTTCAGTAAGAGATTATGATAAAATGAAGGCTATATTTGAGAAATATAAGCCACAAATTGTATATCACGCTGCTGCACATAAGCATGTGCCTTTAATGGAGGATGTTCCTGAGGAGGCTGTGAAAAATAATGTTGTAGGTACATATAATATAGCAACCCTTGCAGATGAAATGGGTGTACAGAAGTTTATTATGATATCTACCGACAAAGCTGTAAATCCTACAAATGTTATGGGTGCAACAAAGCGTTGTTGCGAGATGATTGTACAATATATGGCACAGTCAGGCTCTAAAACAGAGTTTATAACAACACGATTTGGTAATGTGCTTGGTTCTAACGGTTCGGTTATTCCTCTGTTTAAACGCCAGATTGAAACAGGAAAGCCTGTTACAGTTACTCACCCTGATATTATAAGATACTTTATGACAATACCCGAGGCTGTTTCGCTTGTGTTACAGGCAGGTGCAATGGCAAAGGGTGGCGAAATCTTTGTGCTTGATATGGGTGCGCCAGTAAAAATTGTAACATTAGCAGAAAACCTTATCAGAATGTATGGTAAAGTACCTTATAAAGATGTAGAAATTAAATTCTCAGGTTTGCGTCCTGGTGAAAAGCTATACGAAGAGCTACTAATGGACGAAGAAGGTCTGAAGAAAACCGAAAATCAAAAGATATTTACAGGTAAGCAGATTAATATAGAAAGAGAAAAATTTATTAATCAGTATAATCAGTTAAAAGAAGCTGCATTAAATAACGATTCAGATAAATCAGTTTCTTTACTAGAAGACATTGTTCCTACTTTTAAGCATAAAACAAACAGATAATAGGAGGTATAATTTATGTGTGGTATAGTTGGATACTGTGGTTACAGAGATTGTAGCGAGGTATTGGTAAGTGCACTTACTAAGCTTGAGTATCGTGGTTACGATTCAGCTGGTATTGCAGTTTTTGAGAATGAAGAGATTAAGGTGGCAAAGTCTAAGGGTAGACTTGCAGACCTTGAAGCTAAAATGGAGGCAGAGGGCAGACCAACAGGTAATGCAGGTATCGGTCATACTCGTTGGGCAACACATGGTGAACCTTCTGATGTAAACTCTCACCCTCATAATGGCGAAAAGGTAACAGTTGTACATAATGGTATTATTGAAAATTACAAGGAACTAAAAGAGTTTTTAATAGAGCATGGTGAAGTATTTTTAAGTGATACTGATACTGAGGTTGTTGCAAAGCTATTGGGTTATTACTATAAAAAACACCCAATGGACCCACTTGCAACAATTGAACGCACAATAAAGGATCTTGATGGTTCATTTGCACTAGGTATAGTATTTGAGGATTTTCCTGATGTTGTATACGCAACAAGAAGAGAAAGTCCACTAATAGTTGGTGTAGGTAAAGAAGAATTCTTTATTGCATCTGATGTACCTGCAATTATTAACTATACAAAGGATTATTACCTACTTGAGCATGATGAAATTGTAGTGCTAAAGAAAGACAGTGTTACAATTTATAATGACCATGGTGATGTAGAAGAAAAAGAGCTAATGACAGCTGACTGGGATATGGACGCAGCTGAAAAGGGTGGTTATCCACACTTTATGATAAAAGAAATCCACGAACAGCCTCAGTCTATAAATATGACAATCAAGCCAAGAATTGCAGATGGTATGCCTTGCTTAGAGGAATGTGGTATTACTCTTGATAAGATTAAGAGCTTTAAGCAGATTTACATTGTAGCTTGTGGTACAGCTATGCACGCAGGTATGGTTGGTAAATATGTAATCGAAAAGCTTGCAAGAGTACCTGTTACTGTTGATATAGCTTCAGAATTTAGATACAGAGAGCCAATTGTTGGCGAGGGTGATTTGGTAATTATCATTTCACAATCAGGTGAAACAGCAGACAGTCTTGCAGCTATGAGATTAGCAAAGGAACTAGGTGCAAAGACACTTGCTATTGTAAATGCTAAAGGTAGTTCAATTGCAAGAGAAGCAGATATGCTTATTTATACTCATGCAGGTCCAGAAATTGCAGTAGCATCAACAAAGGCTTATATCGTACAGGTTTCTGTAATGTACCTATTTGCTTTTGAATTAGCTCTTGCAAAGGGGACTATAAGTGAAGAGCAGTGTAAGGAGCTAACAGCCGAGCTACAAAAAACACCAGAGGTTATCACAGACATTCTTAATACTCTTATTGAACAAACACAGTATGTATCTACAAAGCTGGTTGCTGCTGAAAGCTTGCTTTATATTGGTAGAGGTCTTGACTATGCACTAAGTATGGAAGGCTCTTTAAAGCTTAAAGAAATTTCTTATATTCACAGCGAGTCTTACGCAGCTGGTGAGCTAAAGCACGGTACAATTTCTCTTATTACAAAAGAAACACCTGTAATTGCAGTTGCAACACAGAAAAATCTACTTGAGAAAACAGTAAGTAATATTAAAGAGGTTAAGGCAAGAGGTGCTAAGGTTATTTTAGTAGCAAGAGAAGACTTTGTTGTTGATCAAGAAGCTTATGACTATCTTGTTACAGTACCAAAAATGGAAGATATTCTTATGCCAATTCCTGTTGCTGTACCATTACAGCTTATTGCTTACTACACCTCTGTAAATAGAGGCAACGATGTAGATAAGCCAAGAAATCTTGCTAAATCTGTAACCGTTGAATAATTACTGATTACTATAATATTTGTGCTTTTTTACATAACACCTATGATATTATTGTGAGATAGTACAAAATAATGAAAAATCTATTGAAATATTTTTGAAATGGTATTATAATAACATTAACTTTTAAGTATATTTTAGGAGGAAAAAGTTTTATGAAAAAGTTTACAAGTCTTTTTATATCAGGTATGCTAGCTGTAACAAGCTGCGTGTGTGCAGTAACTGCTTCTGCTGAAGAGGTAGAAACAGCTAAGATTACTGTTATGGATGGTAGTAATGTAACAGCTGTATACGAAGTTCCTGTAGGTGAGAAGATAGAGTGTACTGTTAAGGGTACATCTGCTGCAAAGGTTACAGGCTTCCATACTTCAATCTTTATAAACCAGACAGACGCTGCAAATCCTGTAAGTGAGAGCGAGCTAGATGTTCTAGGTTATGCTGAGGGCTATTTTGCTAATGGTGTTCACTTTGACCCAGGTATGTTTGCAAGCATGCAGGTAAGACCTGTTGCTCCTGCTGAGTTTAATCTTGATGAGCTAGGCTTCCTATTCACATCTGGTCTACCAGTTTCAGGTTTCGATGCTGGCCTTGATATGATTAAGGTTGCTTATGAGGTTAAGAACCCAGGTGAGTGTACAATCGTAACAGTTATGAACGATGCTACTGTTGACGATGAAAATGGTATCCCTTCAAAGGATAAGAACGCAATCACAACAGTTACAACTCTAAATGCTGATGTATTCACAGAGGAACCAACAGAGGAACCAACTGAGGAACCAACAGAGGAACCAACAGAGGAACCAACAGAGGCTCCAACTGATGAAGCTACAGTAGCTCCAACAGAAGCTCCAACTACTGATGCTACAACAGCTCCAACACAGGCTCCATCAAATGCTACAAATCCAACAGCAAAGCCAACAACTGCAAATCCAACAGCAAAGCCAACAACAGCTGGTTCATCTACAACTGGTAAGGTTGATACAGGCGACAGTGCTTCAATACTACTAATTGGTGCTGCAATTCTACTTGCTTCTGTAGGTACAGTTTCTATCGCAAAGAAGAAGCTAGCAAAATAATTTAATTAAGTATAAGATAACAGGCTATCAGTAATGGTAGCCTGTTTTTTTAGGTTCTATTTTTCTTTACCTTATACTAAACTCTATTAAAAAGTAGACTTCTTAACGGCATATTTTGCACCAAACTTCATACTGCGTCCTCGCAAGGCGTCAGCCTTGCTGTGGGTCAGTATTCGTTTGACACAAAATCTACTCGTAAATCCTTGTCCACTTTTTATCAGAGTTTAGTATTAACATTTATTATAGAGCCTGAAAAAATCCCCATAAGTCACCACTTTGAAAATTTAGATTTTAAGTGATTACTTATGGGGATTGTATTATTTATTTTATTGATAGTGTAAGCTTTTATATTCCCAAAACGATTTTTGCTGTCTGAAAATATACAAGCAATGATACAGCGTCAACTGCTGTTGTAATAAGTGGACTCGCCATAACAGCAGGGTCAAGTCCAATTTTTTTAGTAAGTATAGGTAACACACAGCCAATAAGCTTTGCACAAATTACTGTAATAAGCATTGTTAAAGACACTACTAATGCAACATATATTCCAACTCTGTCAAAAATCATAAGCTTTGCAAAGTTTGCAAGTGCAAGTGTTATACCACATAAAAAAGATACTCTGGTTTCTTTCCATACAACGTCTAGGCAATCCTTAAATTGAATTTCGCCAAGTGATAAACCACGAATAACTGTTACAGATGACTGACTACCAGAGTTACCACCTGTACCCATTAGCATAGGTATAAATGCTGTAAGTGTCACCTGTGCAGCCAAGGCGTCTTCAAAGCCTGTGATAATCATACTTGTAAATGTTGAAGAAATCATAAGTATTAAAAGCCAAGGAATACGCTTTTTCCATGTTTCGAATACACTTGTTTTAAGGTATGGCTTGTCGGTAGGGGTAATACCTGCCATCATTTCGATATCTTCTGTTACCTCTTCTTCCATTACATCAATAGCATCGTCTACGGTAACAATACCTACAAGTCTAAATTCTTTATCTACTACAGGCATAGCCAAAAAGTCGTATTTTTTAAACTGATTAGCAACCCCTTCTTTATCGTCAAGAGTATTAACGGCGATAACATTAGTTTCCATAATTTCTTTAATTTTGTCATCGTCGTCGCTAAGTAGTAGGGTACGCATTGAAAGCATACCTACAAGTGTTCTGTCTTCGTTAATAACATAAGCTGTGTAAATTGTTTCTTTGTCAATACCTGTTCGTCTTATACGCTTTATAGCGTCAGAAACAGTCATATTAAGTCTTAGAGTAACATACTCTGTTGTCATAATACTACCAGCACTATCGTCTGGGTATTTGCAAATTTCGTTTATGGCTTTTCTTGTTTCGCTGTCTGCTGATGCTAAAATTCTTCTAACAACATTTGCAGGCATTTCTTCTATAAGGTCAACCATATCGTCTACATACAATTCGTCAACTACTTCTTTAAGCTCGCTATCACTAAAGCCTTGAACAAGGTGTGCCTGTGCGTCCTCGTCCATTTCTACAAATGTGTCAGCAGCAAGCTCCTTTGGTAAAAGTCTGAATAATAGTGTAAGCTTATTGTTGCTGATTTCGTTAAAAAGAGTAGCAATATCAATAGCCTGCATAGTTGTAAAAACATCACGAATTGTTACGTATTTTTTCTGCTCAAGCAATAGCTCTATGGTGCTAGCCATAGTAGTTGTTGATCTTGGTTCCATGTTCGCTTCCTCCTAATTCTAGAAAATAAGATACTAGAAGTATAAGTAACACAGCTTGAGCTTATTTATTGAATCAGTGCAAATAAACGCAAAAAGCGTTAGCACAAAAGCATACCTTGTGATTTTGTGTATTATCGTTATAATCAATCACTTGGTTGTCAGCTGTATTATCTGCACTCAATAAAGGCCCGGGAGCTGTGCTGTTACTACTTCCTGCGTCCATTTTTTTCACCTCTCATTTTTAATTAATTTATTATTTGAACTTGCTGTATTTTAAATAATAATTCTTAATAATCCTAGTTTTTATAAAGCAACTAGCATATTTATAAAAGCTACAGCAATAGCCCATACAATATAATTTTACCCCTAAAATTAAAAACTGTCAATCTTTTTTATTTATTACGCTGTTACTTGTACGGAAAAATCTTTATTATTGATTTGTGTTACATATGTTTGGATTATATAGAAACATATTGTAAAATTATATTATCTTGTGTTGCTTTGTGTGAATAAAATTGATATAATATTGCAAGTATTGGATATATTAATTAAAAATCAGGAGTTGATACACGGTGTTAGATAAAAAACAAAAAATTATAAAAGCAATCATAAAAATAATTATAATTACAGCTTTAATAATTATAATTGGCTGGATTTCGCTTGTGTATATCTTTGAAGGCTCATCTGCATTTATATACAATGAAAAATGGATAATAGGTAAAACAAGAGAAGAAATACAAGAAAGATATGGAGAATTTGACTGTCAAGCCGATTATATGCCAAACCGTGCCCACTATATTGTAGAAGAAAGCATAGTAGATAAATATTTAGATAGTCCACCAATTGATAGATATTATATAGTATTTAATGATGAGGGATTAGCTGAAGAAGTTTATAAAAGTACATCACCTGGAGGATAATATCACTAAAACAATTTATTGTATAACCAAAAAGCTTCAAGCACAAAAGCTTGAGGCTTTTGTTATAATATTATATCATTTTCAGTTGCAATACAAAAAGTAAGCTGTTATAATGCAGGTAAAGTTTATCATAAAATTGGTAAAAAATACGAACTAATAATTTGAGAAATAAGAAAGGTTTGTTAATTGTGAAGACTATAAATAAGAAAAAGCTTTTGATTGCTGGTATTAGCGTAGTAATTGTTACTGCTATAGCATTGATTTTTGCTTCTCGTTCTACCTGTTTGAAATATAACGATTGGTGGATTGTAGGGAACAGCATTGAAAACGTGCGTGACAGATATGGCGAATTTACTCGTGGTATGTATGGTAATTATAATTGTGATGGCGATTTTGGTGATGACGGAGGCATAGTTGGGTACTTTATTTATGTAGATAATGCTATGGTTATGCCAAGCCACCAACCTCAATATTATTGGATAAAATACAATTCAGACAATATAGTTGAAGAGGTATTTGTTGATACTGTGCCAGGTGGTTAATAGGGGATACATATGTTATATAACCGAATAGCAACAAAAAAACGGATATTCTGCTTGCTTGCAGAATATCCGTTTTAAAATACAATTTTAATTGTTAGTTATAAATCAGCCGTATGTATTGTAGCTTTCTGATAGCTGGTTCATAGCAGTTAGTAGCTTGTGCATATAGATGAATGGACCAACTACGATAAAGCTACCTAAAACGTTCCATAGCCAGAATGTTGAAGCGTTGAATTCTGTTGGAATATTTCTTCTTTTTAGCTCTGCACCGATACGGTCAGAAAGTGTGTGATACCATACTATTGCATAAATACCACAAGTAATTGGAGTAAGAAGAAAAGCAACTAAGCAGAAGTGCATAGTCTTTTTACCATCGTAACGGCTAGCGATTAAATTAATATCAGTAGAAATGTTTGACCATGCAACTATACCATAAATACCAAATGTAATTAATGAAAGCAAAATAAATTTTATCAGGTTTCTGTCTGTAGCAAGATGACCTACTGGCATATTTGGCTGCTGATAGTTTTGCTGTGGATAATTTGGTTGCTGATAATTCTGTTGATAATTTTGCTGGTAATTTTGCTGGTAATTTGGTTGCTGATAATTCTGCTGATAGTTTGGCTGCTGATAGTTTTGTTGTGGATAGTTTTGCTGTGGATAATTTTGTTGTGGGAAATTTGGTTGTTGGTTGTTCATAAAAAGACCTCCTCAAAATTATATATTTGTTTAAAAGAACAAAGATACTGATAAATATTATAGTATTTATAGAAATTATACAATCAAATGTTAATTATGTCAATAAAATAATAAAAAATAAAATGTTTTTAGTGGATTTATCACGATTGAATATTATACTGAAAACACGGATATTCTACTTGCAGAATATCCGTGTTAATTGTATTTAAAATATTATAATTGTTATTCAGTATCAAGCTTAAGCACAGCCATAAATGCTTCCTGTGGTACTTCAACTGTACCAAGCTGACGCATTCTCTTTTTACCCTCTTTTTGCTTTTCAAGAAGCTTTTTCTTACGGGTAATATCACCACCGTAGCATTTGGCAAGTACATCCTTACGCATAGCTTTAACGGTTTCTCTTGCTATAATTTTACTACCAATACAAGCCTGAATAGGTACCTCAAATAGCTGTCTTGGAATTTTCTCCTTTAGCTTTTCAGCCATTTTTCTTGCTCTTGAATTAGCTTTATCCTTATGAATAATAAATGAAAGTGCGTCTACAACCTCACCATTAAGCATAATATCAAGCTTAACAAGCTTACTTTCGGCATAGTCTGTAAGCTCATAGTCAAACGAAGCATATCCACGTGTACGAGATTTTAGAGTGTCAAAGAAGTCATAAACAATTTCAGCCAGTGGTAGCTCATAGTGAATGTCTACACGGTCATTGTCGATATACTTCATATCCTTAAATACGCCACGTCTGTCTTGACAAAGCTCCATAATATTACCAACATATTCAGATGGTGCATAGATGTGTGCGTTTGTCATAGGCTCCTCAGCCTTAGCTATAAGTGCAGGGTCAGGGTAGTTAGAAGGGTTATCTATCATTTCTACCGAGCCATCTGTTTTTGTTATTCTAAAGATAACGCTTGGTGCAGTTGTAACAAGGTCTAGGTTATATTCACGCTCTAAACGCTCTTGGATAATTTCCATATGCAAAAGACCCAAAAAGCCACATCTAAATCCAAAGCCAAGAGCAATAGAGGTTTCTGGCTCAAATGAAAGTGAAGCGTCGTTTAGCTTTAGCTTATCAAGTGCGTCACGCAAATCTGAGTATTTAGCACCGTCAGCAGGGTAAACACCACAGTAAACCATAGGCTGAACCTCTCTATAGCCTGGTAATGGCTCGTCAGCAGGATTAGAAGCAAGTGTTACAGTATCACCAACCTTAGCATCCTGTACGCTTTTTATTGCCGCGGCAATATATCCAACCTCACCAGCACAAAGCTCGTTTGTAGGCTCTAAAGAGGTTGCTCTCATATAGCCAAGCTCAACAACTGTAAATGTAGTGTTGGTAGCCATCAGCTTAATTTCATCGCCACGTCTTACAACACCGTCTTTTACTCTTATATATATAATAACACCTTTGTATGCGTCATAGTATGAGTCAAAAATAAGTGCCTGTAGTGGCTTGTTGTCATCACCAGTTGGAGCTGGAACATCCGTAACGATTTTCTCCATTACATCATGAATATTTATACCAGCCTTAGCAGAAACCTCAGGTGCGTCCTGTGCAGGTATGCCTATAACATCTTCAATTTCGTCCTTTACACGCTGAGGGTCAGCACTTGGTAAATCTATTTTATTTACTACAGGTACAATTTCAAGGCCACTATCAACTGCAAGGTATGTGTTTGCAAGTGTTTGTGCTTCAATACCCTGTGAAGCGTCTACAACCAATACGGCACCTTCACAAGCTGCAAGAGAACGAGAAACCTCGTAGTTAAAGTCAACATGACCAGGGGTATCTATAAGGTTAAATACATAGTTATTACCGTCATCAGCTTTGTAAAGCAGAGTAACAGCGTGTGCTTTAATTGTAATACCACGCTCACGCTCAAGGTCCATATTGTCAAGCAACTGGTCTTCCATTTCTCTTAAAGCAACAGACTCAGTTTGTTCAAGAATACGGTCGGCAAGTGTACTTTTGCCGTGGTCGATATGTGCTATAATACTAAAATTTCTTATTAATTCCTTTGGGTAAGACATTCTACATCGCCTTTCGTTTTAAATTTATAGTAAGATATATTATTTATCAGTTTGCTGTTTTATCTCAGCATAATATTTGCAAAAATTCTTCATACAGCATAGCTCACATTTAGGACTTCTTGCTGTGCATACTGCTCTGCCGTGCAAAACAAGTCGGTGACAGAAATCGTTTGATTCGTCAGGTGACAAAACACCACGCAGTATTTTTTCAATTTTTACAGCGTCCTTTATATTGTGAAAGCCTAGCTTAGAGGTTATTCTTATACAATGTGTGTCAACCACAACAGCAGGCTTATTAAAAATATCACCAATAATTAAATTAGCTGTTTTTCTGCCGATTCCTGGTAAAGAGGTAAGCTGTTCAATGGTATCGGGCACAACACCATTAAAGCTATCACGCAGTTTAATGGACATTGCAACAATATCTCTAGCCTTTGTTTTGTATAGTCCACAGCTTTTTATAAGGTGCTCCACATCCTTAACATCGGCACTTGCAAACTCGTTAACGTTTTTATAGGTTTCAAAAAGCTTTGGTGTAACCATATTAACTCTTGCGTCAGTACATTGTGCTGCTAAGCGTGTAGCTATAAGTAGTTGTAATGGGTCGGTATAAACTAATGAGCATATTGCGTCGGGATATTCAGCCTTTAAAGCTTCAACTGCAAGTATAGCTCGTTCTTTATCTGTCATATTATACCTCCCTAAAAATATAGTTCTCTTTATTTTATCATAAACTTTTAAATTTGTCAGCACCTAAAGTAGGCTAAGTAACATTTTGTAAGAACTTTTGTAAGTCTTTGTTGCTAAATGCTAACTAAATTCTTCAAAATCCGTAACTATTGTAAATAAACTGTAGTTGTATTAGAAAAAATTTATGATATAATAAAGAAAATAAAAACTTTCAGGAGAATATTGTTATGTATAAAAATTATCTTTTTGACCTTTACGGAACACTAGTGGATATAAACACAAACGAATGGAAAACATATTTATGGGAAAAGCTTGCAGAGCTATATTGCTTTGAGGGTGCAAGCTATAAGCCTATGGAGCTAAAAAGAGCCTACTTTGCACAGGTAGAAAAGGAAAAGACAGAGGTTGCTAAGGCTCACCCAGAATTTACAGATATTGATATTCGTATAGAAAAGGTATTTGAAGATCTATTAAGAAATAAAGGTGTAGAGGTGCCACAGAATTTTGGTACATATACAGCAAAAGCCTTTAGAGCTATTTCTACAAAATATATAAAGCTTTACGACGGAGTAGAGGACTTGCTTGATAGTCTAAGAAAAGCAGGCAAGGGTGTATATCTACTTACAAATGCACAGCGTTGGTTTACTGCACCAGAAATTAAAATGCTTGGTCTAGAGGATAAATTTGATGGCATTGTAATTTCATCAGACGAATACACCTGTAAGCCAGATAAAGCATTCTATAATTTAATTCTAGAGCGTTACGGTTTAGATGCAAGCGAAACTATAATGATTGGTAACGATTGCAGAACAGATATACTTGGTTCTTACAATGCTGGTTTAGACTCTTTATATATACATACAAATATTTCACCAGATGTAACAGTAGAGCTAAAAAGCAAATTTACTATTATGGACGGAGATTTTACAAAGGTTAAAGGTTTGATATTAAAGGATTAATCACCGATTTATTTGAGCATACTCTATATGCTTGTAATAAGATTTATTTTTCATTATAGAATAACTATAAAATAATTTTCTTCCATTTTATTTGAAAGGAATGTGATTTTATTGAAAAAGGGTAAAATTGTACTTGTTGTTATATTGATTATAATATTGGTGCTTAGTGTAGGTGGTGTGGGTGCCTATTATGCAGCAAGCAAGGGAATTATAAGCTTGCCGTCGTTTATGAGTATGAATTCTAAACCTACAGAAGCACCTACACAGCAGGTAACAACTTCCCAAACCGAGCCTGTAACAGAAACACCTACCGAGCCTTTGCCACAAATAGAAGCAACTATTTCTACACAGGAGCTTAGCGTTGAAAATGCTCAAACAGCTCAGATTACAGCTAAAATCACTAACCCTCAAGAGGGTAAAAAATATAACATACGCTATACAACCTCAGATGAAAATATAGCAGCTATTGACAGCTCTGGCTTAATTACACCTATGAGTAAGGGTGAATGTAAGGTTGGTGTGTATGTAGAGGGCTACGATGCTTCTGTTAAAAATTTTGATATAAAAGTTGCAGATAGCAGAATAGACCAAATAAGTGTACTTAACAGCTATCTATTTGGACTAAAAACAAAAGAGGAATACACCTATGCAGGTGGTAAAAAAGGCTATGCTTTGCTTGATGGCTGTAAAATAGGTGACTTTAACAACGATGGTGGCTTTGAGCTTTTTATTACTTATAAAATGGCAAATGACTTCCAAAAGGTACAGGTAGTTACAACATCAGGTGCAACTGCCATTATCAGCCAAACAGGTCAAACTTACCAGAATATTGTAAGTGGTGGATATACAAAATATGTTGAAGATGTTTATATCGACGCCTACGGAGCAATAAGTATTATTGCAGAGCAAACAAAGGTAATAGGTGACTTTACAGAAAAAACTACAACTCTTTATTCTATTGGTGGTAATGTAATAGCAGAGCAGGCAAAATATTATTGCAAAGAGCCTGCAAATATTGGCGACATTACAAAGAAAGCAGTATATAAAGTAGACAATGTAGATAAAACAAGAGATGAATATACAATGCTTTATTCATCTTTAAAATCATCAAGAGAAATTGCAGATGATTATATTTCTATCACAGAGTCACTGTCTGAGGGTAATTATACCAAGGCACAAATGCCGTCTGATTTAGGCTCTGCTTATTATGACAGAATAAAGTGGACAAGCAGTGATGCAGATATTGCAAAGGTAAGCGATTCTGGTTTAATAACAGGTGGTAGCAAGCTGGGTTCTTGTACTGTTACAGGTAATATAGACGGAATTGATACGCCTATATGTAAAATGTATATTGATGTAACAGATGTTTCTGATGAATTTAGAAGCTATATTGATGAAATCAAGGATGACCACATCATAGGTCAGGCTGGCAATAAAATGAAGCTATATGCTTACTATGTTGCAGATATTGACAAAGATGCAACAACTGAGCTATTACTTTATTACACAGGTGGTAACGGCTGTCAGCTTGATGTAGTGCATTTTGTAGGCACCACACCAAGCAGACAAACAATAAAAAGCGTTACTACCGAGAACAAAACAACTTGTATGTTTGAGCTTTATATAGATAGTAGCTCAAATAACGATACTGTTTTGTATATAGGTGAAATTAGCGTTAACGGTAATAAAAATATAACAAACTTCAGATACGAAACCTACTCTAATGGTGCATTCTATTCAAATAGCAGTAATTATACTGTTATAAATGATTCTGGCAAAAAATCATTTGAGGTTGGTGGAGCAAGCGTAAAGGAAGAAGCGTTTAACAATATGCTTAACAGATACCGTAAGCTTGGCGATTGGAAAAAAATCTAATAAAAATCTAACAAATAGAAAAGGAGAGGGTAGGGTTACCTTCTCTTTTTTGGTTATGGTGGTGTTTAGCATTAGATGAAAAAACAGAGCTGTGATTTGGTAGAAAAATTAGGGCTTATTTTATTTTTTACAAAATTTAATTTATTTTTTTTAAAAGTGAACCTCTAAAGAAAAAAATGGTGTTCTTATATATGAAAGGATGAATTTTGCAAAATAAATCACGGTAAAATTTGAAAAGGAGATGATAACAATGACTGATGAGCAGTTGGTTAAAAAGTTAAAAAAAGGTAACGAGCAGGCACTAGAAAAGATTATGCAGAAATACACTGCACTTATGTCTGCTATAGTTTATAACATTTCAAAGGGTACGCTGTCTGCGTCAGATATAGAGGAGGTTGTGTCTGATAGCTTTTTAGTGTTGTGGAACAATGCTGATAAGGTGCAAAAAGATTGTCTAAAGGGTTATTTGTGTAGCATTGTAAAAAGCAGGGCAAAAAACAAAATAAGAGATATAAAACAACCTGATGTTTTGCACCTTGATGATGTTGTTATAGAGGACGAATTTACTCTTAGCAAGCACACAGAAGAAAAGGAGCTTGGTGGTATTCTTTATAATGCAGTTAATGCAATGGGTGAGCCAGACAGTGAAATAGTTTTAAGACACTACTACTATTATCAGTCGTCATCAAAGATTTCTGAAATTATGGGAATAAACGTTGAAACGGTAAAAAGTAAAATACGTAGAGCAAAGGGTAAGCTTAAAAAGCTATTAGAAGAAAGGGGAGTTAGTAATGAAGCATTACAATCCATTTGATAGTTACGAAAATAACGAAAATATAGTTGATGAAAATACAGTATTAGAGGAAACAGGCGTAAGCTACGAAAATATTAAAAATAGAGTTTTTGAAAACATAAATAAATCAAAGCGTAAAAGACGCAAA
Organism: Acutalibacteraceae bacterium; assembly: GCA_045531635.1. Taxonomy (GTDB): domain Bacteria; phylum Bacillota; class Clostridia; order Oscillospirales; family Acutalibacteraceae; genus CAG-964. The sequence goes on from JAZSEI010000004.1 coordinate 39,835, forward strand.
AAAGGTCCAGTATTAGCGTTAGTTGCAATTATAGCAACGATTGCATCAGTTACTACAGTAGCAGGAGTTGCGACTGGTAAATTTAACGAGGTGTTCGGAAATATATTTAGTGGCGAAGTTGAAGAAGACTTGTTGTATACTGGTGACGATGTAAAAATAAATTGTAGTGATGATACTCTTAATGTAGAGTTGCTTGGAATGACAGCTGGTAATAAGAGTGAGGTATATATTGCATATCAGATTACTAAAAAAGACGGCACAGCCTTTGAATTTGCAGAAAATGGTGTTAATGGTGGTCAGGTAGATTTAAGCGTTACAAATATAGAGGTTGATTTCCCTATTGATGGAATGTTTATGGATGGTTATGGTTCATCATCAGATTTAGGGTGCAGTATGGTGGACGAGAAAACTATATTAGTTTACGTTAACTATAGTGCAGATGATGTGTCTATCAAAGGAAATAAAATTAATGTTGATTTGAATACACTTACATTCTGGCGTGTAGATGAACGTCTGGGTGAATTCATGGAGGGTGATTACCGAACTGAAACAGTAGGACTTATTGAATCGGTAGAGGTTTTAGAAGAATGTCAGCCAGTAAACGGCAGTACAGATAGTGACGAATATCACGATGCTATTAATCAAAGAATAATGGAGCTTTATGATGAATATGGTTTATCAGAATCAATATCTGTTCCTAGAGAAGACGAGGGTGACGATACTTCTGTAAACTATGAGAAAAAAATTGAGGTAAGAAAAGAAGGTGGTGTGGATTGTTTTTGTCTGGTAACATCCAAGAAGGAGAATGAGGCATATCAGAAAGAGTTTGACGAAAAGGTAAATGAGCTTTTAGATCAGTATGAATTAAAGGACTATCAGAAAATAGATCTTGCTTACAATGCAGAGGTTGGAAAAACAGAATTTTGTATAATAACCAGTGTAAAGTACGATCTTACAATAGAGTCAGAAATGTATCTTAATTATGAAGAGCATACAAATGAATATATTATCGACAGTGAAAATGCTAAGGCTATTATTATGAGTGAAAATGCAGAAATTAAAAAAGCAAACCTTGTAGTATCTCCGTTTAGTATACAGTTTAAGTGTGACTTTAATGATAAGTCATACAATAGTGATGTTGCTTCTTCACACGGCAAAGTTGATGGTCCTGTAGGAGTATTAAGAATGGACACTGGCAAAGAGTATCCTTTGTATATTGATGGCGAGGAATCCAGCTTTAATCCAAACACTGGTGAGGCTGATATCGTTACAAATCTGATAACGGTTACTGGTGAAGAAGATGATATGAAAATGGCAGTAATAGATATAAACAACCTAAAAGAAATTGAGATGTATGGTGTAGTAATTCCACTATAAATTTATGCGTTTATAATATTTCAGTTTTAAACAATTAGATAAGATTTTTTATCTGACCAAAAGATGTCTGCTTGTTAGAAATAAAATAGCATTAAAACTATTTAACACTAATATGTTTACAACAAATATAATACAATAACAAAAAAGACAGCCTGTAGCTTTTACAAATCTCCGTAAAAAACGGATAAAGCTACAGGCTGTCTTTTGCTGTTAATTGATACTATTAATTATTTTCTTCTAAAAACCATACGCTGTTTTGGGTTACCTCAAAGCTTTTGTGGTTAAGGTATTCTATGCAACCACCGTCAGTGGTAAAATTAAAGGTTATTTTATATGCATAAAGTGCCTGATATTTATAGAAATCGTTGTCACCCTTGCGTTTATAGCCGTATTTTGTGTCGCCCATAAGTGGATGACCAATAGAAGCCATGTGTGCTCGTATCTGGTGTGTTCTGCCAGTAAGCAGGTCTACCTCTACAAGGCTGTTGCCCTTAATGTTAGATAAAACTGTATATTTGGTTTTAACAGGCTTGCTGTTTGGGGTAGGCTTTTTTAGTATGGCTACTTTGTTTTTCTTTTCATTCTTTTCAAGATGACCACCTAATATGCCTTCTTTACGCTTAACTGTGCCTTGTACCATACATAAATAAAGCTTGGTAAGCTCTCGTGTTTTCATTTTAGCGTTTAAGGCTCTAAGGCTGTCAGCATTTTTTGCAGCAATAACAATACCACCTGTGTTACGGTCTATTCTGTTTACAAGTGCAGGTGCAAAGGCTTTGTCGTCCTTTGGGTTATATTCACCCTTGTCATAAAGATAATGTAACACCCTCGAAATTAAAGAATCAAAATGATATTTTTCATCTGGATGAACAATAACACCAGGCTTTTTATTTAAAAGCAGAATATTATTATCCTCATAAATAATATCAAGCTTTGTTGGTGCTTTAAGAAAATCATAGTTTTCGTTTGGTGTGTCGTCTTCAAAAAACTCATCTTTAATAAAAAGCTTTAGTACATCGCCTTCGTTTAGCATTGTAGAAATTTCGCACCTCTTGTTGTTCACCTTAATATACTTTGTGCGTATATATTTATACATAAGTGCTTTAGGCATACTTTTAAAGCGTTTGGTCAAAAATTTATCTAAACGCTGGTTGGCGTCGTTTTTACCTATTACTATTTCTCTCATAATTAAATTCCTTTATTTTGTAAAATCTATAGAATAATTTTAACACATTGCATAATCTTATTCAACACAGTAACTTGATGTAGACAGTAGAAAAATTTTGTTATATAATTATTGTAGATATTAATTTTATGGGGTGAGCTACTATGGATAAAATCTTACAGCTACTAAGCGAAAACAGCGATCTTTCTTATGCAGAAATGGCTGTAATGCTTAACGAAACCGAAGAAAATATAAAAGCAAAAATAAAGCAGTACGAAAAAGACGGTGTTATAAAGGGCTATAAGGCGATAATAAATTACAACAAGGTGCCTAATGCTAAGGCTACTGCTTATATAGAGCTAAAGGTTACTCCACAAAAGGATACAGGCTTTGATACAATTGCAAAGCAGATTTTAGATTTTGACGAGGTTGACTCTTTATACCTTATGGCAGGTGGTTACGACCTTCTTGCTTGCGTAAAGGCAGAGAGTATTACAGATATTGCTATGTTTGTTGCAAAACGTTTAGCTACACTAGATGGTGTGCTGTCAACAAATACAAGATTCCAGCTTAAAACCTATAAAAAGAAGGGTATATCTTTTTATGATGAAGAAGAACAGGACAAAAGGAGTATTATACTGTGATAGATTACGAGAGCGTACTAAACAATAAAATAAAAGAAATCAAACCGTCAGGTATAAGAAAGTTTTTTGACATTGCAAGCGAAATGGAAAATATTATTTCGCTTAGCATTGGAGAGCCTGACTTTAAAACTCCATGGCACATAAGAGAGGCAGGTATTGCTTCGCTTCAGGCTGGTCAAACAAAATACACCTCTAATAAGGGCTTAACCGAGCTAAGAAATGAAATTGCAAGATATTACCACAGAAGATTTAATGTAGAATATAATGGTGTTGAGGAGTGCCTTGTAACTGTTGGTGGCTCAGAGGCTATCGACCTTGCAATGCGTACACTTATTAATCCAGGTGACGAGGTGCTTATTCCACAACCTAGCTTTGTTTGCTACGAGCCACTTGTACAAATGGCAGACGGTGTACCTGTTGTGGTAGAAACAAGAGAAGAGGATAACTTTAAGCTTATGCCACAGCTACTTGAAAAGGTGATTACACCAAAATCAAAGCTTTTGGTACTACCTTTCCCTAATAATCCTACAGGTGCAATTATGGAGAGAAAAGAGCTTGAGGCTATAGCTGAAATTGTAGAAAAGTATAATCTGTTTGTTATTTCAGACGAAATCTATGCCGAGCTTACATACAACGGTAAAAAGCATATTTCCTTTGCCGAGATAGACGGTATGCAGCAGCGTACTGTGGTTGTAAGTGGCTTTTCAAAATCATATTCAATGACAGGCTGGCGTTTGGGTTATTCACTTGCACCAAAGCCATTAACCGACGCAATGACAAAGCTACACCAGTTTGCAATAATGAGTGCTCCAACAACTGCACAGTATGCTGCTATTGAAGCGCTAAGAAATGGCGACAAGGATGTTCAAAAAATGCGTGACGAATACGATATGCGTAGACGCTTAGTAGTTAAACGCTTTAGAGAAATGGGCCTTAGCTGCTTTGAGCCAGAGGGTGCGTTCTATGCATTCCCTTGCATTAAAAGCACAGGCTTATCATCAGAGGATTTCTGTATGCGTTTGCTAAAGGCTAAAAGCGTAGCAGTTGTACCAGGTAATGCGTTTGGTGATAGTGGAGAGGGCTTTATACGAGTATCTTATTCTTTTTCGATAAAGCATATTATAGAGGCACTTGATAGAATAGAAGAATTTTTAAAAGAAATAAAGTGATTTTTTAGGAAGTGACAAAATGGTAAAGGTTCTGGCACCTGCAAAAATTAATTTTACATTAGATATTACCGGTAAGCTTGAAAATGGTTATCATACAGTAGATATGATTATGCAAGCTGTTGATTTGTGTGACACTGTAACAGTCAGTAAGAATAATGGTGGTATAAAGCTTACCTGCGATAAAAACTTTGTGCCTTGTGATGAACGCAACACTGCATACAAGGCTGTATTGCTATTTGCAGAGCATTGTAATATAGAATGTAATGTAGATATTCATATTCAAAAAAATATTCCAGCACAGGCTGGATTGGCTGGTGGCAGTACAGATGGTGCTGCTGTGCTTATGGCTTTAAACGAGCTTTATAACACAGACCTAAGTATAGACACACTTGCACAGCTAGGTGCAAAAATTGGTGCTGATGTTCCATTTTGCTTATACGGTGGCACAATGCTTGCAACAGGTATTGGTACAACTCTAAAAAAGCTAGAGAATATCCAGTGTATGCAGGATAAATATATTTTACTTTGCAAGCCTTATGTTAATGTGTCTACACCTCTGGCTTATAAAAAATCAGACGAAAGACCATACTCAACAGCTGTTCACAGTACAGCTGTAATAAACGCAATGTATTGCAATAGCGTAGAGGTTTTTTGTAATGGCCTATATAACGATTTTGACAGTCTTTTACAAATTGACGAGGTGCAGAAAATTAAGTCGATTATGAAAGAAAATGGTGCACTTGCTTCTGTAATGAGTGGTAGTGGACCAACTGTCTATGGTGTTTACAGAACACAGCAAAACGCAGAGTCTACAGCTGATATTCTAAAAGCAGAGTATAGCGATGTTTTTATAGCCAAGCTATGTAATTGTGGTTGCAGAATAGTTAAATAACAGAATAATAGTTACAACATACACCCTCAAACTTTACTTTATAGTGAAGCTTTGAGGGTTAATTTTATGCTGAATTTCATATAGTTAATTATCACAAATAACAAAGGTTGTATATGTTACTTTTGCATAATACTACAAAATAAAATTTGGTTATTGACTTTATACGGGTGTAATGTTACCATAAATAAAGTTACAATTCAGTAATATTTTTTTCGGAGATTTAATATGTATATATTAAAGGATTCCGTTAAAATATTGAGGTATTATATGATGAGCTTATAACCAGTAAGCTCAAAAAATGGAGGATAAGTATGATTTTTCAGGAAGCGTTCAACGAAATCAAAAATATTTTTATTCACTCAGATGTACACGAATGTACCGAGCATATTGCAATGCAGGTTACTATGACAGGCGAGGGTGGAGGCACCTTTTATGTACTATTTAATGACGGAAAAGTAACCGTAGAGCCTTATGATTATAAGAATCATGATACATTATTTGTTGCAGATACATACGATTTTCTTAAAATTGCAAGAGGCGAAATGAACGCTATGGCAGCCTATACTGTAGGCAAACTTAGAATATATGGCGATTTGGGTAAGGCATCTCAAATTCAGCGTTTAGTTGGTTGGGTTCGATATTAAATAATATTAAGAATAAAAGCATTATGGGTACACTTTTATAGCTGTGACTCATAATGCTTTTTGTTTTATAGTATAAGTGAAAATATATTTTCTTTATTATAGGCAATATTATCAGCAAAGCTCTCAAGCAAATCTTCCATATTAATATCAGAATATTCAATTTCCTTTGAATAGCTGTGTACTATATCTTCAAGAGTATACTTGCTATTACCTGTGTTTTGACAATAAGCGTATAGGCTTTTTATTATTACATATTCCGAAAGTATATAAAACCCGTTTTCTATAATACAATCATTTAAGCAATTTTCAAGAAAATATCTGTGCATAAAATAAACAAGAATATTTTCAAAAATTAAGTCGCTGTTATTAAAGTTAAAATCTAACAAGCAATTGTCATTATTGTCAATATAGCTTAATGTGCTGTTGATTAAGTCTATCCAATTATTGTCAAGAACCTCAAGCTTGGTATAGTCGCTGATAATCAAGCTTATAAGCTTATTTTTATCAACAGTAGTGCAATCAGTAGTATTTTTGTCAATACTGTTAAATATAGCATCAGCTTCTTTTTTTAGATTATCAAGTGATAGTATAAGCTCGTCATCACTTTTGTCAGAAAACCAATCGCTTTGAATATAGTCACATAAAGCAATAGTTGCAGATAGTCTTAGCTGTATATTGTAATTTCTGTTTTGCAATAAGCCTATAATAATATCTCGTGCTTTATAAAGATATGTAAAGGTTTTTGAATTTGATTCTTCAAGTGTGAATTTTTGCTTTGTATTACTGTTTATAATATATGTGGGAGATTGCTGACTAAGTATAATTCTGCAAGCCTCCTCACAAGCAAGACCTAAGCCTATTTCTGTAATATCCTCATAATTATTTATATATCGTGGGTGGTGCTTGCAAATGTGGCATAGCTTGTCTTTACCCAGCTCGCAAATTATATCACACAAATTATTGCTGTTCAAAAAAGGGCAACGCTCGTTTTTATCAAGCTTAAATGAATGTACACCGTCTTTAGTTTCTATCGATTCCCTTAGTCGGCTACCAAGTGTGCCATTAATTTTCATATATTCTTCATAGGTGTTGTCATCAATATCAATCTCCCAGCCAATACAGCAATTATCCTTGCATTTGTCGGCTATACATTCAAAGTAGTCATAATAATTTGGTTGTAGTAGCATAAGGGTCACCTCTTAAAATTTGATAATTAGCTATAAATATTATATATTAATTCATCACAACATCAAATATATATCCTATTCCAACCATAAAAAAATTACTCAACCCATGCATTATCATAGGGTAAATAATGCTTTTTGATTTAATATATGTAACACCATAAGCTGTTCCTAATATAAATGCATAAATTAACTGAAACCACGAAAACGATAATGTAAAAGGGAAAATTGTCCATTTAATATGTGCAATTGAAAATAATACAGAAGCTAGTATAATTTCAAATGCGTAAATCTTCTTATTATCTTTGCAAATTGAGCCACCAAGAACAGTAATAGGCAGTGCTCTGAACAAAATTTCTTCTGATGTTCCTGACAGCAATAATTGAAATCCTAATGTTCCCAAAATATTTACTGTATTTAAATCGTATTCATAAGGTGCAATTGAACCAATCGCATAACCAACCACATAACTGATAAGAACATATATTAAGATGACAATAGCGAAAATTGACGTATATAATATGCCACTCTTGTTTACCTTTGGCTTTAAACAAAACTTTAATTCTTTTTTCTTTCCTATAATAAACATAATCAGCAAAGCAACCATCATTTGAATAATATGGTGAACAGAAATGCTCATAAAAGTGCTGTCTTTATCAATCGTTGCATAATTAAATAAACCAGCTACAAAACCACCTATTTTACTTGCAAAGGTTTGAACAACAAACAAAAATAATATTGTAATGAATAGATATATTATCTTTTTTGCTTTAATATTTTTCATGTTTTTTCCTCTAAATTCAAATTTATTTTTAAATTAGATTTTATTGTTTTATGATACTACAATTAAATTTTATAGTCAAACTTACAAAAGAG
>JAZSEI010000085.1:0-11640 GCA_045531635.1 Acutalibacteraceae bacterium
TCACGCATTTTTTCGAGTATCCGTTTTTCTTTTCGGGATATTTGTACCTGTGACATATTAAGTAGCTTGCCAGTTTCGGACTGCGTTTTGTTTTTGAAAAAACGCAGAGTGATTATCTGACGGTCGGTAAGGTCAAGTTCACCTATAATTTGCCTTAGAGCCATAAGCTCGGTCAGCTTTTCTTCGGGTGGTTGAATTGGAATATCAAGCTGTTTTTCGCCACTGTCGTTGTCGTAGGTTAGTGATAGTGGGTGAGAGGATGCATTTATTGCCTGTGCTATTTGTGATGGCTCTAGCTCCATTATTTCTGCAAGCTGATGTATGGTTGGTTCAACGCCGTTTTTATCTTGAAAATCCTTTGCTACTCGGTTGATTTTCATAGATAGCTCCTTTAGGCTTCTGCTTACCTTTACAGTACCACCATCACGGAAGAGCCTGCGTATTTCTCCTAGAATAACGGGTACTGCGTATGTAGAAAAGCACAAACCTCGTTCAGTGTCAAAATTATCAACAGCCTTAATCAAGCCAACACAGCCAGCACTGTATAAATCATCATATTCTATACCTTTACCTTTAAAGCGTATGGCACACGAATGAACTAAGCCGAGGTTGTTTTCGATAAATTCGTTTCTATTCATATCAGCCTCGTGATGATAGGCGAGGGATTATGTATTTTTCCATTGTTACGGTAGTACCCTTATTTGGTTTTGATGATACCTTTACCTTATCCATAAAGCTTTGCATAACAGCAAACCCCAAGCCTGCACGCTCGTTGCCACCGGTAGTGAACATAGGCTCCATAGCTTGTGAGATGTTTTCTATACCAACGCCTTTGTCTTTAACCTGAATAATAACATTTGCGTTGTCTGTTATTTGTACTTTTATTGTAACTGTACCTATGGTGTTGCTATAGCCGTGAACAATGGCATTTGTTACAGCCTCTGATACAGCTGTTTTTATGTCAGAAAGCTCTGCAACGGTAGGGTCAAGCTGTACTACAAAGCTTGCAACAGCACCTCTGGCAAAGGCTTCGTTACAGCTTTTGCTGTCAAACATAATCTTCATTTCGTTTATAATGTTCATTTTATAGCTTCCTTTCCTTTATATTCCAGCACTCCTAATGAGCCTATACCCGATAAATCCATAAGCCTTTTTAAATGTGGAGGAACATTGCACACAAGTACTGTGCCTCCTATAAGTCGCATAAGTCGGTATCTGCCCATTATTAAGCCTATTCCAGAGCTGTCCATAAATTGCACAGCAGAAAAATCTAGCCTTAATAAAGAGGGGTGGTTTTTCTCGATAAGTGTGTCAATCTCTTTTCGCATTTCTCGTGCTGTGTGGTGGTCTATATCACCAATAAGCATAACGGTTAAATCGCCCTGCGTGGTAATAGCCTGTACATACATATTTTTTATCCTTCCTTTACAAAGTTTTCTCCGAATTTTTCGGCAAAAAAAATCCCCTGCAAAATGCAGAGGATAAAAAAGAATTCTTTGAGCTTTGGTTTATACACAAGCCTTAATACGAACTTTCCCACTTAAAAAACTAATACTAATCAATAAAAAGTATGACTAAGCGTGGGGATTCCATAAGGGGGCTTGACCCCCTTTGGTCGTGTGGGGAGGGTTAAGGGAGGGGATTCCGAAATTCCCTCCCTTACAATCTTTGCTTACTTTCTTTTGTAAGAAAGTAAGAGCCCGTGTGGCTTGAACACTATTAAAAATAAAAAGGTGTTTATATAAAAACAGTCTGTAAGAGTAGCTATTTTAAGCTTGCTATAAAAGTAAGTAAGACACCGACGCATTATATGCGTCCCATATAAAAATACTTTGAACAATTACAAACTAACGGTTCGAGAACAAACACCAGAGTGTAAACTCTACACCAAAAACTCAATCATCTGCAGTATAAATATACACTACCTATACTGCAAAAATTATCAGTTTTTAGTATTATACTAAAACTGTTTTGTTGCGTTTATTTAGTTCGTTTGCAATAAGTGGGCGTAGCTCAGCAGCAAGATAAAGCGAGCCACATACTAGCACAGCACTGTCGTTATCTGCAAGGTCTAAAGCTTTTTCTATAGCCTCGGAGTAGCTATCCATAGGGTAAACCTTGTCAAAGAATTTAACAGCCTTTTCTGCAAGCTCTTTGCTTGTTTGTTTGCGTGGGTTGTTTGGCTCCAGAGTTATTACAGTATCAATTAAATTGTCGATATATTCAAGCGATGAGTTACTGTCTTTGTCCGTTAGCATACCCATAATGCAGATAATCTTTTTGTTTGGCAAATATTCCTTAATAGCATTTGCTAGAGCCTGCATACCGTTTGGATTATGTGCACCATCAACAAGTACAATAGGCTCTTTGCACATAAGCTCCAGTCTTGCTGGCATTTCTGCCTTTTTAAAACCTGCTATTATATTTTCGTTGCTAATATTAAAGTCGTATTTATCTATTAGCTGATTAACAGCACCAAGAGCAAGTCTTGCGTTTTTGGTTTGATGTTCACCTATAAGGTGGATTGTAAGCTCTTTGTTGTCGCAGATGAATTTTGTATGTTCAATGCTTTTTTCTGTTATTTCAAGCTTAAATTCGTCTGCGTAAATTAAATCGCTGTTTGCCTTTTTGGCAAATTCTGCTATAACTTCGTCAGAAACATCACCCTGTCTGAAATATACTGTGCTTGAATTTTGCTTTATAATTCCTGCCTTTTGTGCAGAAATTTCGCTAAGAGTTTCGCCAAGTATTGCAGTGTGGTCATAGCTTATTGATGTTATAACAGAAACAAGAGTATCCTTAACAACATTTGTACTGTCAAGTGTACCACCCATACCAGTTTCTAGCACTACGATGTCACAGTTGTTTTCTGCATACCATTTAAAGGCAAGGGCTGTTATATATTCAAACTCGGTTATTATGGTACCCTTTTCGCTTAGCTGTTCAATAAGTGGGAAGGTTTCTTCTACACAGCGAGTAAGCTCATTGTGTGGAATCATCTGGTTGTCTATCTGAATACGCTCGGTAAAATCTATAATATAAGGTGATATAAATAAGCCTGTTTTGTAGCCTGCGTTTGTAAGCACAGCAGAAATCATCTTGCTTGTAGAACCCTTTCCGTTAGTGCCTGCAATGTGTACATATTTAAGCTTGTCTTGTGGGTTGCCCATTAAATCCAGCAGTTCAAATATTCTGTCAAGCCCTGGTCGAGAGCCGAACATCATAAGAGAATCTATTTTAGAAATAGCGTCGTTGTATGTCATTTTAATTATCTCCTTCGGTAATAGCCTTGTAAATTACACCTTTTTTTATACCAGTAAGCTTGGCTATTTTCTTTGTGGCCTCGCTGATTGATATGTTTTCGTCCTCAGCCATAGCCTGTGCCATTTTTACAGCGTCTTCAAGAGTGTATTCCTCGGTGGCTTCTTCTATTGTAGCACCCTCTATGATAAGCACAATTTCACCCTTTAGTGGAGCGTCCTTATAAGCCTCTACAGCCTTTTCGAGAGTGGTGTTTATAACCTCCTCGTGAATTTTAGTAAGCTCGCGCACTATCGAGATTTTTCTATCGCCAAAGCTTTCAAGCATATCCTTCAGGGTAGCGTTAAGCTTGTGTGGAGCTTCGTAAAAAATCATAGTTCGCTTTTCATTTTTTACCTCGTTTAAATGCTCTCGTCTGCTTTTTTTATTTACACTTAAAAAACCTTCAAAGGTAAATCTGCCTGTTGGTAAGCCAGAAATTGCAAGTGCAGATATTACAGCACTTGGCCCTGGTACAACCTGAGTTTTTATTCCATATTCTATGCACTGTTTAATAAGCATTTCGCCAGGGTCAGATATACATGGCATACCTGCGTCGGTTACAATTGCACAGCTTTCGCCGTTTAAAATTCTTTGGCAGATAATTTCGCCACGCTCGTGCTTGTTATGCTCAAAATAGCTTACCATAGGCTTTTTAATCTCGAAGTGGTTAAGAAGCTTTAGGGTTACTCTTGTATCTTCAGCTGCAATAAAATCAACCTGCTCAAGCACTGATAAGGCTCTAGGTGATATATCACCTAAATTTCCTATTGGTGTGCCTACTACATATAAAATTCCTGCCATTATGTCAACTCCTTAAAAGAACCATATATTTGCATCATCTCGTCAGAGAATTCTCCGTTGTCGTTTTCTATAAGCAATGTTGGCAATACTACCAAGCCACCCTGCTTGCCACCACGCTTGCCCTCTATTAAAAATAGCTTTGGGGCTTTGTCCTTGCGTTGCTGTACCATTCTTAAACGCTTAGGCTCTACACCATTATTACGAAAAGCTGTTATAACATCTGTAAGTCGTTCTGGACGCAAGCAAAGGCAGAATCTTCCGTTAAATCTTAAAAGCGATACTGCACTTTTTACAACATCATCTACAGTACAGCTGCTTTCGTGACGGATAATAGAATGTGAATGTCCTTGGCTTACTACACCTGTTCCTATAGGCTTGTATGGAGGATTACACGCAACAACATCAAAGCAACCAAACGGCAACACACCCTTTAGCTCTTTAAGGTCTTTATTTACAACAGTTATTTTATCCTCTAGCTTATTAAGTACAACAGAACGCTGTGTCATATCTGCACCGTTTTCTTGAATTTCTACAGCGTAAATATGCTTTGGGGCGTTTTCTTTACACCACAAAAGTGGAATTGTGCCACAGCCTGTGCCTAAATCTACAGCAGTTTCTTTAGCCTTAGGCTTTGCAAAATCAGCAAGCAATATTGTATCTGTAAAAAAATGATGTTCGTCTGAAACTATTACATTTATACCGTTACCAAGTGGTTGTAGCTCTTCGTTATTCTTTAGCAAGTGGTACACCTCACAAAATTTGATATTCCATTATATTATATCAATAATCTACATACAAGGCAAGCATTTACAGCACCATATAATATAGGGGCAATTATACATATAATTAGGGCTTTAAAATAATCAGCTATTTGATAAATCGACAAAATTGCTTGTTTCAATGCACATTTTATTGATTTATTTGGTATATTGTGGTATAAATAAACTCGGTTTAAAGTAGTAGTGTAAATCATATTGGAATTGAAAATGTAATAAAATTGATCCCTAACAGGTGAACATCATGGAATTAAAAAAAATACAAATAGTAGCAAGCTATACAGATACAATACCAGGTAGATTAATAAAGTTAAGAACTTACTTGCGTTATGGGAACGGCTGTTCTGGAGCTAACTACTCTCATATCTCTCTTTCAATAAATTCTAAATTAGATGAGATGATGTCTTTTGCCAGAAAGGAGTTAGACAATCCTTTTAATGCTGGCTTGATTAAAGAGGATATAAGAGATGGTATGTTTGCTTTAAAGCAAGATATAAGCAAAATAGCAGTAATGGAATTAAGTGTAACTCAAGAACAATATAACAATTTATCTAAAGTGTTAGATTGCTATTGGGAGAATAAGGAGCAATACGGATATAACTTTGCAGGCTTGATTACTATGCTATTATGTGGTAAAGGAGCAAACTCAAAGGATAAATTTTTCTGCTCACAGTGGGTAGCAACTGTATTGCAAGAAAGTGGAATCAATATTTTTAATGGAGAAGATCCAAAAGATATAAAACCTGTTGATTTTTATGAGGTTTTGAAAAATAATATAGTTTATGAGGGACTTGTAACAGAATACCCCGAGTATAACGCTTATATCCGTAAGTCTAATAAAGCGTATATTGCATAAGAAGAATACAAGTATTTAAAACAATTTTACAACACACAGCACTTAGCACAGTATGGAGGACACTTAAATGCCAGGCCCAAAAACACATGATATTTTTTACAAAGAATTAAAAGAGCATTTAGACCCAAAAACATTACAAACACTACCAAACTATGATAAATATAACTTCTTCGCTCAAGGACATGACTTTTTGATATACCATAATTTTTATAAGATATGGAATAAAAAATCTCTAAATAGAAATGTAGGAAATTCAGCTTTACTTCAAGACTATAGTTTTCCAGAATTTGTATATCGTTATTTAAAAGAAGCTGCTAATACTGGAGCAATAGAAAATGAACAAACAAGATTATTTATTGGCCCAGGATATATAATGCACCATATTTTAGATGCATACACACACCCTTTGATAATTCATTGTGCAGGAGATCATACAAGAGATCCTAAAAAAGATACATGGAAGCACGGTATAGTAGAAAACCTAATTGATATATATTTGATTAAAGAAAAAGAGAAGGTAGACTATAAAACACACCCTGTTCATAATGATTTTAAAGTATCAGAGCCACTTAGTACCGAGCTTACTTCAACCATTACAAAAAGCTTAGAAAAAACATACGGAATGAAAAACGGTGGCAAGATTTTTGAAGAGGCTTTTTATCAAACAGGCTTATTTATGAAATTATTAAAATATGATTCTAAGGGAAGAAAAAGAAAGATTATGGATTGGCTTGACCCTATTTTAAAAGGTACAAGCTCATTTTCGTATCACAGAGATGTTGCTGAAAGCTCAGATTATCTAAACCTTGAACACGAAGAGTGGGCTCACCCTATGGATAGCAATATAGTTTCGAATAACTCTTTTTTAGATTTATATAATAAAGCGTTAAAAGATGGTAGCCGTATAATTAACGAAATCGAGAAAATATGTCAACGAGGAATAATAAAAAAAGACGATATTTACTCGCTTATCCCTAATATCAGTTCGGTTCATGGGCTAGGATGTGGACAGAAATTAGTAATTTAATAATAAACACCATAAAAAAACACCACTTAAAATCGGTAAAAGATTTTAAGTGGTATTTATTTTATGTAAAAAATTAGAATGTAAGCATTAAATTTCCTTAAAAAACCATTTTAAGAAAAGTATACATAGTGACAAATATGATGTTTTATGATAAAATTGTTTATATATGTACAATTTATACTAACGCTAAATTGAGAGGTTTTATTTATGAACGAGAGAATTGGTATTGTCAGCCTTGGTTGTGCCAAAAATCAGGTTGATGCCGAAATGATGCTTTTTACTCTTAAACAGAGTGGATATAAAATAGTAGCCGACCCTGCTATGTCTGATGTTGTTATTGTAAATACCTGTGGCTTTATCGAGTCTGCAAAGCAAGAGAGCATAGACGAGATTATCGAGCTTGGCAAGCTTAAGGCAGAGGGTAAAATTAAAAGAATAATTGTAACAGGTTGCTTGGCAGAAAGATACCAGCATATGGTTAAAGAACAGCTTTATGAGGTTGACGCTGTGCTTGGTATTGGTGCTAACGAGGATATTGCAGAGGTTGTAAAAAAGTGCCTTGAGGGCGAACAAACAGAGCTATACCCAGACAAGCTATTGCTACCATTAGAGGGTGGCAGAGTACAAAGCACACCACCACACTATGCTTATCTAAAGCTTGGCGATGGCTGTGACAACAGATGTACATACTGTGCAATACCTATGATAAGAGGTAAATTCAGAAGTCGTACTATGGAGTCTTTAGTGGAAGAAGCAAAACAGCTTGTAGCAAGTGGTGTTAAGGAGCTTATTCTTATTGCACAGGATACAACACGCTATGGTATAGACCTTTATAACGAGCTTGCACTACCAAAGCTACTTAATCAGCTTTGCGAGATAGAGGATTTAAAGTGGATAAGACTTTTATATTGCTATCCAGACGAAATTACAGACGAGCTTATTGACTGTATTGCAACACAAGAAAAGGTGCTTAACTATATTGATATTCCTTTACAGCACTGTAACGACAGAGTGCTTAAATCTATGAACAGACGAGGCAACAAAGAAACAATCGTTAATGTAATAAATAA
The DNA here is from genome assembly GCA_045531635.1 of Acutalibacteraceae bacterium. Taxonomy (GTDB): domain Bacteria; phylum Bacillota; class Clostridia; order Oscillospirales; family Acutalibacteraceae; genus CAG-964. The sequence goes on from JAZSEI010000085.1 coordinate 7,834, forward strand.
GCTTAGAGAAAAAGCACCAGATACGGTATTGCGTACTACATTTATATGTGGCTTCCCAGGAGAAACCGAGGAGGAATTTACAGAGCTTGCTGAGTTTGTAAAGGATATGAAATTCCAAAGGCTAGGTTGCTTTGCTTATTCTCAGGAGGAGGATACTCCTGCAGCAGAGTTTGAAAATCAGATTGATGACGAAGTAAAGCAGAGAAGAGCCGAAATTATTATGGAGCAACAGATGATGATAATGGAGGAGTATTGCCAAAGCTTAATTGGTAAGCAGATAGAGGTAGTTTGCGAGGGCTACGACCGTTATGCAGAGTGCTATTTTGGCAGAACTATGGCAGATTCTCCTGATGTTGACGGTAAGGTGTTCTTTAGCGTAAATGGCGACAAAAAGCCACAAATAGGCGATTTTGTTATGGTTGAGATTGACGATTTTCTTGACTGTGACCCAATAGGCACAATGATTTAATGGTAATGTCGTTAGGTTGACGACATTGGGTGTAAGGAGGATATTATTATGAACTTACCAAATAAACTAACATTACTAAGAATTTTACTTGTACCATTTTTTGTGGCATTTTTACTTATCGAGCAAATACCTTTTAGCTGTTTGTGGGCGTTGATTGTATTTGCTTTGGCTTCAATTACAGATTTTCTTGATGGATATATCGCAAGAAAATATAATATGATAACTGACTTTGGTAAATTTGCAGACCCTTTAGCAGATAAAATACTTGTTATTTCTGCTTTTTGTTGCTTTATACAAATGGGGATAATGGGTGCTGTGCCTGCAATTATTGTGCTTTTCAGAGAATTTGCAGTAACATCTGTAAGACTTGTAGCTGCTGCAAAGGGTACTGTTGTGGCTGCTAATATGTGGGGCAAGGCAAAAACAGTTAGCCAGATGATAGCTATAATCGTTACAATCACACTACAGGCTGTGCTACAGCTTACAGGAAACAGCGATTTAACATCTATTTTTGGTATTATTACTACTGCTGTAATTTGGGTGTCAGTTGCACTTACAATAATTTCGGGTGTTGTTTATCTAAAGGATAATGCTGACTTGTACAAAAACGCAAAATAAAAAGTATTAATTTACAGCTTATTTTAAAATCTATCTACATATAAATATTGTAATTAATAAATAAACGGAGGAAGAAATATGGAGCTATATAATACTCTGGGACAGAAAAAGCAGGAATTTATTCCACACGAGGGTAACAAGGTGCGTATGTACACCTGTGGCCCTACAGTTTACCACTATGCACATATAGGTAATTTGCGTACTTATATAATGGAGGATGTGCTTGAAAAGTATCTTAGATATGCTGGCTATGATGTAACAAGAGTTATGAACATAACAGATGTTGGTCATCTTTCAAGCGACGCAGACACAGGCGAGGATAAAATGCTTGCTGGTGCAAAAAGAGAAAAGAAAACAGTAATGGAGATTGCAAAGTTTTATACAGATGCTTTCTTTGCAGACTGCGAAAAGCTTAACATTAAAACACCAGATGTTGTAGAGCCAGCTACAAACTGCATTGATGAGTTTATCAATATGGTTTCTGTACTTATCGAAAAAGGCTATGCTTACGAGGCTGGTGGCAATGTTTACTTTGACACATCTAAGCTAGATAACTACTATGTTTTCGGCAATCAGAACGAAGAGGATTTAGCTGTTGGTGTGCGTGACAGCGTTGAAGAGGATGAAAACAAAAGAAATAAGAGTGACTTTGTACTATGGTTTACAAAATCTAAGTTTGAAGACCAGGAGCTTAAATGGGATAGCCCATGGGGTAATGGCTACCCAGGCTGGCATATTGAATGCTCTGCAATAAGTGTAAAGCATTTGGGCGAATACCTTGATATTCACTGTGGTGGCGTAGATAACGCATTCCCTCACCACACAAACGAAATTGCACAAAGTGAGGCTTTTGTGGGTCATAAGTGGTGTAATTATTGGTTCCATGTGCTTCATCTAAATGACGCAAGAGGTAAGATGAGTAAATCAAAGGGTGACTTCTTAACAGTTTCACTATTAGAAGAAAAGGGCTATAACCCACTTGTTTACCGTATGTTCTGCTTGCAGTCACATTACAGAAAGCCACTTACATTCACTTATGAAAGCCTAGACAACACTGCAAAGGCTTACGAAAAGCTTATAAAGAGAATTAACGCACTTTCAACAGACGGTGAGGTTGATTTAGAAAAGGCACAGCAGTACAAAGACAGCTTTAAATCAGCTATGGATAACGACCTTAACACATCACTTGCTCTTACAGCTGTTTATGATGTATTAAAGGCAGATATTAACGATGTTACAAAAAGATATCTACTAGAGGACTTTGACAAGGTGCTTTCAATTGGCTTGCTTACACAGCAGGACGAGAAAAGCAATTCGTCTGATGTAGATACAGCAGAGATTGAAGCTTTAATTGCACAGCGTACAGAGGCTAGAAAAAATAAAGACTGGGCTACAGCCGATAAAATAAGAGATGAGCTAAAAGCTAGAAACATCGTGCTAGAGGATACTCCACAGGGTATTAAGTGGCACATAGCTGAATAATCGGAGGTAGTAGCTTGATTAATTTTAATACAATACTTGAATGCTTAAAGGCTGTGCTGTTTGGTGTAGTAGAGGGTATTACAGAGTGGTTGCCTATAAGCAGTACGGGTCATATGATATTGCTAGAGGAGTTTGTACCATTTACAATGGTTTCAGACGGCTTCTGGAGTATGTTTGAGGTTGTTATACAGCTTGGTGCTATATTGGCTGTAGTAATAATCTTCTGGAAGCAGATATGGCCATTCACCAAAAAGAAGAAAGACAAAAAGGGCATTGCGTCTATAGTAGATATGGATATAATGCAGCTATGGTTTAAAATATTAGTAGCCTGCATACCTGCTGCAGTTGTAGGTATATTGCTTGACGAAATTCTTGAAAAATATCTTTACAATTATGTAGTGGTTGCAATAGCTCTTATAGTTTTTGGTATTGCATTTATTATTGTTGAAAATTGGAACAAAAAAAGAACACCAAAGGTAGACAGCTTAAAGGATCTTACATATAAGCTTGTAATTATTATAGGTATGTTCCAGCTTTTGGCTGCTATATTCCCAGGTGTATCACGCTCGGGTGCTACAATAATTGGTGCATTATTAATAGGTGTTTCACGAACAACAGCAGCAGAGTTTACATTCTTCTTGGCTATACCTGTAATGGCTGGTGCAAGCCTGCTAAAACTACTTAAATTTGGTTTAAGCTTTACAGCTATAGAGCTTGCAGTGCTTATAATCGGCTTTGTTACAGCGTTCTTAGTATCTATTGTAGTAATTAAATTCCTGCTAAAATATATCAAGAAAAACGACTTTAAGGTGTTTGGCTGGTATAGAATTATACTTGGTATAGTTGTTTTAGGCTATGCCATTGTAAAAACATTTGTATTAGCATAACACACAGTAATAACAAAAAGCTTACAGCGATTTGATACGATGTAAGCTTTTTATTTTTGTTAGTATATAAATTGGAGTTTTTCTGTCAGAGTTGCACTCTGGTGGCTTATAGCATAACACTATGGTTTTATAGTTTATATTTAGTTTATACTAGATTAAAGCATTTTTTATATGGGACACATATAATGTGTTGGTGTCTTTCTTGCTTTTATTTATAAGCTTAGATTTTATACTCTTACAAACTATTTTTATATATAAAACTTTTCATTTTTATAGTGCTTATGCCGCACGGGCACTCACTTTCTTACAAAAGAAAGTAAGCAAAGATTGTAAGGGAGGGAATTTCGAAAT
>JAZSEI010000036.1:0-14201 GCA_045531635.1 Acutalibacteraceae bacterium
TTTGTGATATTATTATACTTAATAACAAAAATAATAAAGATAGATATTATAACTAGTTATAGTAAGAGGTGCAGATTATGAACGATATTTTCTACAGAACTGAATTGCTATTAGGTAAGCCTGCAATGGAAAGGCTGAAAAACAGCCGTGTGGCAGTTTTTGGTGTTGGTGGTGTTGGTGGATATGTTACCGAGGTACTTGCACGAAGTGGTGTTGGAACCATTGATGTAATAGATAATGATGTAGTCGATATAACGAATATTAATCGTCAGATAATAGCTACTGTAGATAATATAGGGGAAGATAAGGTAGATGTAGTTGCAAAAAGAATAAAATCAATTAACCCAGAAGCTACTGTTAATATTCATAAAACCTTTTTTCTTCCAGAAAATTCACACGAATTTGATTTTACTAAGTACGATTATGTGATAGACGCAATAGACACAGTTTCGGGCAAAATAGAGATTATTATGAAGGCTAAAGAAAGTAATGTGCCTGTAATAAGCTGTATGGGTGCAGGTAATAAGCTAGACCCTACTGCATTTGTGGTAACTGATATTTATAAAACTACTGTATGCCCACTTGCAAGGGTTATGCGTCAACAGCTGAAAAAGCGTGGTGTTAAGGATTTAAAGGTAGTATACTCTACCGAACCAGCCATAAAACCAATAGAAACAATAATACAAGACAATGGTAAGCCTGTATGTGCCAGCGTAGCCTTTGTACCATCGGTAGCAGGCATTATCGCAGGCAGTGAGGTAATAAAGGATATTATCGGGAGATAAATTGGAATTATTAGAGGTAATTTATGAATATTAGTATTGAACCTATACTAATCGAACAAAAATCTGTTTTCGTTCAGATGTTAGAATTATACAATTATGATTTTTCGGAGTTTTCTGATGATGATATAGATGAATATGGATACTTCGGTTATGAATATATTGATGACTATTGGAATGAGGATGGAAGATACCCATTTTTTATCAGAGTAGATGGAAAGCTTGCAGGATTGGTTTTGATAAGGTCTTGCTGTGAATATAATAATTTGTCTAACCCTCATAATATAGCTGAATTTTTTGTTATGAAAAAATATCGTCATAAGGGAGTTGGCAAGGTGGCTTCTATGAAGATTTTTGATATGTTCCCTGGTGATTGGGAAATATCCGTGTGGACAAATAACTTGCCTGCTCATAATTTTTGGAAGAGGATTATTAGTGAGTATACTAACGGAAAATATGATACTTTTTCTATAAAAGAAGAAAGTGTAGTTGGTTTTACTTTTAACAATGCTATTTGATGAAAATATGTATATGCTTTATAAAGCTTGAAAAAACATCAGGGAGGTGTATCATGGCTTCTTTATTTGAACAGCCTATAAAATTTTTAAAGGGTGTAGGCGAAAAAAGAGCTCAGCTTTTTGCTAAGCTTGGTGTTACTTCTGTGGGAGAGCTTATATGCTATTATCCTCGTACTTATGAGGATTGGAGTAATATAGTAAGTATATCTGACATTAAAGCAGAAGAAATTTGCTGTATAAAAGCAGTTGTTACAGCACCACCGTCAGAAAGTCGTGTGTCTGGTGGCAGAATAATTACAAAGGTACGCCTAGCAGACGATAGTGGTGTGGTTACTGCAACCTTTTTTAATAATAAATATGTTAAAAATATGCTTGTGTATAATTGTGAGTACCTGTTTATGGGTAAGGTTAATTATTCTATGAATAGGGCAGAGCTTATCTCACCAGAGTTTGTGCAAACAAATAAGGCAAAAGAGATTCGCCCTATATATGGCTGTACACATGGCTTAACAACAAGACAAATAGAAAATACCGTAATAAACGCTCTACAGCTTTTGCCTGAAAAAATCAAAGAGAGCATACCCTCTGATATACGAGAAAAATATGATTTAATTACTTATGATGAAGCAATAAGAAGTGTGCATTTCCCTAAGGATAAAGAAACTCTGCTTAAAGCAAGAAAAAGACTTATTTTTCAAGAGCTTTTAGTTTTGTCACTAGGACTATATTCTATGAAAAACGGCAGAAGAAGTGAAACAGCAGTTAAAATAGAGAATTCTTATCTTGACGAATATAAAAAGCTTTTACCATTTACACCTACAGCTGGTCAGCAAAAAGCAATGCAGGACTGTATTGACGATATGATTAATAGTCAATACCCAATGAGCAGACTTGTACAGGGTGATGTTGGCTGTGGTAAAACAGCAGTTGCAGCAGGTGTAAGCTATAGTGTTATAAAAAATGGCTATCAGGTTGCTTTTATGGCACCAACCGAAATTCTAGCTGAACAGCACTTTAATTCTCTGAGAAAGCTGTTTGAGGGTACAGGCATTAATGTAGAACTTTTAGTTGGTGGCAATAAGGCAGCACAAAAACGCAGAATCAACGACGCTCTTGCAACTGGTGCGTGTGATTTGGCAGTTGGTACTCACGCTTTATTGTCAGATACAGTCGAATTTAGAAATCTTGGTCTTGTTATCACAGACGAACAGCACCGTTTTGGTGTGGCTCAAAGAAATACTCTTGTAGAAAAGGGAGAAAACCCACATCTGCTTATTATGTCAGCCACACCTATTCCTCGTACTCTTGCGTTAATTGTTTATGGTGATTTAGATATTTCTATTATAGATACTATGCCACCAGGCAGACAAACAATTGATACGTTTTTGGTTAACAGCAAAAAAAGGCAGGGTATGTATGGCTTTATAAAAGAGCACCTTGATAAAGGCAGACAATGCTATATTGTATGCCCAGCAGTAGAAGAAAACGAGATGTTCAACATAGCAGCAGCCGAGCAATATGCCGAGAAAATACAAGAAAATGAATTTAAGGAATATACTATAGGAGTTTTACACGGCAAAATGAAGCCTGCACTAAAAGAAGAAATTATGAGTAGCTTTAAAAACGGAGAAATTCAATTGCTAGTAGCTACTACAGTTGTAGAGGTGGGTGTAGATGTACCTAACGCAACAGTTATAGTAATTGAAAATGCCGAGCGTTTTGGTCTTTCTCAGCTACATCAGCTAAGGGGTAGAGTAGGCAGAGGTAGCGAAAAATCCTATTGCATTTTAATGTCAGACAATACAAACCCAGACACACAGCAAAGGCTTAAAACAATGTGCATTACAAACAATGGCTTTGAAATAGCTGACACCGATTTAAAGCTTCGTGGTCCGGGTGACTTTTTTGGTTCACGTCAGCACGGCTTGCCCGAAATGAAAATTGCAGATTTAGCTAATGTAGAATACCTTAAAACGGCAAGTCAAGCGTCAGATGAGATAATAAAAAAAGACCCATATCTACAGCTTGACGAGCATAGAATGTTAAAAGCAGAGGTAAAACGACTATTTGCTAAAATAGGTGAGGGTGGTTTTAATTAATTTTTAACAAAGTTTAATTAATAGTTTGTAATTTTGACTATTATAGTGTATTATATAAGCTATGAATATATTGCTAAAATTAAATAAAAGGGTGTGTTGAAAAATGAAGAAAAAGCTTTCTGTTATATCTGCACTTATTATGATAATTATTATACTGGTTAATTCAGTGGTATCGGTAGGTGCAGTTAAAAATTCAATTAATTTTAAGCCTAAAACAGATATTTTTTATCTTGTTAATATGGATACAGATACAGTTGTTTATAGTCAGAATTCAGACAAAAAGTGCTATCCTGCATCTACTACAAAGATAATGACATATATCGTAGTTACCGAGAATATTAAAAATCCAGAAACCGAGAAGGTAAAGATTAAGCAGGATTTACTTGACCAGCTTTTAGGCACAGGTAGCTCACTTTCAGGTCTTGAGGATTATGTAGACCAGGAGCTTACAGTATTCCAGCTATTGCATTGTATGATGGTAAGCTCGGGTAATGACGCAGCTCTTGTTTTGGCTGATTATGTGGGCAATGGCAGTGAAGAAGAATTTGTAAAGCTTATGAATAACAAGGCTAAAGAGCTTGGTTGTAAAAACACTAACTTTGTAAATTCACACGGACTACACGACGATAACCAATATACAACTGCTGAGGATTTATTTGTTATTACTCGTTATGCAATGACAACACCATATTTTACAGATATTACAAACACAGTTGAATATTACATAGATGGTGATGATGAAGAGCCTCTTACAAACACAAACCTTATGCTTCATAAGGACGAAGAGGATTATTACTATGAATTTGCTAAGGGTATAAAAACAGGTACAACAGACGAAGCTGGTAGATGTCTTGTATCGGTAGCTCTAAAAGATAATGTATCTTATATGTGTATTGCTATGAATGCACCTTGCTATGACAAAGACGGCTATGAGCTTGATACAAACTATGCAATTCAAGAAAGTAAAAAGATTTACGAATGGGCATACTCAAATGTAACAATGCGTACAGTGCTTGGTGAAGAGGATAAGGTAGCAAGTGTAAAGGTAAATTACTGCGAAACAGCAGATGTTGTAAATCTTGTTCCAGAATATTCGTATTCTACAATGCTTTCAAAGGATATTAAAGACAGCGATATTGTAATTACAGCACAATGTCAAGAGCAGATAGATGCACCAGTTGCAAGAGGTACAGTTTTAGGTACAGCTACTGTATCTTACAAGGGTGAACAGCTTACAAAGGTTAATCTTGTAGCAGCAGAAAATATCGAAAAAAGTGATACTCTTTACTTTAAAGCAGTTGCAATGAACATACTTACATCTAAAATGTTTATTACTATAGTAAGTATAATTGGTGGATTATTTGTTCTTTATGTTGTATTTGTGAATGTATTTGCAGTAAGAAGAAAGAAAAAGTCGAAATAATTTGTTAACAATTCGTTGTTAATAAATGTCGAATTTAAGCATTACAATATTTATAATTTATAAAAATTATGCAAAGATTTATCTAAAAAAAATAAATCTTTGCATTTTTATTTATATGTGTTATAATTATGTGGAATAAGTATATTTATTGGAGGTAACATGAGTAATACGGTTGTTTCTGTGGTTATTCCTTATTTAGAGGAAAATAACAAAATAATAGATACTCTATCATCAATATGTAAGCAAAAGGGATTTGATTCTACAAAAATAGAAGTGCTTATTATAGATACTACTGAAAATAGTAGCAGTAAAGAGGCTATTGGTAATTTATCTATATGTAAGGTTATCAGCACTACATCTGTTAAAAACGAAGCCGAAGCTTGCAACCTTGCAGTAGAAAATGCTGTGGGCGACTATATTACAATATGTCGTTGTGGTGATGTTTTTAGCAATAAATATTTTATGCAGTGCCTAAAAGCTTTTGATGAATTTGAAAATGTACCTTTTGTATCGGTAATGCGTTACTGTGTGCATCCTATTTTTAAAGAGCCTAAGGCAAATAGGTTAAATCTTCCTATTCTTGATGACAAAAAGCCTGTAAATAACAAGCCTGTAAATGTTGAAGAAAATCCTAGCTATATTTGTACAGAGGTATTTGGTGTATTGTTTAAAGCAGAGGTGTTTAAACAGTACAAGCTTAATACTAAACTTAAATATGAGTATTTTCAAGATTTTATGCTAAGAGTTCAGCTTGATTATCCTGAATATATCTTTGCATACAAGCCTGAATATAATTACCTAATGCCTTTAGAGGATGACTTTCTATATTATGTTCCAACCAATTACAAGGATTGGTACGAGCAGTCAATGCGTGAGTTTTTGCTTGTTGTTGCAAAAGCTTGTGTTGAAAAATTAGGTGCAGTGCCAGAGTTTATTCAGTTCTATTTCATATATGCAATCTCAACTAGATTTTTAGCGAATATGAATAACCGTAATAAACGAAATATGTCAGAAGAAGAGCTTGAAAGCTTTTTTGAAAGTGCAAGACAGGTTTTAAAGTTTGTTGATAATACACATGTTTTAAACTGTAATAAATATAAATCTCTAGGCTATAGCGAAGAAGCTGCCGAGATGTTCTATATGCTAAAGTATAATTGCATATTCAGCGATATGCCTTTAGCAAATGTAGAGGGTAAAAACGAGGTTTATTTAAACTGCGAGAATATCTTTGTTTCTCGATTAACCGATATGCGTGTAGGTATGCACGTTATCGACTACCGTGACGGAAATCTGGTTATAGATGGTTCATTCAGACGAGTTTTTGACCTTGACGAAATAGAGCTTTATGTAAAGCTTAACGACAAAAAATATACATTAACCGATACTGACCGTTATTCACTAACAAAGTATTTTGGTATAAGTGCATATAAAAAGTTTACTTTCCATTTAGAATTACCACTTGATCCTAACGAGCCAGTGCAGAGTGTTCAATTTTTTGCAAAATATAGATATAGTGTAATTCCACTAAAGCTTTCATTCCTGCACCATTGGGCTAAGTTTACTATATCTCCTGAAAATTCATATTGGAGATTTAACAAGTATATTGCAAAGCTTATTGATTCAAGAGAAATTGTAATTACACACGCAAATGCAATAGATACATTAAAAAGTGAGCTTAAATTCTTACCAGGTGTGTTTAAAGAGAGTAAGCGTTCATTTATAACACGACTACAGTATTGGATTACAAGACCATACTTTAAAAATAAAAGGATATGGTTAATGTATGATAAGCTATATAAGGGTGGCGACAGCTGTGAATATCTATATAGATATTGTGCAGACAAAAAAGACGGTATAACAAGATATTATATAATCGACAAGAATACATCTGATTATAAGAGCTTGAAGGAAGCTGGCTTAAAGCCAGTAAAAACTGGTTCGTTCCTACACAAAATGGCATTTTTGAATACAGATATTGCTCTTATTACAAATTCTAATGTATTCCCATTTAATGGTTACAGTATGGATCGCTCAAGATTTATAAGAGGTCTTTGTAACTTCCCTTCAATGTGCTTACAGCATGGCTTGTCGGTACAAAAATGTGCTATGGCTCAGCAGAGAATAGTAGATAATACTCAAATGTATTTCCTTGCTTCAAAGTACGAGCATAAAAATCTAAGCCAGCACGCTTATAGCTACAGCAATTTTAATATTCTTAAAATGACAGGTATAGGCAGATATGACGGACTTATAAATAACGACCAAAAGCAAATTCTGCTTTCTCCAACATGGCGTATGTACAACGCAATGCCTGTAACAACTAGCGAGGGTGAACAGCGTAACTATAATCCAGAATTTAAAAATACCACCTACTATAAGATTTATAACGACTTAATAAACAATCAAAAGCTTATCGAAACAGCTAAGAAAACAGGCTATTCCATCAAATATTTGTTGCACCCAATATTAAGTGCACAGGTAGACGATTTTGAGCCAGACCCTTATGTAGAGGTAATTTCTTCTGTAGGTGATTTAAGCTACGAAAAGATTCTTACAGAGTCAAGTCTTATGGTTACAGACTATTCAGGTGTACAGTTTGATTTTGCGTATATGAAAAAGCCACTTGTGTATTTTCATCCATCACAGCTTCCTGCACATTATGATGATGGAGGCTTCTTCTACGATACAATGGGCTTTGGTGAAATTTGCACCGAGAGCGACCAGCTTGTAGATACACTTTGCGAATATATGCAGAACAACTGCCAGATGAAGCAGATGTATATATATAGGGTAGATGACTTCTACCATTTTGATGACCACAATAACTGCGAGCGTATATATAAAGAAATTCTTGAATATCAAAAGCAGGTTGATAAAGACAAAATGAGATAGTCTAATCAAAATATCTATAATACTAAAAATTTATATATGTAATAAATTTAATAAGCACCCAACAATCGTGGAAATAATACGATTGTTGGGTGCTTTGTTTTAAATATTAGTATAAATTAATCTTCAAAAACCTTGCTGTCAAGGTAGCCTATTGTAAATTCTCCCCAGCTGTAGTTCATCATATATTCACCAGTATAAGAGTTTATTGCCTCTTTATCTCCGTCTAAAAATTTGTAGTAATCACAGATGATTTTAGAGGTGTCAACCGAAAGGTGATTATATCTTTTTATAACAATATCACCAACACCCTCATTATTAAGAGTTTTCATCATTGTGGCGATAATTGTTTGTAGCTGGTGCTGTAGTGAAGATGTATACTCTCTGTCTTCATACAATATGCTGGCAAGCTCTTTAAGTGAACAGCCTGTACCGTTTTTATGCACAAGGTATGCAAATAGTTCTTTGGATTTTGCTCGTGGAAAATGAAGTGGTACATCGTTTACATATACCTCAAAGTTACTAAAGGTTTTTACCTTAACCGATTTTGTAGCAAGCTTGGCGTCGTCTAAAGGATATCTTAGCTTAGAAATTGCAGAAAGCATAGCCTTCTTTGTAGCAGGCTTTAGAATGTAACCACTTGCATAAACAGAAAAAGCCTCTAATGCATACTCAGAGTAACCTGTAACAAATATTATGTTTGTTTTTTCGTGAATCTTAAGTAATTGCTCTGCAAGCTGTATTCCAGTCATATTGTTCATCTCAATGTCAAGAAATGCTATGTCTATGTTGGTGCTTTTTGCGTATTCTATAGCTTGCTCTGCCTTAGAAAAGGTCTCTATTTCTGCTTGAGGAATACAATCCTCAAGCACCTCTTTAAGGTCGTTTAAAGCAAATATCTCATCATCAACAATCAAAACTTTCATAATTAACCTTCCTTTTTAGTAAGTGGGGGAGTGGTATTACTGTTTAATCTCGTTCTCTGGTTTTGGTATACTCATATAAACAGTTGTGCCAATGTTTGGTGTGCTTACAAATAGTACCTCACCATTACACATACTTTCAACTCTTTTGCGTACATTATCAAGTCCTATGTGACTACGATTATCCTTATATTCAGGTGGTTTTGTTAAGTCCATACCAATGCCGTCGTCGTGTACCTCTACTATATAGTTGAACCTTGATTCTCGTGTTTTAATTGTTACAGTGCCACCTTCCTTTTTCTTGGTAACACCGTGTCTTATAGCGTTTTCTACTATAGTTTGCACTGTTAAGGCTGGTACCGAAAAATCAAAACATTCAAAGTCGTACTCTATATTTATTTTATCACCAAATCGCTTTTTTTCAAGCGAAATATAATTTTCTATATGGTCCATTTCTTTTTCAAATGGAATGGTTGTGTTTAAAGTTAACGAGTCAAGATTACCTCTTAAATATGTTGCAAATTCTGTAACAGCCTCTTTAGCTGTTTTAGGGTTTATATCACATAGCTGTCTTATTACTACCAGTGTGTTGTATAAGAAGTGAGGTTGAATTTGACCAAGCATTACCGAAATTTTGCTTTGAATAAGCTCATTTTCCATTTGCTCTGCCTTTGCAGCCTGTACAAAGCTTTTTTGTGCCTTGTACATTATAGACGCAAAGTGAGAAACAGCAAATATGAAAATAGCAACCTTAAATACAGCAGATATAAATTCATTTGTAGCTGCTCTGCTAAAAACCTCTACTAGCATAGAAGTAACTAAAAGTATTGTAAAGCTTAATGAAAAATAAGACCCCTTACAGCTTTTATATTCTATAATAAGTATTAATAGTAAAATGAATAGCATAATTACGGCAACCTGAACTAAACACATAGTAAGTATTGAAATTTCTTTAAGATCAAATATATTATAAATGAAAAATCCTATAAAAGCTATTGTCCATATATATATGAAAAAGTCTATAACCTTGTTTAATGCTTTTTTATGTATGTATATTCTTATATAGAATAGTAAAAGCATTATTAGCGATAGCAGATTAAGATATTCAAGTGTGCAGATAAGCTCAAGCTTATCAAAAATAAGTGTTATATATTCGTAATTAATTAAACAAGCTACAGCTCCCAAAATCATAAGCATAGCACACGAGATACTACCTATTTCAATTGGAGAACGCATAATTTTAAATGAAAGTAATACCACTAAAAGTACAAGACCTATAACAAGGGTTAAAACTGCGAATAATATCTGAGATAAGTTTTTGTTAAGTTGATATTTTAACAGCTTATTATAGCTACCCTGAGAAATACTCTGTAAAAATGTTGTTATATATTTTTCAGACAGGTTTGTATTTTTATTACTTACAGTTATATATATAGGTTCATAGGTTTTTATCTCTGGTGCAGTAAAGCTAACCCAATGCCCACAGCCAACAGTTTTTACTATGTCAGATTCAGTGGTGTAATCATATGAGTATATTTTTTTATCCTTGAAAAATATATCAATATTAACTTCTTCAGCATATAGATTAATTTGTGTGCCTTTATTTATTTTTTCGGCAAAATTAATTCTCATCCTTATTTTATTTGCGTGTTCAAATGTAAGCTTTTTGTCTTCTGTAATTGTAAGGTCTGGTGTCTTGTCGTTTACTCTATATACTCCACAAAAATCTGTATGCTTTAAATTATTGCTATCGTCCAGAGATGTATTATATTTGTTAACAGAAAATATAATAAAAAATGTTGCAAGTAGCAATAAAATAAATGCAAAAGCATTTGTAACGGTAATTTTAGGTAGCTTTCTTTCCATAAAATAAATCCACCTTTTAGTTTAATTTTTACCAAAAATTTTATTTGATATGCTTAATATATCACAAAATAAATGTTCTTGTAAATAAATAATAGAAAATCCGTGTAGAACCCATTGTAATAATTTGAATTTTATAGTAAAATGTGTACAAGTTTATTTCTAGAATCTTATGGGGGAGGAATTATATAATGACAAATATCTTAAAGAATAATTCTAACCCTAGTGGATATGATTCACGCTATCAAGGGGTATATCCAAACAAAATCAATCAATCAACTGTTGAAAATACCTTTATTAATGACGAAATTAATGCTGAAATCGAAAAGCAAGTAGAACGTATAAAGCAATATATACAGCAATATCAATCAGAGAATAAGCATAAGCACGAAGAAAAGCTTATTACAGAGTATGTTGAAAATCTTAGTGATATTTCACAGCTAAAGGTAACCTTTATTGTAAAAATAATAAAGCGTAAGCTTGCTGTTTTGCATAAAGTAAGAAACCATAGGCTTTTAAAGGGTAAAAAAATCCCGGATTCTTTAATTATCGAGCGAGAAATTGAAAAACGAGCAACACTAAATATAGTTGATATGCTTGCTATTTTAAAATTTGCAGATAAAAATAAAGAAATGTCAACACAGCAAAAAGTATTGCTGATGAACGAACTTAATAAAAATGTTAAGCTTACAGTTGATGAAAAAATAGCGATTGTAACAAGAATTATAAAAGAAAATATAGTATCAGACATTAGTAGCTGTAAGCACCTAAAAAATAAGCTTACACTATTGTTTATAGTTAAAGAAAGTGGCTTTTCTATTGATGTTACAAAAGTAAAGGGCTTTAAGCCTGTAATGAACGAGGTTGAAGATGCAGAGGTTGAAAATAATCAGCCTACAGAAGAAAAGCTTGTAACAGAAATTACAAGCGATGACAGAACAAAAGAAGAAGCGTCAACCACTCAGATAACTGAAGTGGATAATGTAGATGAAGCAGATGAGGCAGACATTGAATTGCCAGCAGATGACTTATCAGAGGTTGATGAGGTGTCAGAAAACAAGTCTGCTCAAACCACAGCCATAAGTGATGAAAAGTCTAAAAAATCAACTAAAGCAATCAATAAAGCAAAAACCAAGGCAAAGGCTAAATCTAAACCTAAACAAGCTGCTAAAAAGCCACAAGTAACTAAAACCTTTGTAAATTCAAAGCGTCATTTTAAATTTGGTGCAGGCTATATTG
Source organism: Acutalibacteraceae bacterium (assembly GCA_045531635.1). Taxonomy (GTDB): domain Bacteria; phylum Bacillota; class Clostridia; order Oscillospirales; family Acutalibacteraceae; genus CAG-964. Next base: position 11,737 of record JAZSEI010000036.1, read on the forward strand.
CTAAAAATAATACATTAACTATGTTATTACCAAGTGGGTATATTCTTGAAGAAAATAAGGCTTACCAGTCAAATGCTTTGCGTAATAATATTGTCAGCAAAGCTGATGTTTCAAGCTCTCCGCTTTGTATTACATTTGCAAAGACTAAAAAAGCAATTGATTATAGCCTTGTAGATTTTTACAACAGTAATCTTATAGAGTGTAGAGATAATAGCTTTAAATATAGAAATACGGTTATCAGCAAATCACCTGCTGTGCTAAAGCACAAACCACACTCAAATGTATACACAGTTTCTGTGTTTATAATAGAAGAAAAGCTTGTGTTTGATATTAAATTCACGTTTAAAAAGACTGTGGCAAACACAGCAAGTACAGTAAACAGAATATTAGCGTCAATATTATTTGAAGGAATGTGATAGCTTGTCTTTAGATTTTGAAATACTGTATTTTATTCAAGAGCATATTGCAAGCAAGGCTCTTAATGATATAATGGTTTTTATATCATCACTAGGTAACTTTGGTGTAATATGGATAATAACAGCAGTTGCTTTAATTATTCCTAAAAAAACAAGAAAATGTGGTATACTTATTCTATGTGCATTAACGCTTTCGTTAATAACAGGAGAGGTTATCACCAAAAATCTTGTGGCTAGAATACGCCCGTGTAATATTGATTTAACAGTAAATATGCTTGTAGAGCGACCAAAAACTTATTCGTTCCCGTCAGGTCACACTGCTTCATCATTTACTGCTACAGCAGTAATTCTTTATTTTTATAGAAAAGCAGGATTTTTTGCACTGGCTATAGCAAGCCTTATAGCGTTTTCCAGAATGTATCTGTTTGTGCATTTTCCTACAGATATTATTGGTGGAATGCTGTGGGGAATAGCAAGTGCAATTATTGTGATTGTAATATATAAAAAGTTTTTTGAAGAAAAATCAAAAATAGGTATTAAATAAGTTTAGTATCATTAAATTAGTGGTATATATAAATTTTTGCTTAACTGCTAATTATAGTGGTTATTTCGGAGGTAATTATGAATAACAAAATAACAACAAAGTCATTATTTGACTGTACACACACCATAGCATCAGAGCTTTTTGAGCGTACAACATACCCTTGGGAGGTTCTTAACAGCATTGGCGATTTTATTATGGCTGTTGGTCCTACATTGCCAAAGGATAAGTACGACCAGATTGGTGACGACGTGTGGGTTGCAAAAACTGCAACTGTTGCACCATCAGCAATGCTTACAGGTCCACTAATAATTTGTGAAAATGCAGAGGTAAGACATTGTGCTTTTATAAGAGGTAAAGCAATTGTTGGCTGTGGGGCAGTAGTAGGTAATTCTACCGAGCTTAAAAATTCTATCCTTTTCGACAAGGTTCAGGTTCCACATTATAATTATGTGGGAGATTCTATTTATGGATATGCTTCACATACAGGTGCAGGTGTAATTGCGTCTAACCTAAAGTCAGATAAAAGTAATGTAGTTGTAGATGTAGACGGAGAAAAGGTTGACACAGGACTAAAAAAGCTTGGTGCAATTATAGGTGATTTTGTAGAGGTTGGCTGTAATTCTGTTCTTAATCCTGGTACAATAATCGGCAAAAATACAAATGTTTACCCACTATCAAGAGTAAGAGGCTTTGTGCCTGCTGATAGCATACTAAAAAGACCAGACGAGGTTGTTGAAAAATATCAGCCACGAGTTGAATAAAATTTAAATTAAAAATAAATAATTTGAAAAAATAGCCACAAAATAATTTCAAAATACTTGAAATTGCTTTGTGGCTGTGTTATAATATTTAGGCATTACGCACGCTGTGCTCTTTGCTAGGTGCTGTTAGCCATTAACAGTTTGGCAAATTAAAAGAACACAACGGAGGAATTAATTAACCTAAGGAGGATTTTTAAAATGGCAGTAGTATCAATGAAACAACTTTTAGAAGCAGGCGTACACTTCGGTCACCAGACAAGAAGATGGAACCCTAAGATGGCAGAGTATATCTTTACAGAGCGTAACGGTATTTATATTATCGACCTACAGAAGACTGTAAAGAAGCTAGAGGAAGCTTACGCTTTCATCCGTGAAGTATCAATGGAAGGCAAGAGCGTTCTATTTGTTGGTACAAAGAAGCAGGCTCAGGATTCTGTTAAGGAAGAGGCTGAGAGAGCTGGTGCTTACTATGTAAACGCTAGATGGCTTGGCGGTATGATGACAAACTTCACAACAATCCAGAGAAGAATCAACAGACTAAAGCAGCTTCGTGCAATGGAAGAGGATGGAACATTCGATCTTCTACCAAAGAAAGAAGTTATCAAGCTAAACCTTGAGATTGAGAAGCTAGAGAAGTTTATGGGTGGTATCAAAGAGATGAAGGAGATGCCAGGTGCATTGTTCATCGTTGACCCACGCAAGGAGAGAATTGCTGTAGCAGAGGCTAAGAAGCTAGGTATTCCA
>JAZSEI010000051.1:0-4601 GCA_045531635.1 Acutalibacteraceae bacterium
TAATGTTGGTAAATTAGTTTCTGATTTTACTCTTTCCAAGCATTTTAGAGTATCGCTTGTCTCACCGGATTGAGTGATAAAAATATATAAAGTATTATCGTCTCGCGGAATTAAATTTTTTATCAAAAACTCACTGGAATATATTGCTCGTGTTTCTATTTTAGAAATTTTTTCGCCAGAAATGTTGATTATTGAAAATCCTTATGTTATAATTTAAGTATAAACTAGGTATCTTTTTGTACAGTATTGTGCAATTTAGAAAGGATGAATATTTCAAATGACCGGTAGAAATTTTAACAGTATCTATAAAAGAGATTATAACTTCACAATACCTTTGGAAATTGAAGATTGCGAGCTTTTAGGAAACGACTTCATTATGCCTCACCATCATATTGAAATGGAAATTCATTATATCACTGACGGTAGTTGCGATTATTATATTGATGGTAAAAAGAACAGTGCAGAAACAGGCGATATTGTATATATTAAGCCAGATACAGTACATTCTGTTTACAAATCTTGCTCTGTTTTAAAATATCGTTCTTATGCATTTTTGCCTAATCTATTATATTCTGAGAATGTTGGTTGTTCTACAGAAAAATATTTTAAACCTTTAAAGCAGGGTGACTATGAGGTTACTTGTGTTATCAAAAAGGATGACCCAGTATATGAGGAATTAAAGTCGTATTTAGATAGTATTGAAAAGCTTGCAAACGAAAAGGAATACTTATATGAACTTGAAATAAAGATAACTCTGTTAAGATACTTCCTAACTTTGTTTAAATCTGGTCATATCAGCAAGATAAGCAACAGAGAAAAATCAAAGTACAAGAGCGAAAATGCAATTTGTAGTGCAATTGATTTTATCGACCAAAACTACAACAAATCTCTTACAATTGATGAAATTGCAGAATATGTTGGCATTAGCAGTAGTCACTTTATGAAGCTGTTTAGAGAGTATACACATACAACATGTATAAGCTATATTAATAAGTGCCGTTTAAACAAGGCTGTAGAGCTACTTGAAACAACACGCTACAACATACTTGATGTTGCAACTGCTGTTGGCTACAACAATATTTCTCTATTTAACAGAGATTTTAAGAAAATTTACGGTACAACACCTAAAGAAATCAGAAAGAACGCAAAGCTAGAAGAAAAGCTTAATAAAAAGCGTATTCCAACATTATAATTACAAAATAGAAGGGCTGTTTTTGACAGCCTTTCTTTTTTATACATAAAATTTTAGAAAATTTATTATTTTTTTGTAAAACCCTTTTACAAAATATATAAATGTAGTATAATTAATATATATCTATACTTCTATTTTAAGGAGTGAATATAATGAATGAAGAAAGCAAAAAAACAAAGGTCAGATTAAAAATATGTGGAAGTCAGTTTTTAATAACTGCTGACGAAAGCGAACAATATATTCAAAAAATAGCAAAAATGGTAGATGAGCAAATTAAGTATTTAGATAACAGCGACCCTAAGCTATCTTTACAAATGGCTACAATAGTTGCTGCACTTAATTATTGTGACCTACTTGAAAAGGAACGAGTAATAACAAGAGAGCTTATTAAAAAGGCTGATGATTGTGAGGCTATTGCTAAAGACGCAACAATGCGTATTAACAGGCTACTTGTTGAAAATGCTCAGCTAAAAGAAGAGAAGGCAGGCTTGCATAAGGTTATTTCTGAGCTTAAAGCAGGCAATACACCCAATAGCACCTCTGCCCCAGCTTCAATAAATAAAGCACCTATAGCTAATCAAAAAATAACTCCATCTAAACTAAATAGTATCAATAACACTAATTCAGCAGAAACTGTTACAGATGAAGAATTTTTTAATATGCTTGACGGAGAGAATTATTAATTATGAAAAACTTTGAAATTTTAGCACCCGCCGGTTCTATGGAAGCATTAATTGCAGCCGTAAGGTCGGGTGCTAATGCTGTATATATAGGAACTACACAATTTGGTGCACGAGCATCAGCAAAGAATTTTGATTTAGACGCACTAAAAGAGGCTGTTGAATTTTGTCATGATAGAGGTGTTAAGCTTTATTTAACAATGAACACCCTTATAACAGATAACGAATTGCCTACAGCGTTATCAATTGCACAAAGTGCGTACAATTTAAAAATTGATGCAATTATTGTGCAGGATATGGGATTTGGTGCATTAATTCATAAAGCTATGCCAGATTTACATTTGCATGGCTCTACACAAATGAGTATTCACACCCCACAGGGGGCTAAGCTTTTATATGATCTTGGTTTTACAAGGGTTGTACTTGCTAGAGAAATGACAAAAAATGAAATTGCCGAGGTTGCAAAGCTTTGCCCTATTGAGCTTGAGGTGTTTGTACACGGAGCATTATGTATGAGTGTATCGGGACAATGCTATTTTAGCTCTTTACTTGGTAGTAGAAGTGGCAACCGTGGACAATGTGCACAAACCTGTCGTTTGCCTTTTATGGTTGAAGACGGTACTGGCAATGACCTTAGTCTAAAGGATATGTCTATTCTTGAAAATTTAAGAGAGCTTAATAATATTGGTGTAATCTCTGCTAAAATTGAAGGCAGACTAAAAAGACCAGAATATGTAGCAAGTGCAGTTAATGTTGCTAGACAATATTATGATTTTGGAACTGCAAGTGAAGAAAGCTGTAATCAGCTTAAAAGTGTTTTTTCACGCTCTGGCTTTACAGATGGGTATTATACTGGTAACCGTGGTGCAAATATGTTTGGCACAAGACAAAAGGACGATGTTATTGCTGCAACACCTAAGATATTAAACCAAATTCATTCTATATACAAAAACGAGTATCAGCATATTGGTGTAGATATGCAAATTACATTAAAAGAAAATTCACCTGCAAAACTTGTTGTTACTGATGAAAACGGAGTTACTGTAACTGCTTTTTCTGAGATTGTACAAGTAGCAATCAACAAGCCTATAGATAAAGAAAGAGTAACTGTACAGCTTTCAAAAACAGGTGGTACACCATATTGGGTTAATAGTGTAGATTGCGAAATTGATGATAATGTAACTGTACCAATGTCTGTGTTAAATAATTTACGCAGAGAGGCTTTAGCACAGCTTACAAGTATGCTTTCATATAAAGAGATAACTCCTGTAAAGGAAGTAATCCCTACTCTAACTGATACAAGAACAAAAAAAGAAAATGTACCTTTAAGGGCAGTATTCTCTGACTGGGATATTCCTAATGAGTTTGCTGAATGTGAGCTTGTTTTTATTCCTGAAAATACTCCTGCTGATAAAATAAGAGAATTATCACAAAACGGCTTTAAGCTCGGTATTGAAATTTTTGCTGGTATGTTTTCAAGAGAAGAACAAATAAGAGCTAACTTAAAAAAAGCTAAAGAAAATGGTATTACAGACGCATTAGTAAATAACCTTGGTGCAATACCTTTATGTAAAGAATTTGGTTTTACTATTCACGGTAGCTTTAGACTTAATGTAATGAATAGTGAGTCTATAAGCTTTTTTGAAAGCACAGGCTTAAATAGCTTAACTGCTTCGTTTGAGCTTACTTTACAGCAAATTAACGCTTTAGGTGGTAATGCAAAAATTGGTGCTATTATATATGGCAAATTACCACTTATGCTTACAAGAAATTGTCCTGGTGTAAATTCTGCTAGTAAAGGCTGTACAGAATGTGGCAAACTGGGATATATAACCGACAGAAAGGAAATTAGCTTCCCTTATAAATGTAGTGGTGGCTGTACACAGATATTTAACAGTGTACCTCTGTATATGGGTGACAGACTAAGAGAAATCACCAGCACCGATTTTAACATTATGCTTTTCACCACAGAAACTACTGAAGAAAAGCTATATGCTTTAAGCTGTGTAAAATCAAAAAGCAAAATCGAGGGTGGTCACACACGAGGCTTATATTATAAGGGTGTGCTATAAGAGGATTTTTAATTATGGAGCTTAAAATAAAAAAATTAAACGATAAAGCCATTGTACCTTGCAAGGCAACAACTGGCTCAGCAGGAATGGATTTGCACGCTTGCATTGACGAGCCTATTACAATAAAGCCGTTTGAGCGTGCGTTAATCCCTACTGGAATTGCTACTGAATTACCTGGCAATGATTATGCTATCTTTCTATTTGCAAGAAGTGGCTTAGGAATAAAGCACGGCATTGCTCTTGCTAATGGTGTTGGTGTAGTTGACAGTGATTATCGTGGTGAAATATGCGTAGGCTTGCAAAATTCAAGCAATACAAGCTACACTATACATCCTAATGACAGAATTGCTCAAATGGTTGTTATGCCTGTATGCTCACCAGAAATAATAACTGTAGACCAGCTAGACGAAACAGAGCGTAATAGTGGTGGCTTTGGTTCAACGGGGAAATAACTAGCGTTATTTATAGCTTTTACTCACAGCTATAAACTTGAATTTATCGAGGAGTTAAGATTAACACAAACCCAAACTTAAAGTTTGGGTAAAGCCTTTTTAAAGGCTTTTGGGGTCGAGGGGCAAAGCCCATCGTGGGATTTTAAAGGGTGAAACCCTTTAACTCATAGTTTTTCCTAAAAATGCCTTGAAAAGGCATTTTTAA
>JAZSEI010000041.1:0-5163 GCA_045531635.1 Acutalibacteraceae bacterium
GTGGACACGGATTTGCGAGCAGATTTTGTGCCAAACGAATACTGACCCACAGGAAGGCTGTCGCCTTCCGAGGACGCAGTATGAAGTTTGGTGCAAAATATGCCGTAAAGAAGTCTACTTTTTAATAGAGTTTAGTATTAAGGCACATTGCAAGTTTACATCCATGTTTGTACCTTATAATGACCTTTTGAATCTGTAGTAGTTGGGTAGTATTTTACAACTCCACCACCATAAGGTATATCTACGGTTTGCATACTGCTGTTTGTAAATATTATATATGTTGCCTCGCTTGGTACTTCAAAGGTATATAATGTTTGATTTGAGCTATTAACACCCGATTTTGTCATTGGTTTACCAGGCCATGATGTCATACTCTTGTTTGTGTCTGACCAATAGTAGCAATACATTGTGCCACCCCAGTTAAATGAATTTGTAAAGGTTACAACATTATTATTCACTGGATTTGTAGGTGTTTCGGTAGGTGTTTCTGTTGGCTTTTCTGTAGGAGCTTCTGTTGGTGGCTCGGTTGGTATTTCTCGGTAATTCACCTTACCAACATTGGCTACATCAGAACCAGAAACGATATATTTCATAATATATATTACATCTTTTAAGTTAGCCTTACCGTCATCATCAACATCAGAAAATCTTAACCACAATTCAGACTCATCTAAACCACCTATGTTATATTTCATAACCATTAGTGCGTCAGTAAGATTTACCTTACCATTGTTGTCTGCGTCACCAACAATAGTGCCGTTAAATTCCTTTACAGTAAAATTAAAGGTCTTTTCCTGATATTCCTTTTTATTGTCTGTTGTATCTATTGTTATAGAATAATCACCTGCGTATTTTGGTGTCCATGATAAAAGCACCGTACTTGACATATCACCTATACTGCAAGTTTTTGCAATTTTAGTTTCTTTGTGGCAAACCTCGTCACCTTTTTTGATTGTGAAGTTATATTGGTTGTAAACTCCACCCCATGTTCTTATATGCTCATATTTTGTAACAGCTTTAAATTCAAGCTCATCACCAGTCATAATTTTATCAGCAGGTGTAACGCCAAATTCACTTATCTCAAATGGAAAATCCTTAACAGTTGTAAACATAGAGGTTGAAACCACATTATCTGAAAAATCCTTTACATAAACAGTAACCTTATAATCGCCAACTTTTCTGAAGTATTCGCCAGCAGTTTCATATTCGCTATAATCACGGAATGTTTCTGACCCTGACTCTATATGCTGATACACAAATTTGTATTCATAAGGCTCATAACCACCTGTTGCCTCTGCTAAAAATCTGCCACACATATCAACATCTGCAATGCTGTTAAAGCTGTTTGTTAGCTTTACAGTTAAAGGGGTAGCAACATTTTCTGTAACATAGTAGCTTACACCTTTACCTGCTGTGTAATAATTGCCATTATTATTGTCTATGTTGCCTTTGTCATCGCTAAAGTAAAAGGTTGTTTGAGATTGATTATTCAGCTTTATTACATATTTATGTGTATAGCCATGTCTTTCTTTGTTTTCTTCCATTGGAATACCTGCTGTAGATACCCAAGAGCCACTACCAACCTTGTAGTGGATATTAGGAGCATAGTATCCTCTGTAATAAATTACAGCGTTATTCACAGTTGTCTTAACAATTTCTATAGTCTGTTCATTACCATCAAATACAATAGGATAAACATTGTCTGTTTTATAGGTAACATTTTTATTAAGATCAACTATTTCTGCGTTTTTAGCTGTAAATACAGTGTTATCAGCTTTTTTGTCACCAAATTTAACACTCCATGTATAATCATTAAAATTCTCTGAGGTTACTTCTGGAATTAAATTATCAAGTGCATACAGCATAGTACCATCATTTGCGTTTTTGGTACCGTCAAAAGAGAACTTACCATTTTCGGTCATCATAACAGAAGGGTAAAGTGTACGTGAATATACAGTACCGTCCTTTTCTGCAATAATACGAGCAACACCCTGCGATCTGTCTGCTGTATTAAGTGTATATCTTAAATATAAGCTTGTGCCTGCATTATATGGACGAACCTCTATTCTTGCTATCTGACTAGTTGGTGTGGTTCTGCCCTGCTCATTTACTGCACCAGCAACAACAGTTTCTGCATTAAGTGCATCATATGCTAACCAAACAAAACCGTTGTTAGCATAGCCATCACCCCAAGAGTTAGCAATTTTTAGTGCACCCATTTCTCCGTCGTCTACTTGATTATTATTATTTATATCTGTCCAGATATTGTCGTTGTAGCCAACGATTGTCATTCTATGGCCACCATCTGTACCGTTCTGAGCTACTATTACCTCTTGACCACTATACTTATTGCTTTCAGCAACAGAAGCATTAGTTTTTATTTTATCACCTTTCCAGCTATATATGCAGGTAGAAAATGTAAGTATTTCACCACTGCTTAACGCTGCCTTTATAGGCTCTAAATCTTCATCATCATTAGATGTTATAAGGCTACTATCTTTTCTACCTATTTCATCAAAATATTCATAGCTTTTTATTCGGTATTTCATACCCTCTGTCCATATTTCTTCGTATGGACTCCATGAAAGATAATCTTCATCATAAGGCAGTGTACTCCAGTGCACATTACCTTGTCGTTTCATTATTTCATATACATCCTGAGAACCTGAACCGTTATCTAAACCACAATTAGCCATATTATATGTCCATTTAGGAGAAAAGCTATTATCCTTTGTAGTTTTAACACCCAGTGCTTTATTCATTGTATATGTATACTGGTAATATGTTTGTGCCCAAGCAACACAAGAGCCAATACTGCCCTGATTATCAATAGGAGGGAAATAATCGCTCTGGCTATTATCCACACTGCTTGGTAAACTTGCAGACAAGCTACTGCCACTTGGCACCTTATACTTTTTACCTGTAAGCTTATAATACTCACTTGCAGAGCTGATTACAACTGCGTCCTCTGGTAGCTCCTGTTCAAGTGTACGGTCACCTGTATAACCATAATATTCTGTATTTGTGTTGGTTTGTGATGTTGTAGAGGATTGACTATCAATTAAATTCTGCTCTTGCAACACATTTTCCAAAGCTACATCAGCGTTATTTGCAACATCGCCATCGCTTGTTGCCACTGCTGAAACTGATGTGAGCATTGACATAATAGTTGTTGCAGACAATACTGTTGACAACAATCTGCAAGTTTGCTTTCTCATTTTAACTACTCCTTCTTATTTTTATAGCACATATTTATGCATATCTATCATTATTATTTAATTTTATCACCATAATTTAACTTATTCAATGATTTTAATACTGTTTATTATTTTTCGTTAAGGTAGCTGAATTTGCTAATTTTTTTTGATACTATTCCCTAAAATTTTATCTTTAATTTACATAAATATATTTAGTGTAAGTTAAATTGAAATTTGTCTATAAAAAATAATATTCTATAAATATTTGACAATAGTAATATATGGGTATATAATATAAACGAATATATATAGGTATCATAAAGGATATGGTACATAGATAGGAGGATATTTTAATGTTTAAAAAATTAGGTAAAAAGGTATTACCAATTATTATGGCTTCTATGCTTGTAACAAGTATGGCTGCTGTAAGTGTATCTGCTGTTGAGGAGGCTACAGAGGGAACTCCTGCCGTTACAGATACAGCTGTATCATTTGTTTGGGTAGATCCAGAGTCTGGTGTTAAGCTTGAAAGCGAAAGCTTAAAGATAACTGAGAATGACGCATTTGTTAGCTGTTTCTCTGCCGAGGATTTCCCAATGGTTTCAAGCATAATGGAAAAGAGCTTTGATATTACTGTTTTTGGTAAAAAGTATGATGAAGTAACAGGCTCTTATGCAAATTTTGATGTATACCCTGTTACAGCTTACCTACCTTGTGCTAATGAGGGTAGATATGTAGCTTACCTTAACGCTGAAACACAAGAGGCTACACAGGTAGAGGCTGAGTATGTTGATGGTGCTTACAAAATTCAGCTTGTAGGTCAGGGTACATATGTTATCTGCGATTATCCTATCGCAGAGGGCGAAGGCGAAATGCAAGAGCAAACATTTGTTGACGAAGTAACAGGCATTAGCGTTACTGGTATGGTACAGTCTGACAGTAAGCTACTTGTTATTGATGTAGTACAGCTAATTGAAGATCTATTAGCTGAATTACAGGATATGGGTGCAACAATAGAGGGTGCTGAGGATCAAGACGCAGCAATGCAAGAAGTATTTGATATTCTTAACAGATTTGACGGCTACCTTGTTTGCCCAATAAGAAACTTCAACATCGCTAAAACAGAGGGCGAGCTAACTGTTTCTCTACCTAGCGAGTTTGGAGACTATGAGGTAAGACATCTAAATATTTTCTCTGAGGATATTCTAAATGGTGATTTCTCTGCTTTTGAGGGATACGAAGACATTCTATCAGAGGAAGCTTTCAATACTAAGACAAACGAGCAGATTGCAGACGATGTTAACGCTTTAATTGATACACTACTAGTTAGACTTACAGCTGAGTATATTGATGGTAACTATGTAGTTAACAGCGAAGGTCTTGGATTGTTTATGGTGGCAGAGGAGAATTCTTTCAAGGTAACAGCTGACGATATTCAGATGTTAAGAGAAGAACTAGAGGAAGTTGAGCCAGAACAGCCAACAGATGCTCCAACAGGTGGTGTAATTGATACTGACACTCAAACACCAACACAGCCATCAACACAGGCTCCTACACAGGCTCCAACACAATCTTCTACACAGGCTCCTACACAGGCTCCTGCAACACAGCAGGGTAAGGTTGTTGACACAAGCGACAGCAAGAATGTTCCTGCTATACTAATGATTCTTGGTTTGGCAACAGCTGCTATTACTACACTTCGTAAAAAGGGTCTAGTAAAATAATACAAGCTATATAATATTATAACAGCATAATTTATGGCAGAGTTACTTTTAAAAGGTGGCTCTGCTGTTTTTTATTAGCAAAAATATAACAGCTGTTTATTATTGACAATAGCGAAAATATGTTCTACAATAAAATAAGAACATAGGTTCTGTAAAATCAATTCTGCGTCCAAGGTGTTTAGTGTGGTTTGGATATAGTGCTTCTTTGTAATGTGCTCATTATCCAGCTATTACAGCCTCTG
>JAZSEI010000017.1:0-18450 GCA_045531635.1 Acutalibacteraceae bacterium
ATGCTATTCGTCAGATAAAAAATCTGTTCGAAAATCTTATCCACTGTTTAGAACTGAAAGAGTATTAATACTCTATATACTTAAATTTTTTATCAATCATTGTTCAAACAGTGGAATTGATTATCAAGCAATCTGTCTAAAAAGCATTGCTAAATTCTCTCTTTATCCGTCAAAAATCCCCCTTGCAGATTTCTCTGCAAGGGGGATTTTTACTAGGTTAAAAATTATAATCTGTTAATAATCAAACTTAATCAAAGTAAGTTATCAAGGCATTTCTGGTGTTACTGTGCCTGGAGTTATAGCGTCATCCATAACTACCCATAGACTACCCTTATAACCTGTCATATCAGCTGTCTGCTCGCCTGCACCACTGTTTACAATCCAGTTGTACTCGCCTTCGCCCTGACAGTAGAAGTTAACTGTGTACCAGCCATCCTTATCAAAGTCTGTCATCTTTGTGCCAGGCCAGCCGCCTAGTGGGTTGTAATCTCTATCGCCTGTCTGTAAAGATGTCTGCCATACATATAGGTTAGGCTCCCAATCTACGCCCTCTGGCATCTTTACGTTAACTGTTGTTGTAACAACCTTTGGTGTTGTAGCGTTTTCCATGATAACCCACTGGTTACCTGAGTAGCCTACCATGTCAGCTGTCTGGCTACCATTATAGTTTACAATCCAGTTGTATGTACCTGTTGTAGCAAATGAAGCCTCAAACCAGCCATCGCCATCTGTATCTGTCATTGTCATACCAGGCCAAGCACCACTGTTAGGAGCCTCTGCGCCCTCTTCCCAAACATATAGGTTAGGAATATCTGTTGAGCCCTCTGGCATCTTTACATAAACTGTAGACTCTAGAGCATCTAGCTTATATGTATAAACAACTCTTGTATTACCTACTGAAACTGTACCTGTTGCATTGTCAGGCATTGCTGTTTCGTCAAGTACATAATACTGAATATCGATTGGCTCTACAGCATACTGCTCGCCAGCCTTCATATTCATAACTGTATCTTTCTTTAACTGGTTACCGTCCTGATCTACATAAGAAACTGTAACTGTACCAACAGCCTTAAGATCTGTGTAGCCTAGTAGATACTTCTGAACTAGAACTGCGTCTGTTAGGTCAATAGAACCATTCATACTTACATCAGCGTCAGCCTTCTGCTGATCTGAGAATGTGTATAGACCAAGAATGTTCTTCTGGATAAGAACTGCCTCTAGTAGTGTGATTGTGCCATCACCATCAAGATCTTTAACATTAATATTGTTCTGCTCATAGTAATACTCAACTACGATTGGCTCATTTGTGAATGTGCCCTCTGTGTTATCTGTAGAACCTGCATAGTTGTAATATAGGTCGTAGCTGTTGCTTGGAGCTGTGTAGTAATACTCGCCAACATTACCAGCGATTGTAATCTTAGACATTACCTCGCCTGTTGTCTTATCAATGTGACGAACCTCTACTGTGTTCTTAGAAGTTGTAATGCCAGATGCATCGTAGCTAGCCTTATCAACAAGAACTAAAGCCTCGCCTGCAGGAATTGTGATTTCTCTGCCTGTAAACTCGTCTAGCTTTGCGATACCAGCCATTTGACCATTTACTACAGATACCCATTTATCTGGTAGTGAATCAGCTAGTGTAACTGTCTGATCCTCTGTATTAGCGTTGAATAGGAATACTACATCTTCCCAATCGAAGTCCTGATTCTCATATACCATCTGTACAACACCTGTTGCTGTATCGTAAGCTGTTGTAACGCCATCAATAGCTACAGGAGTTCTTATTGGATCGTAGTAGTTTCTGAATTCGAATAGACCCTTATAGTAAGAAACTAGGTCGCCGTACTCAAGTGTTCTTTCCCAATCTAGCATATTTAGATCTGGAGGTGACTGATAACTGTTGTGATCACCAAGCTTTGTTCTTGCAAACTCTTCACCAGCTAGGATAAATGCCATACCCTGTGAAGACATTGTAACTGCTGCACATAGCTTGTTCATCTCTACATAGTCATCATATCTTACTGTGTAGTCGCCACCCATTGAATTAACAAGTCTGTCATAGATTGTTGCGTTATCGTGACAAGAAGCATATGTAACTGTCTGCTCAGGTGTAGTAGCAATCCAGTTGCCTCCTCTTTTTGTGTTAGCTAATAGACCATAAGAAACAGCCTTAGCACCTGTATATTCGCCCTGAATATAACCTTTACCAGCTTGATCAAATACGCTACCCTTTAGACCGTCACGAATCTGGTCGTTAAAGTGAGCAATTCTTTCGCTCATATATCTTGCATTTGTCTGCTTTGCAGGAACTGCATCTGCGTCAAATGTTGATGCCATATCCCAGCCTTCACCATACATAATGATGTCTGGATCAATTTCGTCTAGTGCAGCACGGATTGCGTTCATTGTTTCAACATCGTGCAAGCCCATTAGGTCAAAACGGAAACCGTCGATATGATATTCTGTTGCCCAGTAAACAATTGAATCTACCATATACTGTCTGAACATTTCACGCTCTGAAGCTGTATCGTTACCACAGCCTGAACCACTTGAGAAGCTTCCGTCTGGATTCATTCTGTAATAATAATTAGGAACTGTCTTCTGGAATACAGAATTTGTTGTCTGTGTGTGGTTATAAACAACGTCCATAATTACACCGATTCCCTGATCGTGTAATCCCTTAACCATTTGCTTTGCTTCTGTAATTCTAACATTACCATCGTATGGGTTTGAAGAATAGCTACCCTCTGGTACGTTATAGTTCTTAGGGTCATAACCCCAGTTAAACTGAGTATCTGAACCAGCCTCGTTTACTGAACCAAAGTCATACATTGGGTTTATATGAACATAATTTACGCCTAAATTAGCAATGTAATCAACACCTGTAGCAACCTTGCCCTCGCCGTTTAGTGTTGTACCTGTTTCTGTAAATGCAAGATACTTACCACGGTTAGCCTCGCTTACACCTGAAGCTGGGTCGTAAGAGAAGTCCTTTACATGAAGCTCCCAAATTGAAGCATCTGTCTGGTTTGGAACTCTCTGGAAGTTAGTGTCGTTATCCCAACCCTCTGGGTCTGTGCTGTCAAGATCAACAACCATTGCTCTGTCACCGTTAACACCTACTGCTCTTGCATAAGGGTCAGCAGTTTCTTCTGTGATATTACCATTTGTAACGCTGTATGTGTAGTAAACATTTTTTAGGTCGCCATTTATGGTAACTGACCATACTGCGTTGCTACCCTTAGTAAGGTTATACACGCCTAGATTCTGAGCACCGGCTTCTGTATCACTACCTGTTGTGTAAAGATTAAGAACAATCTTTGAAGCTGATGGTGACCATACCTTGAATGTAGTTTTTTCAGGTGTATATGTTGCACCTAAGTCGTCGCCGTAGTATGCTTGTTCGTCATACTGAGCTGCTTGTAATTCGTATGGGTTAGTAGTATCAGCAGCTGTAACAGCAACCGAAGCTGTACTACCCACTAATGCTAATGTAAGCATAGCAGCAATTATTTTATTAAGTTTCACTTCTAGTCCTCCCTGTGAATTATTTATATAATCTCTGCAAAGCAGAATGATTAACCATTATTTTTTCTTCTTTTTCTTAGAAATTACAACACCTGCTATTGTAGCAGTTGCTGCTACTGCTGCGGCAATTCCTGCAACAATGCCTGCTGTGCGTAGGCTGTTTTTCTTTGTATTGCCTGTAGTAGTTGGTGTTTCGGTTGCTACAATTGCTGTAGTTTCTTCTGTTGTTTCTGTAGCTGTTACTGTAGCTTCATCTTTAGTTGATGTGTTTTCAAGCAATGAAGTCTTAAATTCTGTATCAACCTGAATATTAGCTTTATCAAAGCTTTCTTTATCTACAAGAATCATAGCAGATGTTTTTGGTACAGTAACACTTGTGCCTGTGATTTCGTCAAGCTTTTCTACGCCAGCCTTATCACCGTTAGCAATTACTACCCAGCTTTCAGGTAAGTTTTCACCCTCTAGCTGTATCTCTTTATCTTCTTCTGTATCTGAATTAAAAATACATACTACTTTATCCCATTGATTCTCAGAATTAATCTTATTCTCCAGCATAAATCCAACAGCTTTTGTACCTACATTATTATAGATAGTCATACTTTCTACTGTTGCATTTGTGCTATCAGTAAATGGTGAATATGCTTTTCGGATATCAATAAGACCTTTATAGTATGCTGTTAAATCTCCAAACTTTGTAAGATTTTTCCAATCTATTTGGTTAAGCTGTGGAGAAGATACATAGCTGTTATGGTCACCGTCTTTTGAACGAGCCATTTCTTCGCCTGCTAGTATAAATGACATACCCTGTGAAGTAAATACAACAGCTGCACCAAGCTTATTCATCTGTACAAGCTGATTATCACGCATTCTGTAACGAGATATATCATCCACACCACGCATTGAAGCAACCAACTTATCATAGAAAGTCATATTGTCGTGGCATGCTGCATAGGTTACTGTATCTGCAGGAGTTTTAGCCCAATCAGTTGTTGCACCCTTAATTCCTTTTTCTACATTAAGAGCACCACCAGCACCTTGTATAAAGCCCTTGCCTGTTGCTTCAAAGTTGTTACCCTTTAGTGCATCTCTTATACCGTCATTAAAGGCTGCTACACCATTCATCATTTCTACATTTCTTTGTGTAGCAAGGTCAACACCATCAACATAGCCAAGATCCCAAGCCTCACCATAGATAATAATTCTCTCATCTATAGTATCAAGCTTTTCTCTTATTTTGTTCATAGTGTTTACATCGTGTAAACCCATAAGATCAAATCTAAAGCCGTCAAGATGATATTCTGTTGCCCAATAATAAACAGAATCAACCATAAACTTACTATACATAGCAGTTTCTGATGCAGTATCGTTACCACAGCCTGAATAATCGGTAAAATTACCGTCTTCGTCATATCTGTAATAATAGTTAGGTACTGTCATATTAAAGAAGCTGTCATCACCTGTGTATGTGTGATTATAAACAACATCCATTATTACACCTATACCTGCATCATGTAGTGCTTGAATCATCTGTTTAGCTTCGTTGATTCTTACATTACCGTCATAAGGGTTTGTAGAATAGCTACCCTCTGGTACATTATAGTTTTTAGGGTCATAACCCCAGTTGTAATCCTCGCTATTTGGTTTTGTTTCATCAATAGAGCCGAAATCGTAGAATGGATTAATCTGTACATGAGTTACACCAAGCTTTTTTAGATAATCAATACCTGTTGGTGTTATGTCAGAGCCTTCTAGAGTTGTACCTGTTTCTGTAAAAGCAAGATATTTACCTCTGTTAGCTTCACTTATTCCACTTTCTGGCTGATTTGAAAAATCTCTTACATGAACCTCCCAAACGATAGCATCTGTTTGCTCATCAGGAAGAACACGCTTGTCATTTTCCCAATTTTCTGGGTTAGTTGTAGATAAATCCACCACCATACCTCTGTTGCCGTTAACACCGACTGCCTTGGCATAAATATCAACAACCTCATTGGTAGTACCATTATTGGTTATAGAATATGTGTAGTAGGTATCTTTTAAATCACCCTCTACAGTAATACTCCAAACACCATTTGAGGAATCGTAATTCATAGCAGAAGAGTCAAGTGTTTTTGCACCATCTTCGTCATCACTGCCTGTAGCATAAAGGTTAAGCTTAACCTCACTTGCAGTTGGTGACCAAACCTTAAAGGTTGTACTACTTGGTGTATATACAGCCCCTAAATCGTCACCACTATACGCAAGCTTATCAAGCTCTTTAGCAGTTGCGACAATATTTTCTTCAGCCGATACATTTATCGGACAAAAAACTGTTGAAAAAGTAAACATAGCAGTTAATGCTCCTACCAATATATTTTTTAACATAGTAGCCTCCTTAATTTGCGAGAACTACACACTTATGCATATATATCTTGCGTATATTTTAGCATAATTATGAATTATTTACAATTAATTTATAAAAACTCTTAACATTACGCACATAGAAAATAAAACCCGTATATTGTGCACTTTTCACAAACACAACTTATTTTTTTGTAAGTATATAATTAATTTACCTTATAGGAATATTTTAACTACAAAATAATGAATAATCATCTTTTAACTTTTAGTATTTACATAAGATCAGCACGATAACATAAGGTCTTTCTCCGTTAAAAAAACAGCTTAATACAAAGCCTACACAATACATAATTTTTATTATTTTTAACATAGTTTTACCTATTAAGTTTTTGTTAATTTTAACAACAACTCAAACAACAAAGTGCATTTGTTATTGCATTTATTTAAAATTCGTGATAAAATACATTTATTATACTGATTATTTTTAGAACTTCGGAGGAAATATAATGTTAAAAAAGGTACTAGCATTGACTTGTTCAGCTGTTTTGGTTGCTGCAAGTATGGCAGGTTGTAATTCCAATAAAGAAGAAAAAGCAGACAACACTAACACAACACCAACATATGCCGTTGCAGACCCCGAGGCAGCTCGTGTAAGTACACTAGATAAATTTCTTACAAAATCAAGAAGCTTTACAATTGACGAAAAGGTTCTTCGTTTTTATCTTGATCATGCTCAAATGGAGTACAATAACTTTAAAGTTAACGATACATCAAAAATAGAAGCAATTGCTCCAGGTGAAACTGTAACAAACATTGAATACACAAACGATAACGGTCTTACTGCTTATGTTGATATGAAAAACAGAGGCGACGAAGTTTTAGACTATAAGAAAAATAAGGTTAAAATCAATAAAATCAGATTAATTAAAGGCAAAAGCAAATCACAACTACACTTACCAAATAAGCTAGGTTGGGACACTCCAATAGATCAATTTAAGACAGACTATGGTACACCTTTATCAGAAAAGCCAGACAAAAACGGTAATACAGTTATTACATACGGAGAAGAAAATGCTAAGCTACAAGAGGGCTACACTATGGAGCTTGTATTTGAAAAAGATAAGCTTATAGAGTTTACAATTGAAGTACACGACGCTTTATAATATAAATATTTACAGGACAGCACTAAATAGCTGTCCTGTTTTTTTGTAACAAACATCAACCATCGTACATATATTATAGTAAAGATTATATAAGCTTGAAGGGAGCTTTTACTTTGACTACTGTTTTTTATACTATAGAGCCAGGTGATACTCTTTGGGGTATTGCTCAGAATTTTGGAACAACGATAGAGCATATTTTAAGACATAATAACATTCAAGATGCAAATAGAATTCATCCTGGTCAACAGCTTCGTATTCCTACAAATATGATGCGTCCTCCTAAATGGTATGCAGTACGACCTGGTGATTCACTTTATTCAATCTCTTTACGATATGGATTAGATGTAAATGATATTATTGATTATAACAACCTTGATAATCCAAATGTAATTTATCCTGGTCAATTAATAATGCTTCATAATATGTAAATAAATTTATACACACACGCAAAAAACCGTCGGCAATGCCGACGGTTTTAAATAACTAATTAATATCAGTCACTAGTATATGGTAGTAGAGCAATGTGTCTTGCTCTCTTAATAGCAACTGTTAGCTCACGCTGGTGGTGTGCACAAGTACCTGTTAGTCTTCTTGGAAGAATCTTTCCTCTCTCAGAAACATAACGGCGAAGTCTTGCAACATCCTTATAATCGATGTTCTCAACCTTATCTACGCAGAAAGCACAAACCTTTCTACGACCCTTACGGCCAGCACGGCGGTTATCCTTCTCTGGTCTCTCAGCCATGTCTATCGCTCCTTTATATAGTCTACAGTTAATAACTGCGTTAGTTTAAATTAGAATGGTAAATCATCATCGCCAGGTAGTTCTTCAAAATCCTCTGGCATACCACTTGTATAAGTGTTAACTGTATTAGCCTGCACTGGTGGCTCTTGTGGTGTAGGTATACCATAGTTACCATAGCTACCACTTGATGACTTATCTCTTCTGTCACCTGTAAAGTATACATTATCAGCTACAACCTCAGTTACATAACGGTTGTTACCATCTCTGTCCTGATATGATCTTGTCTGTAATGAACCCTCTACAGCTATTAGTTGACCCTTGGCAAAATACTTGCAAACAAACTCTGCTGTTTGACGCCAAGCAACAACATTAATAAAATCTGTCTGTCGTTCTGTACCTTGCTTTACATAGTTACGATCTACAGCAACCGAAAAGCTTGAAACTGAAACACCTGTGCCTGTTGTTTTTAGCTCAGGCTCAGCTACTAAACGACCCATAATAATAACTCTATTCAACATAATATATCATCTCTCCACTACGCTAAAATCTATTCAATAATTCCTTCTGCTTACAAATTACTCCTCATCCTTTTTGATGATAAGTGTTCTTAGAACGCCGTCTGTAATCTTGTAGCGTCTGTCAAGCTCAGCTGGGAAATCAGCATTACTTGTGAAATTAAATAGAACATAGTAGCCCTCTGACTCTTTGTTGATCATATAAGCAAGTCTACGCTTACCCCATTCGTCAACTGTGTCAAGTGTAGCGTTCTTTTCGATAAGAGCCTTAAACTTTTCGATTAGCTTCTGGATACCCTCTTCGCCTAGCTTCATAGAGATAACCATAACTGACTCATATTTACTCATAATTTCTGACATCTTCGTTGCACCTCCTTCTGGACATTTGGTCCCTATATATGGGACAAGGATTAAATTAATTTACACGCATACCCATTGCACACGCATAACACAGTTATTTTATCAGTTTTTTAGTACCTTGTCAACCATTAAAGCAGAATTTTTACATTTTTTTCTACACAATTTACATTTTTTAACATATATATATTAAATACATTTTTCTGATTAATTAATTATACAAAAGATATAAAAAGGATATGCTATTTTCTACTTATAGACCTTATAATGCGTGTGGTAAAGTTAATTTGAGTATGCTATAATTGCGTGTATAACATAAATGTTATAATCACTTTGGAGAGGACGATGAGAAAATGAAAAAAATACTTTTAAAAGCAGTTTCTGTAATGCTTACGGTAATTATTATTTCGGTAGGTATACCTTTTACAGCTTCTGCTGTAAGTAGCTCTACCCCACCTGCTTATGTTACTTCAAGCAGTACAAAGGCTTTATGGGCAGAGGGTACTACTGCAACAACCACCAATAATATTGATGCCATAAAATGGTATGAAAAAGACGGAAAGTATTATTGGTTTTTACCATCATCAGCTGATTTATCAGGCTTAACTGTTTACCATAATTTTTCTAGCGTAAAAATTAATGGTACAAATATTATAAGTGGTAACAGCTATAGCTTTTTCAGAAATGGTCAAACCTACACTGTAACAGCCGATAATAAAAGCTACACTTTATGTGTGCAAAAGGCAAACAACATAGGCTCTATTTTCTTGACAACAGAAAGTGGCTCTATGGATCAGATAAACAGCGACAAGGAACACAAAGAAAAGGGCAATCTTGTTGCTATTGATTACAACGGCTCTGTATCCTACGACAACAAGCTAAGCTCTATTAAAGGTAGAGGTAACACAACATGGAGATTACCTAAAAAACCTTACAACATCAAGCTTGATAAAAAAGTCAGCTTGCTAGGAATGGATAAAAACAAAAACTGGTGCTTACTTGCAAACGCTCAAGACCATTCTATGATAAGAAACGTGCTTATGTACGACCTAGCACACGAAACAGGTCTTGATTTTTCACCTGAATCACGCTTTGTTGATGTATATGCTAACGGTGAATATCAGGGTACTTATCAGCTTTCACAAAAAATAGAAACCGGTGAAGGTGACCTTGTAAATATTACTGACCTAGAGGGCAACACAGAAGACGCTGTTGCTGCAGCAACAGGTATTGAAGATGTAGACCTTGAAGAGCTTTATGGTAACAACAAGTACCATTCTAATAACAGAAACGCCTTTAATATTCCTTATAACCCAAGTGATATTACAGGTGGCTATTTAATGGAATTTGTTGTAGGTATAGATGAGCCAAGCTCATTTACTACCAGAGGTGGCCAGATGGTTAATATGAAAGCTCCAGAATTTTGTTCTGCACAGCAGATAAACTACATTGCAGACTTTATGCAAGACCTTGAAAACGCACTATATTCTTCCACCGGCTACAACTCAAAGGGCAAGCACTATACAGATTATATTGATATTAAATCAGCTGCAATTATGTATTTATTACAGGAATTATCAGTAAATATTGATGGTGGTATTTCAAGCTGTTATTTCTATAAGGATTCTGACCTTACAGGTGATGGTAAGGTGCACGCTAGCCCTTGTTGGGATTTTGATGTTTCTTTAGGTAACCTTACAAACGAAAAAGACGGAGTTAAGATGACCTCTAACGACAAATGGTTTATTAAAAACTCTTACCGTTATTCTAGCACACGAACAATATTTGCACAGCTATGCCAGCACGATGACTTTATGGCAGAGGTTGAAAAAATCTGGAGAGAAAAATTTGTACCTGCACTTGATATAGCAATGGGTAAAACCAACGGAACTGGCAGACTTCAAAGTATTTATGATTATGATGCACTTCTTAAAGATTCAACAGTAATGAACTATACTCGTTGGGATTTAAACGAAACTCTACTTGTTCCAGGCTCTGGCTTAACACAAGACGCTCAGCTTGCATATCTTGAAAGATTTATTACAGGCAGAATAAGCTTTTTAAATGCAGGCTTTTTAGATCTTGCAAGTGCTAAAGCTGAAGCTATAAGAACACTCGACTCAATTATAGCTAACTACAGAAACGAATACCCTGCAGATATAATAGCTCAAATGGTTGCAGTTGCAGATAGAGCAAAAACCGATATAAACAATGCAACATCTAATGCAAGAGTTATTACACTACTTGAAAAAGCAACTCAAGACATTGACGCTTGCAAAGTAACTACAGTTTACTATGATAATTCAGAAACACAGTGGGATAATGTTTATTTCTACTCTTGGGGTGGTGCTGTAACAACTGCTTGGCCAGGAGAAAAAATGACAGATTTAGGTGATGATGTATTCAAGTTCAGCTTTAAAGGTGAGCTTAGCAACATTATCTTCTCTAATGGCGAATCAGAAGAAACAGGCAACAAACGTCAAACCTATAACTTAACTTTTAAAGGAAATAACACTATCTACAAAGCAAACGCTAACCATGATGAGTATGACAACGAGAAAGAAGCATATATGCACCAAGGTGGATGGAGCGACTATTCTGTTAACCAAAATATCAATTATGGTGACACAGATAACAATGGTACTATTGAATTACTTGACGTTGTTTATATTCAAAAGAATATACTTGGAACATATCCACTTGATACCAAAGCAAAGCTAAGAGCAGATATTGACCAAGACAACGAAATAACTCTGATAGATGCTGTTTATCTACAGAAATTCTTATTGGGTACAATAGAAAGCTTCCCTATTTCTTAATTCATAAGACTAACTTCTATACCTACACTAAACCCTAAACAACAATAACAAATTGAATACTTTCTAATCAAAACCACCCGTCAAATGGGTGGTTTTCTTATGTATACAATCTCGCTTGATTGTATATTTGGTATCATCTTAAACTTCTCACTCATAAAGGATTCTTCTTTTGCACATAGATATCAAAACAACTATTTAAACAAACAAAATAAGACCGATAACTAAACTGTTATCGGTCAATATATTTTTAGGAAACTTAATAATCTAATAGCATACACAAAATGTACATTTGGCTACGAATTTTTACCACCGCAAACCATCGGTCAACGAAACATCGTTTATCCCTTAATGCTTCACTTGTATGTACAACCAATTGTTGTACCATAATCACCTTTCGTGATTAAGAAGCCATTTTTGTATATCGCAACAATTATACGGTTAATATGTAAAATTAATTACATTCCCCAATCAATATTCAGTTGTAAGGTCTATATATAGCCTTTGCATATATATCCCAACCATTAAGATGTAACTTTTAAAATCAAAGCTAAGATAAACATAATATGCAGGTGCGTCTACAATTACTTTCTAAGCTTACTGTTTTTTACACATATATGATATACTCTGCTTTAGCTATACATTGTGGCTGTCGCCATACGGCAAAAGCCAATTGAAAATCTAGGTTCCTGTTCGCCCATAAGACTAAGCCCCTTTCACTAAAGATTGTTATTAAGCTACTTAAATATTACATTGGACTATACCCCGTGTTCTATTATATGCTTTGGTTAGTCAAGTGTATACATTGGTTTGTACCTCTTAATATAATATTTAATCCTAGTAAAAACTAATTACTTCATTGGAGTGTACCTCTTGTATAAATTTATATTGATTAAACTAATTATCTCATTGGTCTGTACCTCTTTCTTAATTTCAATTATATTATAACACACATTTCGTGAATGTCAATATATTTTTTCAAATTTCTTTAAAATTTTTATATATTTATTGAAATTGACAAAATTTCAAAATTCTTATAATTTTCACAATTAAACTCTTGACTTAATTAGTAAAAATGGTTAAAATATCATTAGTGAAAAGAAAGGAATGATATTAATGAATAATGAATACGAAGCAGATCTAATTACTCTATTAGATGATGAAAATGTAGAGCATACTTTTGAGATTATCGATAGTATTGAAAAAGATGGTAATGTTTACTACGCACTTCTACCTGTATATGACGATGCTCAGGATCAGGTTGAGGACGATGGCGAGTATTACATCTTCCAGACTGTAGAGGAAAACGGCGAAGAGCTTTTATTAGAAGTTGAAGATGAAACTCTACTTGATGAGCTAGCTGCTACTTTTGAAAAGCACTTTGAAGAAATTTTCGGCGAAGAAGAATAATTAATTAGTTATTGATTATACTAAGATTATCAACTTAGTCATCTTCCTGCCTGATGCGTCTTTGGTGTTCATATAACCCTACACTTTTATTTAAGGGAGCCATAACTCCGATAGTGGTTTGCAGACCTCCCATGTTTTTTAACATGGAAGTTGGGAGTAGTAAAACTATTGGGAAGGCACCCACCTGGCTATGTTTAGTAGGCAGGTTATAATTAACACCTAACGGTTGGGCGGGATTTTCTTAAAAATTACACCACAAAGCTTATATAGCTTTGTGGTGTTTTTGCTTTTTACAACCTTATACTAAACAGCATTTAAAACACAGAAATCTTTTACTGATTTTATACTAAACTCTATTAAAAAGTAGACTTCTTTACGGCATATTTTGCACCAAACTTCATACTGCGTCCTCATAAGGCGACAGCCTTCCTGTGGGTCAGTATTCGTTTGGCACAAAATCTGCTCGCAAATCTGTGTCCACTTTTTATCAGAGTTTAGTATTAAACAGTATTTAGCATTACACAATTTTTTATTTAAATAAGTTAAATATGTGCACTAAAAAAGCTTAGTACCAACAAAATGATACTAAGCTTTCTTTTTTATTTATTCACAGCTTCCGTTTTCGTCACAGCTACCGTCACAGCTTTGATACTCTGGTACATCTAACCCAAGCTCATTTTCTGCAACCTTTAGCATTATTGCACATTCAATACGCTTTTTGAAAAGCTCACAGCCATACTCATATATACCTGTTATACTACCTGTTGCGTGGTAAGAGTTTGCAGCACAGCCACCACTACAATACAATCTTGCCCAACAGCTGTCACATTCTTTTCTTGCAAAAACATTGCATTTTCTGAATTCATCTTGAATTTCTGTATTTTTAACACCGTTCCATACATCACCTAAGCTGTATTTAGGGTCACCTACAAACTGATGACAAGGGAAAAGCTCTCCCCAAGGGGTAACAGCCATATACTCTGTACCACTACCACAGCCTGCTACTCTTTTATAAATGCATGGGCCATGCTCAAGGTCTATCATATAATGGTAGAATGTAAAAGGTCTACCCTCTTGCTGCCTTTTTAGCATTTCTTTTGCTAGTATTTCATACTGCTCAAAAATTACTGGTAAATCCTCGTTTGTAAGTGCGTATGGGTCATCTGGTGAACAAACTACAGGCTCCATACTAAGCTCTGTAAAACCCAGCTCTGTCATATGGAATATATCGTTAGTAAAATCAACATTATTATGTGTGTATGTACCACGCATATAATAGCCCTGATTACCACGCTTTTCTACAAAATGCTTAAACTTTGGCACAATAGTGTCATAGCTACCCTTACCTTGATAATTCACACGCAAATGGTCATGAACTTCTTTTCTACCATCCAGGCTTAAAACAACATTGTGCATTTCTTTATTTGCAAAATCTATTACATCGTCATCTATAAGCACACCATTTGTTGTAAGTGTAAATCTGAAGTTTTTATTGCACTGCTTTTCAATACTTCTTGCGTAAGCAACAAGCTGTTTTACAACATCCCAATTCATTAGTGGCTCTCCACCAAAGAAATCAACTTCTAGGTTATGTCTGTTACCAGAGTTTGCTACAAGAAAATCAAGAGCCTGCTTACCAACCTCAAAGCTCATTAGTGCTCTGTCACCTTGATATTTACCTTGACTAGCAAAGCAATAGCTACAGTTAAGGTTACAGGTATGTGCAACATGCAAGCACAACGCCTTTATGTCGGTATTCTTTCTTTTAAAATCTACAGCAGACTGTGCATAGGTGCTGTCTGCAAAAAGCTTGCCGTTATCTTTAAGCTCTGTAATATCGCTATAGCACTCTTCAAGCTCTTCTCTTGTAATTTGCTGATTGTCTGCGTATTTTTCAAGCAATGCAGAAATTATATCTTCCTTTGTGCTTGTCTGATACATTTCAATCATATCATAAGCAACCTCGTCTACACTATGTACCGAGCCACTGCCCTCGTCTATTATAATATTGTATCCGTTTAATTTATATTGATGAACCATTATATTACCTCGTTTATAACAAAATAAAATGCCGCACCACACAGTAAGTGGGTATGCGGCACTTTTCGCAAAAAATTAATTACTTGCTCTTCTTCTCGCAAGGCTGGTTAGCAACACCGCAAGATGTTTTACAAGCTGACTGGCAAGATGTCTGGCACTCGCCACAACCACCATTCTTTACGCTTTTTGCAAGATCTCTAGTCTTTAGAGTTTTAATTCTTTTCATGGTTATTTCTCCTTTCACAATTATGTATAAGTTTAACCATAGATACATTTTACAACTTTTAGGCAATTATGTCAATATATACAGTTATGTTAAATATATGTTTATTGCAATTTATACTCATATAAATAACGCAGTAACCAATAATCTATAATAGTGGTTACTGCGTTTTGGGTTTTGGGTGTTTAGTTTTATTTAATTTTAGTTTAATTCAAGCTTAGTGATGAAGCATCTTCGAAGGTTTGATATTTATAGCTGTAAACGTTTTGTGGTGTTACAGCATAGAAATACTCACCTATATAAAGACCTCTTATATAATCATAAGCTTTATAGTTAAAGTACTGATCTAAAATTCCTGTAAAGGTAAGGTCTTTACACTGAACAAATTCATTTGTTTGTGCGTCATACTTAAATATTACATAATGAGCTACACCATCATCATAAGAAGAATAAGGTATTCCTATAATGTTGTTTTCAACATCTACAAATATAGCCTTGTGACTATATGTTGCTGGTGAGGTTACAAACTCGTCTGTAAACACCTTTGTTGCAAGCTCTGTTACATTTGTTTTATCTGATGTATTAAACATAGTCAGCTTCAAGCCCTGTGTTACACCTGTTTCTGGGTCTGCCTCTCTGCCAAAACCAAGAAGTAAACCATCACCAAATGGGTGCATATATTGTGAGAAGCCTGGGATTTTTAGTTCTGATAAAATTTGTGGGTTAGTAGGATTTGAAAGATCTACTGTAAACAATGGGTCTGTTTGTCTGAAGGTTACAAAATATGCAATGTCACCATCAAAGCGTACTGATTTTACAGATTCACCCTTTGCTACATCATCAGTTTTTCCTACCTGATTAAGATTGCTATCGAACACATACAAAGCTGTTTGCATACTATCATTGTCACTCATTATAACCCTACTATTTGTGACTACATCTTCATTTGGGTGGTTAGCATATTCTTCGTATTCAGTCTTCTGGGTAACTACTCTGAAATATCCGTTATACTCATCCATTGAGAATTGATTTAGTAATCTACCGTCTACTGTTAAAGTACCATTTTGTTCAATATCAGTGCCATTTATAGAAAATCTTAGAATCTGTGTGCTTTCACTGCCATCCTCGTAGCTACTTGAGCTTACATATATATTATTTAAAGAAGCATACATATTATAGCCTGAGCCTAACACAGAAGATATATCAGCAAAATTATCTGGGTTATTCAAGTCAACAGAACCAACTGAAATATATTGAATTTCCTCAGTATTTTCACCTATTACGATATCATTTGAAGGTACACATTCCATTTGAGTAGGTGTTCCATATAAAGGACAATAAGTTTCTGGTTCTTCTTCCTCTATTTGTTCGTAATTGTTTATATTATATCTTGTTGTTAAATAAAGTACATTATCTATTTTTCTTGAGGATACATAATTACCTGTCTGTGAAAGCTCTGACTTTAGTACAGGTGCATTAACATCTGTTAAATCATACACAAAAATTCTTGTAAAGATATCAGCTGGAGAATGATCGTAATAATAATCATCTGTCTCTTCAGAATATATCATTTCATTACTATACACTGAATGTTCAGATATTGCCACAAGAGTATTTGCGTGTATATAAATATCTGAAATATTAAAGCTACACATAATTGTAGAAACCTGAGTAGGTGCACCATTGTTAGGATTAGTAATAAAAATTCTTTTATCATTTACAGAGTAAATATAATTACCATCAGTTTTTACTATATCTGCCTCGTCAACACCTTGAACCTGATTATTAGTTTCTGAATGTTCTACACTCTGGCTTGCTCCAACTGTGGTTACGTCCTGTGATACAGCTCCAATCGAGTTAGTTAAGCTGTTTTCTGTTTTTAAAGATACTTCACCATCCACCATAGATTCATATACTACATCGCTACTAAATAAATCATAAAGCCCGTCAAGAAACGAACCTTGATTTTTCTTTTTTACATCCTCTACAACTGTGTATATATCAGCATAGGTATTATTCTGAGCTTCAGTATTAACAATTGGTGCCTGCTGTGTAGGTGTTTTTAGCATTACTGTGCCTACACCAATAACAGTAAGACACACCACAGCTAACGAAGCACACGCTGTAGCTACACCCTTGTAGCTTCTTCTTTTTACATTTGAAAGTGATTTTTCTATTGAATCGGGAGTTAATCTATCTGACGGTAAAAAATCGTCAGCACTATAGTTAAGCTCGTTTAATATATCTTTATTATTCATAGTAAACCTCCTGTTTTTGATATTAGCGTATATCAGCCTACAGTCTCTGCTTCAAGCATAGATTTTAGCTTTTCTAAAGCTCTTGAATAACGAGAACGAACAGTATTACTGTTCATTTTTATTATTTTAGAAATTTCTTTGGAGCTGTAGCCACCAAACACTGTTAACGATATAATCATTCTGTCTTCTGACGGAAGTGTAAAAAAGGCAGTTTTAAGGTCAATTTCTGCATCAATTTCGCCAAAGCCATCATAAGGGAATTCAGCCTCTGCAGGTGTGTTATAATATTCCTTTATCTTCTTTTTGCACTTAGCAGAAAGTATTTTAAAAAACCACGCTTTAAACGCCTCTTCATTTTTTAAGTTACCTATTGTACGGTAGGCATCTATTACAGCCTCGCTTACACAGTCCTCTGCATCCTCTTGATTTCTTAAAGTAAATAGTGCATATTTATAAAGCTCTTTATATATGTAAGAATAAAGCGTTGCAAAGCTGTGTCTATCACCCTTTTTAGCCGACCTTACCAGCGTTTTAAAATCTGCTTCCATTTTCCTATCGCCTCCTTAAAATTTGTTAATCTTTTTTCTTATTTTTTATTAAAGATTAACTCCACCTCATTAAACCGGTTTACATATATTAAGTGTATAATTTTTCTTTAATTGTTGCAATAAAGTTGAAAAAATTTTTATTTTTACGATGATTGTTAAAAACCAACAAAAACAATGGTAAATATTTTTATTTATTTTGTAAAAAATCATTTGAATTTTTATACAGCTTGTGTTATTATATTAAAGATGTGTTTATAACATTTGCTGATATAGCTCAGTAGGCAGAGCGCAGTCTTGGTAAGGCTGAGGTCACGGGTTCGACTCCCGTTATCAGCTCCAAAATCTCGAGATTTCCAAAAGGAGTTTCGAGATTTTTTGTTTTATATAAGATTTAATAACCTGCTTGAAAACAGGTTGTTACCATTTAGAAGTTATTTACTTTATTACTGTAAAATACTATTACTTTAAAGTAAAATCGAGTTTTTGCACGACAACAAAATAAAAATA
>JAZSEI010000134.1:0-12192 GCA_045531635.1 Acutalibacteraceae bacterium
ACTGTTTAGAACAGAAATAGTATATGATGAATGGTAAGCAAATTACCAACTTTAATTACAAAATTCAAGGCTATCTTACTGATATTATAGCATTCACTTTTTACTTTGTCTATTGCATAAAAAGGTATTAATATAAGTATGTGTTGTTTTTATGCATAAATACAGCACATAAAAGGCACAAAATCCATGTTAGGGTTTTGTGCCTTTTTGAGAAGTTGTCATTATATTAACATACTTCTACTATTTATTTTGTAATTGATTTTCAAAATTGTTATACACCAATATTATTTATGATTTAAGGTGAATATTATCTTTTTCTAATTTTTCGATAATTTCATCAACTACAGCCTGAACATCTTCTCTTGTTAGTGTTCTTTCCATACAAGAGAATACAAGGCGTATTGTAATTGCTTTACCTTCATCATCTACATAAATATCTACAACATTAGTTTTCTTTAGAAGTGATGAATTAACTGAATCAATTGCTGCCTTAATTGGTGCATAGGAATCAGACATAAAGGTTAAATCTACCTCCATACCTGGATATTTTGATGCTTCCTCATAGTGAATACCCATGTTTTCAATCTGACAAATTTTTGCAACTTCTAGCTCAGCATATACAATAGCTGCTTTTTTGTCTATTTTCTTTGAAACAGCAGGGTGAACTATACCGATTTCACCAAGAACAATATCGTCACAAATGATAGAATTCAAATTCTTAGGGTGCTGATAGCTTTGTGTTGCTTCTAGCTTATTAAATGAAATTTCACGATGTTTGATTTCATTAACTGCAACGGCAATCATATCCCTTAATTTGAAATATAGGTCTTTAACGCTATCCTGCTTGCTGAAAAGAGTTATAGCTAGCATTTTACGCTCATCACAAAGACCATTTTCTTTTAAGCCATTTACAACACGACCAATTTCAAATACTCCAAAGCTTGGTGCATATCCAGTATTAATTTTAACCTGGCAAAGTTGAGTTGGAACAATAGAGCATCTTAAAGTTTCAAGGTTAGGGTTGGTAGCGTTTAAAATTTTAACATTATCACAAACTTCCATACCAAGCTTTTTATATTCATCATGATATGCCCATACATAGGAATGTAATTCGTGCAGTTTAAAGTTCTTAACAAAAATATCCTTCAATCTATCATCTACACTTTTTTCTTGCTCTACACGAACAGGATAAAGAGCTGATTTTGCAGTTTGTGGTACAAAGTTATCATAGCCGTAAATACGGGTTATTTCCTCAATTAAATCTGCCTTTAATGTAACATCCTTAGTAGCACGCCATGATGGAACCTTAACTGTAAAGTTGCCATTATCTGCTTCTACTTCAAAGCCTAGTGCTTTTAATGTTTTTTCAATATGTTCGTTAGAAATCGCATCACCTATACCAGTGTAACGGTCAACATAACCCTTAGTTATAGAAATTGTTTTGCACTCGTAACCTCTCTTATAGTCATCTGTCAAAGAAGATATAACAGTTGCACCATTATCAATATCAGTTAATAGCTTTACGAATCTAGCAATAGCAGTAACAGTAAGTTCAGGGTCAAGTGTCTTTTCGTAACGCTTAGAAGCGTCTGTATGATGTGCTAGTCTAGCTGCAGATTTACGGATAGAAACAGGGTCAAAGCAAGCTGATTCTAATGTAAGAGCAGTAGTATCATCTACGATTTCAGAGTCAAGACCACCCATAATACCTGCAATGGCTACTGGTTCGTTGTCATTGCAAATCATTAATGTGTTTTCATCAATGTTTCGTTCTACGCTATCCAAAGTCTGGAATTTGAACGCTTTATCAAATTTCTTTACACGTATTTTTTCAACCTTACGAGAATCAAAGGCGTGCATAGGCTGTCCAGTTTCTAGCATAACATAGTTAGTCATATCAGCCAAGAAATTAATCGCACGCATCTGACAATAGAAAAGACGAATACGCATATTCATAGGACTTACCTTTACAGATACGTTGTCAAATTTTAAACCAGAATAACGCAAGCAATCGTCATTCTCAATTTTAATATCTAAAGAAGGTAAATTTGAATAGTCAGAAAGATTAACTACATCTAATGGTTTTAATTCACGACCTGAAAGAGCAGCGAATTCACGAGCTATACCATAATGACCCCAAAGGTCAGGACGGTTAGTAAGAGATTTGTTGTCAACCTCAAAAACAATATCGTCAATATCAAATATTTCTTTTAGATCCTTACCGTTTGGTAAAGTAGCGTCTAAGTCCATAATACCAGAATTGTCGTCACTAATGCCAATCTCTTTCTCAGAGCAACACATACCATGTGACATAAATCCAGCCAAAGGACGTGGAGCGATAGTGATTTCTCCTATACGAGCACCAACCTTAGCAAAAGCAGTTTTCATACCAACACGAACATTAGCTGCACCACAAACTACATCAACAAGCTCATCTGCACCAATATCCACCTTAAGAAGATGTAGCTTTTTAGAATTTGGGTGATCCTCAACTGATTTAATTTCAGCAACTACAATACCCTCAAGGTCACTACCTTTATAAAAAATTTCATTTTCAACCTCTGCAGTTGACAAAGAGAACTGATTAATTAATTTATTGATATCTAAACCAGACAAATCTACATATTCTCTTATCCAATTCATAGAAATAAACATAAAACTACACCTCTTACTTATCTTCAATAAACTGGCTCATAGCCGTTAAAGTACCTCCATTAAGGTCACGAATATCCTTAACGCCATATTTCATCATAACAAGTCTTGTAAGACCCAATCCAAAGGCAAAACCTGTATATTCATCTGGGTCAATACCACCTTCACGTAGAACGTTTGGGTGTATCATACCACAAGGACATAATTCAAGCCATCCACTATGCTTACAAGAAGGACAACCCTCTCCACCACAAATCTGACAGCTTATATCAAGCTCGAAACCTGGTTCTACAAAAGGGAAGAAGCCAGGACGTAAACGAACCTTTAGATCATAATTCTCAAAAACCTCACTAAGCATTGTTTTCATAGAATAGATAAGGTTAGCAATAGAAATATCCTTACCTACCATTACACCCTCCATCTGGAAGAAAGTGTTTTCGTGACAAGCGTCGGTAGCCTCATTACGGAAGCATCTTCCTGGGAAAACTGCTTTTATAGGTTTTCCTTCGTTAATAAGTGCCTCACGATATTTTTTGTAAATTGCATTCTGTGCTGCTGAAGTTTGAGTTTTAAGAAGCTGTCCATTGTTAAGGTAGTAAGTATCTTGCATATCTCTTGCAGGATGGAATGGTGGAATGTTAAGCGATTCAAAACATTCGTAATCGGTAACAATTTCGCTATAATCCTCAACAGCAAAACCCATAGTACGAAAAACCTCTTCGCACTTGCGCTGTACTAATGTTACAGGATGATATGATCCATGCTCTAAAACAGGTGGGATTGATACATCAAAATCCTCAATAGAATCTATTTCCTTCTGTAATTCTAAAGCCTGTAA
This sequence comes from Acutalibacteraceae bacterium, assembly GCA_045531635.1. GTDB lineage: Bacteria > Bacillota > Clostridia > Oscillospirales > Acutalibacteraceae > CAG-964. Next base: position 3,491 of record JAZSEI010000134.1, read on the forward strand.
ACTAGCAGTTTTTTCAGCAAATGCTTGTTCAGCATAATTTTTCAGAGCATTAACTTCTTTACCAAAGCTTTTTTTCTCTTCTGGAGAAAGTGCACCCATATTTTTCATTAAAGCCGTAATTGAGCCTTTTTTGCCTAAGTATTCTACCTTAAAACTATCAAGCTCAGCAATGGTAGAGACTGTACTTAGTGCAGTTTCCATTTTTTCTCTTAAATCGAGAATTGACTGATTCATAATAATCCTCCTAAAAAAATAAAAATTCGCCTCATAAAATAATGAGACGAAATAAAATCCGCGGTACCACTCAAATTGTAGCTTAAGCCACCACTTAATATACTTTAATGCAGTATCTACATTCTGCTTTTCACAGAAAACTCACAGGTCGAAATTCTGGTTGCAAGCTCGGGCAATATTTCCACCAACAATTGCTCTCTTTCTCCGAATGTCTTGCATCATACTGTGCCAACAATGGCTCCTGATCAACGTTTATACATATTTATTTAGTTAAATATATCACAAAACGACTGATAAGTCAAGTGAAAATTAATTATATCATATCATTCGGCTTAAAGTTTATTTAAAAATTTGAAATAATTTTTAAATAAACTGTTGACTTCACTGATTTAAAGTGATATAATACTAATATCGAATCACTAAGGAGGTAACCATGATGAAAAACAATAAGTTTTTTTATTATTTTTTTAACAAGGGCTGCCCGTCTTTAGTGATTATCAAAGATTGAATTCTTTGAAGTCAATATAACGGACAGTCCGCATTCGCTATGCTTTAAGGCATAAAATGAATGCGGATTTTTTGTTTTTGACTAAGAATCTAACCATTAGACATAAATTTACAAAGGAGAAAATATCATGACAACAAACAAGTACTTTAGTTATTATTACTTTTTTATCACGGGCTGCCCGAATTGTGCATTATTCAAGGTATAAAATTTCTTTGAATAAAACAATACGGACAGTCCGCAGTCGTCGTGCTTTTTAGCACATCGAATATGCGGACTTTTTATTTTTAAATATATAAATCAAAATATATAAATCAAATCAAAAAAAATTGAAACGAGGTATAAAAAATGCGTATGAATTTCCAAAGAAAGCTTCCTGTTCCACAGGAGGTAAAAAAAGAATTTCCTTTAACAGATAAAATGGTACAAATTAAAGCTGATCGAGATAAAGAGATTCGTGAAGTTTTTGAGGGCAAATCCGATAAATTTATTTTGATTATCGGTCCATGCTCTGCAGACCATAGAGATCCTGTACTTGAATATATTTCTCGATTACGCAAAATAGAGGAGCAAGTGTCGGATAAAATCATCATTATTCCACGTATCTACACAAACAAACCTAGAACAACAGGTCAAGGATATAAGGGTATGCTTCATCAACCTGACCCAGATGCAAAGCCAGATATGTATAAAGGCATTATAGCCATTCGTGAATTACATTTAGCAGCACTTCGAGATTATGATTTTTCTTGTGCTGACGAAATGCTCTATCCAGAAAATTATCGCTATCTTTCTGATCTTCTTTCATATGTTGCCATTGGTGCACGTTCCGTTGAGAATCAACAGCACAGATTAACAGCAAGTGGAATTGAAGTTCCTGTTGGTATGAAGAACCCTACAGGTGGTGACCTAACTGTTATGATGAACGCTATAACTGCTGCACAGTCCAAGCACACTTTTATCTACCGTGGATGGGAGGTTGAAAGCGAAGGTAATCCTTGGGCACATTCTATTCTTCGTGGTTATATTAACTATGCAGGAAAAAGCACTTCTAATTACCATTACGAAGACTTAGTTCAGGTTAGCGAATTATACTCAAAGTCAGGTCTTGTCAATCCTTCTGTTGTTGTAGATACAAATCATAATAACTCTGGTAAGAAATATCTGGAGCAGGTGCGTATAGCAAAGGATATCGTTCATAGTCGTAACGAAAATACAGATATTAAACAACTTGTAAAAGGACTTATGATCGAAAGTTATCTTGAGGATGGTGCTCAGGGCATAGGTGAGCATATATATGGTAAATCCATTACAGACCCATGCCTTGGTTGGGAAAAAACCGAAAGACTTATACTTGATATCGCTGATAAGCTTTAACTAAATCTGTAATTGACAGGGTTTAAATTATAAGTATAGAAATATTAAAAAGGTTCAGGGTTATGATGTAATTACCTTGAACCTTTTTTGTTAAGTAAAATATGACAAAAGTCATATTAAAAACATATCTTTTTTCACTTCCAACTATTTACAAGAATTGTTATAATATCAATGTAATAAGAAATGATTAACAAAGGAGAGCAATTATGAAAGATATTATATTAAAAACAACAGATTTAACAAAAAAGTACAACAATAAGGCAGTTGTTGACAACTTAAATATTGAAATCTATAGAGGAGAAATTTTTGGATTATTAGGACCAAATGGTGCTGGTAAAAGTACCACTATGAATATGATTTGTTCAATTATACGCCCTACAGCAGGCGAAATTGAACTGCTGGGTAAGAATCCATGGAAGCAGAAAAAAGAAGTAATTCATAAAATCGGTTATATTCCACAGGAACTTGCTATTCACGGTAATCTAAAGGCATGGGAGAATGTAGAATTATTTACTTCTCTATACGGAATAAAGGGTAAAGAGTTGAAAAAATCTGTTGATGATTCTTTGGAGTATGTTGGTTTGCTAGAACGTAAACAGGAATTTGCAAAGAATTTTTCTGGTGGTATGAAGAGAAGATTAAACATAGCATGTGCCCTTGGTCATAATCCAGAGCTTTTGATATTTGATGAACCTACTGTAGGCATTGACCCTCAGTCCAGAAATTTTATTTTAGATAAAATTAAGGAGTCAAATGCTAAAGGTGCAACAGTTATCTATACAAGCCATTATATGGAGGAAGTAGAAGCAATCTGTACCAGAATTGCAATTATGGATAACGGAAAAATCATTGCCTGTGGCACTAGTCAGGAGCTTAAAAAGCTTGTTAGTGGTGGCGATGAAAACATCACACTGGAAGAAGTGTTTTTAACTCTTACAGGTAAAAAGCTTAGAGATTACGCTGAATAAATGGGGGATAGAGATGATTCGTTATTTGATAAAAAACAATTTCAAGCTTATGTTCCGTAATACATGGAGCATTATTGTTATGTTGCTTGGTCCTATACTGGTTATAGCAGTGTTGTCCAGTGCGTTTTCAGAGCTGATGAAGTCATACGAAAGTGTAGACACCTTCGCAGTTGGCTATCGAGCAGAGGTAGCCGACAACACAATGCTAGAGGTAACTAAAACTGCTGGTGAAGAGGCTGGAATTACTTTTTATGAGTATCCTGAGGGTGAAATAAAGGACGTTATGCAGAAAAATGAGCTTGCTGGATTTGTAGAACTTTCTGATAATAACTACACAGTATACACAAGTGATGACTATAAAGTAGAGGGTATAACATTAGAATACTTTATGAGTAAGGTAATGAACACAGGTGTTAATACTGCATTACAGGTGCAAGAAAATTCAAAAACAGCACTTACAGTTGAGAAGCTGGACTATATGCCTGCAATAAGTTCTGTAGATTACTACGGAATTGTTTACATTGTGTATTTTTGCTGGTGTGGTATGATATGTGCTACAGGAGTTCTTAGCAATGAAAAGAAATATGGAATTGCACGAAGATTTAAGGTTTCGGGTATATCAGAGTGCAAAAACTTCCTTGGTAAATTTATACCGATTATATTAACCATAACTGCTGGTATGGGGATAGCTACAATTATTACTGTATTGCTTTATGATATACACTGGGGTAATCCACTTTTATCTGCACTTATTGTATTCCTTATGATAATAGCAGGCACAGCTTTAGGTATAATGCTTTATAGCATTACAGATAATTTAGTAATAACTATTATTCTTCAATTTACTATTGTGTGGTTTATGGGTTTTTTTGGTGGAAGCTTCGAAACTTATATGTTTTCAAAAACATCAGATTTACTCAAAAATCTGTCACCTATTTATCACGGCAACCGTGCATTGGTGGAGCTTTCTTGTATGGGTGAGAGTAGTTATGTATTAAGTGCAGTTATATATTCAGTAGCAATTACAGTAGTTTTCTCAATGATAGCAATATTTGCAGGATATATCAGAAAGAGAGGTAAAGCATGATTTCATTAATAAAATCAAGTCTTAAATTATTGTTACGAAACAAAGGCTTCTTGTTTTTCTTAATTGTAACTCCTATATTGTCAACAATAATTTTAGGGATAAAAATGGACCACACAGTTTATAACGATAATACGGATGTAAAGTCTGTTTTAGATTTAAAGGATTATACAGAAAAGGCTGTTTATGTAGGCGATACATCTGCGTGCATTATAAAGGTGTATGACGCTTCGAACTCTGACCTGTCTGAATATGTATTAAATCAGATGGCACAAACAGGTATGTTTTCTGTTTGTCGCGCTGATGTAAGTGAATTAACAGAGGATGAAATAACCAAGGCTGCTGAAAAGGCTGCATTTGATGACAGAACAGGAATGTTACTTTATTTGAAAGAAGATTTTGATAAATCAGCATTAGCTGGAAATTGGGAACAAGGAATACAGCTGTATGAAGTATCAGAGGATAAACGACAAGAAATTTTTGTAACAGAGCTTACAGATTTATTCGGCAGAATAAATCAGGTAAAAAACATTGTGGGTGATGATGTAACTGCAATATTAGAAACACTTACAGAAATTGAAGACCAGTTACCAGAAAAGAAGGTAGTGAATTTTGCTGGTAAAGAAGCTGTTGAGTTGTCCGAAAAGCAAATAAACCAAAAAACACAAATCGGTTATGCGTTTGCGATTATTACATTAGGATTTTTATTTTGTGGAGTATGTGTAGCTCATTCTGTGATTGAAGAACAGAATAACAAGGTGTTTACACGAATATTGTTAACCAAGTTAAGTGGTAAGGAATACTTTATATCTAAATTTATAGTAGCATTTATAATTAGCTTGATTCAGACTTTTGTTCTTGCTATATGTCTAATATTAATTCCAGGGTTAGATGTAGGAATGAATATTATAAGCTTCCTTTTGATAATCTTTTTACTTGGACTTATATTTAGTACCTTAAGTCTTTTACTAGGCGTTCTTATTGGAGATGTAATGAGTTCTAATTATGCAGTATTTGCTATTTGGAGTATATCAGGATTGTTAGCAGGTGTGTACTTCCCATTAGACGATACAACAAAAGCATTAAAAACTCTTTCATATCTTATGCCACAAAGATGGTTTATGGATGCATCTGAATTATTATTAACAGGTGACAAAAGTGCCTATTCTATGGTATTATGTGTAACAGTAGCTTACCTAATCGCTATAATCAGCATAGGTGGCGTTGGAATTAAAATTAAGAGATACGAATAGAAAGGACATACATATGGAGGAACGATTCAGGAATCACTACTTTATCCTGCTTCGAATTGCATTGTTGCTTATATTAGAGGCATATATCATATTATCCCAATCCGTATTCACAGGGGCATCTGTAAAGGTGCTCCTGCTTCTTGCGTTATTTACAGGAGCGATAGCAGGCAAAGAGCTTATAGAAAAACGGTATCAGATTATTATGCTGGTAACAGCAGTGGTTATATGGCTGGTTATGCTGTTTACCATAGGAAAAGCCTTTGCACTGCTTGGTGTTTACTTATGTTACGAAGTGCTTACATATTTTAAACCATCTATGCTCTGGTATATACTTCCTTTGGGCCTGTCTTTTATACCTTGTGATACAGGTATCTCGGTACAGTTTGTGATTTCTGCTTTAACAGGGGTCATTTATTATCAGCACGATTTTGTAATTGAGCCTTATCGCAGACAGGTAAACGAGAATACAATCACAGAGCAAAAACTGAAGCACGATATAAACCACAAAGAGCACCAATTGCAGGAAGAGGTGCGTAAAAGCTTTTTAATGGCAGAAAATCAAATGCTGGAGGAAAGGTCAGAGCTTTCTCAGACTTTACACGATAAGTTAGGTCATAATATCAATGGCTCGGTATATCAGTTAGAGGCAGTTAAGCTTTTGATGGAAAAAGAACCAGAAGCCTCAAAAAAAATGGTACAAGCCGTAATCGACCAGTTACGTAACGGAATGGACGAAATTCGTATGATTCTAAGAAAAAAGCGTCCTGAAAAATATAAACTCGCTGTATTACAGTTAGAAAAACTATGCGAAGAATGTAAAGCAAAAGGTGTTGAAACTGAATTAATAACTGAGGGCGAATTAAAGGATATTCCAGAAAAATACTTGGAAGTCATTTTAGATAATGCTTATGAAGCTGTATCCAACTCTATGAAATATTCAAAATGCAGCAAAATTAAAATCAGCATATATGTATTGAATAAAATGATACGTTGTAGCATATCTGACAACGGAATAGGCTGTAAAGAAATAGTTGACGGAATGGGAATTTCTGGAATGCGAAAAAGAATAAGAGAGATTAATGGTATTTTAGATTTTGAAACCGAGGCAGGCTTTACAATCAATATGCTGTTGCCAATATAGAAAGGTGTGACTGTATGGACAAGATAAAAGTAATTATTGCAGATGATAGTGACTTTGTAAGAGATGGAATGAAAATTATATTGCAAGTGGATGAAGATTTTGATGTTATCGGCTGTGCAAAAAATGGTAAAGAGGCAATCGAAATCGCCCAAGAAAATACACCGGATATTTTTCTGATGGATATACAAATGCCAGAAATGGACGGAATTGAAGCCACAAAGTATATTGTGGAAAATAATTTGGGTAAGGTTTTGATTCTTACCACGTTTGATGATGATGAACTGGTACAGAATGCACTCAAAAATGGTGCCAAGGGTTATCTGATTAAGAATCATACACCAGAGCATTTAAAGCAGATGATAAAATCTGTATATAATGGTACAGGTGTAATGGAAGACACTATATTAGAAAATCTGGCAAAGAATACCGATATTAAAGCAAGTGAATTTTGTGAAGAAGGCTACACTGCCCGTGAAATGGATATTATCAAGGCAGTGGCAGATGGATTATCTAATAAAGAAATTGCAAATAAGCTTTTTATCTCAGAGGGTACAGTAAAAAATTATATTACCTCTATTCTGGCAAAAGAGAATTTATCACATCGTACTGCATTGGCAGTATATTATCTGACAGGCAAAAAGCCACGCTGATTAAAAAATTAATTATCCAGCCACACAAAGGAACAAGGAGTGAAATATATGGAACAACTATTGATAATCGAAGATGATAAAGGCTTGAATCAAGGGTTAAGTAAGGCTCTCAAAACAGATAATCGACAGATTATCTCCTGCCAAGACCTAAAAACAGCACGTGAGCAATTACTATGTGGAAGTGTATCTCTAATTTTATTAGATATTAATCTGCCAGATGGTAACGGACTTGACCTTTTGCGAGAAATAAAGCAAAACACACCCGATATTCCTGTTATTCTGTTAACTGCCAATGATACTGATATGGATATTGTAGATAGATTAGAGCAAGGAGCCGATGATTATATTACCAAGCCATTTTCGCTGTTGGTTTTGCGAGCGAGAGTTAATACTCAGCTAAGAAAAAGAATAGTTACCTCTAAGGATACCTCTAGTCGTATCGGAGATTTTCGCTTTGATTTTACCAATATGTTGTTTTGTGTTGGCGATAAAAAGATAGAATTAAGCAAAACAGAACAAAAGCTGTTGCATTTACTGGTAGAAAACCGTGGCAAGGTTATGAAGCGTGGTGACCTTGTAGACCGTATCTGGACTGACGGAGCTGAATATGTAGATGAAAACGCTCTATCTGTCACTATTAAACGTCTGCGAGATAAGCTTAATGCACAGGAATATATTAAAACCGTTTACGGAATAGGCTATAGTTGGGTGAAAAAAGATGAATGAAGCAGGGTGGATTATTATTCTACTATGTGCTCTGGTGATTGTAATTACAATTTTATACAATCGTAAGAAAACCAGAAATACTATAGAGAGAATCGAAAATATGTTAGATTCTGCAATGAATGGTGAATTTTCTGAAACAGCCTTTAACGAAAGTCAGCTGTCTGCACTCGAAACCAGATTTGCTAACTATTTGTCATCGTCAGAAACATCTTCTAAAAATGTGGCTGAAGAAAAGGACAGAATCAAATCTTTGATTGCAGATATTTCACATCAGACTAAAACTCCAATAGCAAACCTTATGCTATATAGCGAGCTTTTGCTAGAAGATGAGTTACCAGAATCAGCAAGGAAAAATGTAGAGGCTATACATCATCAATCAGAAAAGCTACGCTTTCTGATTGATTCGCTGGTAAAATTGTCACGACTGGAGAACGGAATTATATCATTATCACCACAGCTCACAGCATTGCAACCAATGCTGACAAGCATTTATAAACAATTTTCTGCAAAGGTAGATGAAAAAGGCTTGTCACTTAAGATTAACAGCACCAACATTTTTGCGTTATATGACCCAAAATGGACAACAGAGGCTCTTGCCAATATCGTAGACAACGCTATAAAATACACCGAAAATGGTTCAATCACCATTTCTGCTGAAAGCTATGAAATGTTTGTAAGAATTGATATATCAGATACAGGTGCAGGTATTCCCGAACACGAACAGCCTAAAATTTTCACCCGATTTTACCGTTCAAAGAATGTAC
>JAZSEI010000146.1:0-16518 GCA_045531635.1 Acutalibacteraceae bacterium
AATAAAAAGCCACTTGATAACGATGATAAAATACCGTTATCAGGTGGCTTTTTTATGTGTTAGAAAGTTACAACCCGACCAAGTGTTGCGTCTGGCTCAATTTACCTTGTATTTTCTTGTCGAAAGGCGAAAAACTTTAAATTTTATGCCATTTTTGTAAAAAAACAAAAAACCCCTTGACAATTTGACATCAAGGGGTTATACTTACAGAATGTAGCATAATGGCAAAAAGTACCCTATTTAATTCTTTAACGAATGAATATTAGCATAGATTTTTAAAAAAATCAATACCTTTTTGGGAATTTTTCAAGTCATTTGGTTATCTGGTGAATATAAAAATTACCAACAAAATTTTATGAACGGAGTGATACGCCTATGGTAAATGTCAAGCCTGTAAAACTTGGTAGAGCAGAAAGAATGTCTTTTGCTAAAATTGATGAAGTTATCGAAATGCCTAACCTTATCGAAATTCAAAAGAATTCTTACAACTGGTTTCTTACCGAGGGTTTAAAAGAGGTGTTCAAGGATGTTTCTGGTATTACTAACCATGCAGGAACATACGTGCTTGACTTCATTGATTACACACTGGATGTTGATAACCCTAACTACAGTGTAAAAGAATGTAAAGAGAGAGATGCAACATATGCTGCTCCTCTAAGAGTAACTGCTACTCTTACAAATACCGAAACAGGTGAAATTAAAAAGTCTAATGTATTTATGGGTGACTTCCCATTAATGACTGCAAGTGGTACTTTTGTAATCAACGGTGCAGAGAGAGTTATCGTTTCTCAGCTTGTAAGATCTCCGGGCGTATACTACAAAATGGAGTACGACAAAACATCTAAGAAGATGTTTAGCTCTACTGTTATTCCTAACAGAGGTGCTTGGCTGGAATACGAAAACGACCTAAACGATGTTTTCTATGTTCGTATTGATAAGAACAGAAAAATTCCAATAACTGTATTTATCAGAGCTTTGGGTCTTGGTACAGACGCTCAGATTCTTGAGCATTTTGGTGAGGACGAGAGAATTCGTGCAACACTAGAGAAGGACCCTTGCCACAATACAGAGGAGGCTTTGCTTGAGGTTTACAAAAAGCAAAGACCAGGTGAGCCACCTGTACTAGAAAACGCACAGAACCACCTATACGGTCTGTTCTTCGACACAAGAAGATATGATATGTCTAGAGTTGGTAGATATAAGTATAATAAAAAGCTTGGTATTGCTTCTAGAATTACAGAGCAAAAGCTTGCAGAGCCAATTGTAAACCCACGCACAGGCGAGATTATGGCTATGCCAGAGCAGGTTGTAAATAAAGACCTTGCACTTGAGATTGAAAACGCAGGTGTAAAAGAGGCTTATGTTTACGACGGCGAGGGTGCAAGAGTTAAGGTTCTATCAAATGGTATGGTAGACATCAGCAAGTATGTAAGCTTTGACGCTGAGGAAGAGTGTAACATCAACGAAATGGTACAGTTTGATGTTCTTATGGAAATCCTTGACGCTTGTGGCGATGACGAAGCAACACTAAAGGCAGAGCTACGCAGAAGAAGAGCTGACCTTATCCCTAACACAATCACTATTGATGATATTTTTGCATCAATCAACTATATGAACAACCTAGCTCACGGCATTGGTTTAACAGACGATATCGACCACTTGGGTAACCGTCGTATTCGTTGCGTTGGTGAGCTTCTACAAAACCAGTTCAGAATTGGTTTCTCAAGACTTGAAAGAGTTATCAGAGAAAGAATGACACTAAACGCTCAGGATATTGAAGGCTTAACACCTAATAACCTAATCAATATCCGTCCTGTAACAGCTGCAATTAAGGAGTTCTTCGGTTCTTCTCCATTGTCACAGTTTATGGACCAGACAAACCCTCTTGCAGAGCTTACACATAAGAGAAGACTTTCAGCACTTGGTCCTGGTGGTTTGTCAAGAGATAGAGCAGGCTTTGAGGTTCGTGACGTACACTATAGCCACTATGGCCGTATGTGTCCTATCGAAACACCTGAAGGACCTAACATCGGTCTGATCTCTTATCTTGCAACATTCGCAAGAATCAACAAATATGGCTTTATCGAAGCACCTTTCCGTAAGGTAGATAAAGAAACAGGCGTTGTAACAGACGATGTTGTATATATGACAGCAGATATGGAAGACGATTACATTGTTGCTCAGGCTAACGTTCCACTTGACGAGGAAGGCAGATTTAAAAACCAGATTGTCAACGGTAGATTCAGAGATGAGTTCGTCGAGCTTGACCGTGACCGTTTTGACTTTATGGACGTATCTCCTCGAATGGTTGTATCTGTTGCTACAGCAATGATTCCATTCCTAGAAAACGACGACGCAAACCGAGCACTGATGGGTTCTAACATGCAGCGTCAGGCTGTTCCACTACTTGTAACAGAATCACCAATTGTTGGTACAGGTATGGAGTATAAGGCAGGCGTTGACTCTGGTATTTGTGTACTTGCAGAGGAAGACGGTGTGGTAACAAGAGTAAGTGCAGATAAGATTACTGTTCTTTACGATTCAGGCAGAGTGCAAGACTTTGAAATTACTAAGTTTATGCGTTCTAACCAGAGTACTTGTATCAACCAGATACCTGTAGTATCAAAGGGTCAGAGAGTAAAGGCTAAAGAGGTACTTGCTGATGGTCCTGCAACAAACAATGGTGAAATCAGCTTGGGTAAGAATGCTCTTATCGGATTTATGACTTGGGAAGGTTATAACTACGAGGATGCTGTTCTTATCAATGAAAAAATTGTTAGAGATGATGTTTATACATCAATTCATATAGAGGAATATGAAATTGAGTCAAGAGATACAAAGCTTGGCCCAGAAGAAATTACAAGAGATATTCCAAATGTAGGCGATGATATGCTTAAAGACCTTGACGAAAATGGTATCATTCACATTGGTGCCGAGGTTAAGGCTGGTGATATTCTTGTTGGTAAGGTTACACCTAAGGGTGAAACAGAGCTAACAGCAGAAGAAAGACTACTAAGAGCTATCTTCGGTGAAAAAGCAAGAGAGGTAAGAGATACTTCTCTAAGAGTTCCACATGGTGAATGTGGTATTGTAGTAGATGTTAAGGTGTTTACAAGAGAAAACAGTGCCGACGAGCTACAGCCTGGTGTTAATCAGGTAGTACGTTGTTATCTTGCACAAAAGAGAAAAATCTCTGTTGGTGATAAGATGGCTGGTCGTCACGGTAACAAGGGTGTAGTTTCAAGAATTCTACCTATGGAGGATATGCCATTCCTACCAGATGGTACACCACTTGATATCGTTCTTAACCCATTGGGCGTACCTTCTCGTATGAACATCGGTCAGGTACTTGAGGTTCACTTGGGTTATGCCGCTAAGGCACTTGGCTGGAAGATTATGACACCTGTATTCGACGGTGCACACGAGCAAGACATCTTTAAGATTTATGAGGGTGTAAGCGAAAAGGCAAAGGTAGGCGAGCTACCTCCACCAGAGTCACCAAAGTATATCGACTTTACAGAGTGCTTCAATCGTGAAGGTATCTCTATGCAGTGTAAAACAAAGCTTCGTGACGGTAGAACAGGTGAGTGGTTCGATAACCCTGTAACAGTAGGTTATATGTACTATCTAAAGCTTCATCACCTTGTTGATGATAAGATTCACGCTCGTTCAACTGGTCCTTACTCATTGGTAACACAGCAGCCACTTGGTGGTAAAGCACAGTTTGGTGGCCAGCGTTTCGGAGAAATGGAAGTTTGGGCACTAGAGGCTTATGGTGCAGCCTATACACTACAAGAAATTCTTACAGTTAAGTCTGACGACGTTGTTGGTCGTGTTAAGACATATGAATCAATCGTTAAGGGTCAGAACATTCCAACACCTGGTGTTCCTGAGTCATTTAAGGTTCTTATCAAAGAGCTTCAGTCACTTGCACTTGATGTTCGTGTACTTGATAAGGACGATAACGAAATCGACCTAAGACAAACCTTTGACGAGGATGAAGATATTCCAACAGTTGCAGATAAGAAGGAAGCAGAGGATCTGATGAATTCTGAGTCTGTTATGACTGATATGGAAGGCTATCAGTATGACGAGGATCAGGACGGCGATATTATGATTGACGAATCTGGTTATGCTGAGGAAGAAACAGAAGATCTGCTAGACTTTGGTGACGGCTACGGCAGTGACGAGTTATAATTCAGGAGGTAAGGCATATAATGGAATTTAATGTATTTGAATCAATAAAAATCGGACTTGCTTCACCTGATCAGATCAGAGAATGGTCATACGGCGAGGTTACCAAGCCTGAAACAATAAATTACCGTACACTTAAGCCTGAAACAGACGGTCTATTTTGTGAGAAGATTTTTGGACCACAGAAAGACTGGGAGTGTCACTGTGGCAAATATAAAAGAATTCGCTACAAGGGCAAGGTGTGTGAACGCTGTGGCGTTGAGGTAACACGCTCTAAGGTAAGAAGAGAGAGAATGGGACACATCGAGCTTGCTGCTCCTGTTTCTCATATCTGGTACTTCAAGGGTATTCCTTCAAGAATCGGCTTAATGCTAGACATTTCTCCAAGATTACTTGAAAAGGTGCTTTACTTTGCATCTTATATAGTAACAAACCCAGGTGAGGGTACAGGTCTTGTAAAGCAGCAGATTCTTACTGACAGCGAATACAGAGAAATGCGTGAAAAATACGAGGACGATTTTGAAGCAAGTATGGGTGCAGAGGCTATCCAGAAGCTACTTGCAGAAATCGATCTAGAGGCACTTTCTGCCGAGCTTAAAGAAGAGCTTGAAACAGCAAGTGGACAGAAAAAAGTAAGACTTGTAAAGAGAATAGAGGTTGTTGAGGCATTCAGACTTTCAGGCAACCGTCCTGAATGGATGATTATGGATGTTGTACCAGTAATTCCACCAGATATCCGTCCTATGGTACAGCTAGACGGTGGTAGATTTGCAACATCTGACCTTAACGATTTATATCGTAGAGTTATTAACAGAAATAACCGTCTAAGAAAGCTTCTTGAACTAGAGGCTCCAGACATTATTATAAGAAATGAAAAGCGTATGCTACAGGAGTCTGTAGATGCACTTATCGACAACGGTAGACGTGGCAGACCTGTAACAGGCCCTAACAACAGAGCGTTGAAGTCACTTTCTGATATGCTAAAGGGTAAGCAGGGTCGTTTCCGTCAGAACCTACTAGGTAAGCGTGTTGACTACTCTGGTCGTTCGGTTATCGTAGTTGGTCCTGAGCTTAAGATGTATCAGTGTGGTCTACCAAAAGAGATGGCTCTAGAGCTATTTAAGCCTTTCGTTATGAAGAGATTGGTAGAAACAAAGGTTTCTGCTAACATTAAGGCAGCTAGAAAGGCTGTAGAGAGAGCAAAGCCAGAGGTTTGGGACGCACTTGAGGTTGTAATTAAGGGTCATCCAGTATTACTTAACCGTGCTCCTACACTTCACAGACTTGGTATTCAGGCATTCGAGCCTGTACTTGTTGAGGGTAGAGCTCTAAAGCTACACCCACTAGTATGTACAGCGTACAACGCTGACTTTGACGGTGACCAGATGGCTGTTCACGTTCCATTGTCAGCAGAGGCACAGGCAGAAGCTAGATTCCTAATGCTTGCTGCTGGTAACCTACTAAAGCCATCAGATGGTCGTCCAGTTGCTGTACCTTCTCAGGATATGATTCTTGGTTCTTATTATCTAACACTAGATAAGGACGGAGAGCCTGGTGAGGGTAAGGTATTCAGAGATGAAAACGAAGCATTAATGGCTTATGATGCGAAAATTATCACACTACACTCAAAAATTAAGGTTCGTCGTAGCAAGGTTGTTGACGGCGAAACAATATATGGTATTGTAGATACAACTGTTGGTAAGATTATTTTCAACAGACCAATCCCACAGGATTTAGGCTTTGTTGATAGATCTATCCCAGAAAATGCACTAAGATACGAGGTTGAGTTCCTAGTTGGTAAATCTGCACTAGGTAAGATTATCGACAAGTGTATTAGAACACATGGTACTCAGATAACTTCAAGAGTGCTTGATGACATTAAGTCACAGGGTTATAAATACTCAACAATCGGTGCTATCACCGTTGCTGTATGTGATGCTGCTATTCCACCAGAGAAGAAAGAAATCATCGCTAAGGCTGAGGTTGATAAGGACGAGATTACAGAGCTTTACAATCAGGGCTTGATGAGCAACGAGGAGCGTTATAAGGGCGTTCTAAAAATCTGGAATAAGGCTACTGACGATGTTACAGACGCACTAAAGAACAATATGGACGCTTATAACCCAATCTGGATGATGGCTGACTCTGGTGCGAGAGGTAGTATGTCACAGATCAGACAGCTTGCTGGTATGCGTGGTCTTATTGCCAACACATCAGGTAAAACAATCGAAATTCCAATCAGAGCTAACTACCGTGAAGGTCTTAACATTTTGGAATACTTTATTTCTTCTCGTGGTGCTAGAAAGGGTCTTGCAGATACAGCGCTTAGAACAGCTGACTCTGGTTACCTAACTCGTAGACTTGTTGACGTATCACAGGATGTTATCGTTAGAGAGGACGATTGTGGTACACACGAGGGTATTGAGATTTATACAATCTATGATGGTAAGAGAAAGATTGAAGACCTAAGAGAAAGACTACTAGGCAGATATCTTGTTGAGGACTTCGTAGATGAAAATACAGGCGAAATTCTTGTTTCTAAGGAAACAATGATGGGCGAAAAGGAAGCAGATATTATCTGCAACAGTGGTGCTGAAAAGGTTAAGATTCGTTCAATTCTTGGCTGTAGAGCTAAGCACGGCGTTTGCCGTAAGTGTTATGGTTCTAACCTTGCAAACGGTATGCCTGTAACAGTTGGTGAGGCTGTTGGTATTATTGCTGCTCAGTCAATCGGTGAGCCTGGTACTCAGCTAACAATGCGTACCTTCCATACCGGTGGTGTTGCTGGTGGTGAGGATATCACACAGGGTCTTCCAAGAGTAGAAGAACTATTCGAGAGCAGACGTCCAAAGCATCAGGCTATCCTTAGTGAAATCGATGGTGAGGTTAGATTTGATACAATCAAGGGTGCTCGTCACGCTGTAATCTTCAACAGAGAAACAGCAGACGAAAAGAGCTACCTAATCCCTCACGGTTCAAGAGAGAAGGTTCAAGAGGGTCAGTTTATCAAGGCTGGTGATATGCTAACAGAGGGTGCTAAGAACCCACACGATGTTCTTGATATTCTTGGCGTTGAGGCTGTACAGAACTACCTAATCGAAGAAGTACAGCGTACCTACCGTCTACAGGGTGTTGCTATCAATGATAAGCACATCGAGGTTATCGTTCGTCAGATGATGAAGAAGGTTAAGATAGAAGAGCCAGGTTCAACAAACCTAATGACAGGTTCACTTGTATCAAGAAACGACTTTATTTTTGCTAACGAGGATATTCAGGCTAGAATCGACGCTGGTGAGGCTAACCTAGAGCTTGCTACAGCTACACAGCAGCTACTTGGTATTACAAAGGCTTCACTTGCTACAGATAGCTTCCTATCTGCTGCTTCATTCCAGGAAACAACAAGAGTTCTAACAGATGCAGCTATTAAGGGTAAGGTTGACCCATTGGTTGGTCTAAAGGAGAATGTTCTAATCGGTAAGCTTGTACCAGCAGGTACAGGTATGAATCGCTACAGCAATGTAGAGCTAGAAGAAAATCATCCTACAACAATAGTAGACCAAACTTTAGACGTATAATATAGTATAAAATAAAAAAGAGTATCACCAATTGGTGGTACTCTTTTGTTATGAGTAGCTTACTGATAGCTTTTATACTAATACCTGTTTAAATACCTGTTTAAACGGTGGAGTAAATTATGCCGACAAGTTGTCTAGTGTTTAAATAGGTATTAGTATTAAACATCGATAAAATCTATTGCTGTTAAATAAAAATCACCGAGCTTATTCAAGGCTCGGTGATTTGCTTATGATTAAAATATATTTGTTAATCTCTTTTTCATTGCTAAAACCCAATCCTTTGGTAGCTTGCTTGGGCGTAGAATTGTAAGAGCGTATGCAATTTCTGAAAGTAAATCGCAGTTGAATGAAAGCATACTTGAATATCTTATTTTGTTGCTTTCTATCTTGCTTGTTGAGCTGTTGCTTATATGATCTACCATAAGGTGTTGTATAAGCATAATTTCGCATAGGTAGCTTTTGCGTGGGTCATCAAGTCTTACATTTTCAAGCTGATGCATTGCAGACCAGTCAAACTGTGTAAGGTCGCTTGTGTGTAGCTTGTAGCGTTGTGATTTTGGTGTAGCTAAAACAAATTCTGTAAGTAATAAGCCAAATAAGCAAGCGAAAATTACATACATTATTTTTAGCATTGCCTCGGGGCTTATTGTAGCTGATTCAAAGTATATGCACGATAAAAGCTGGGTTGAAAATGCAACAACAGCAAAAATGTTTTTTACAGTAGTCAAACAGATAATCGAAGCTATGATAGCAACTGTTACTCTTGATTCAAACGGAACTATTTTCAATCCCCACATATAAATACTAGCAACAGCTATTATACCAGTACAACCTATTAATGTAAGCTTTAGTCGTTTGTCCTGAGAGATTGCCATAATTGCAGTTAGTGCAATAGGACAAAGTATAATATCTGATATAGAAATTAACTGTGCAAGAGCAGTGCATACAGTAACAAACAAAGACATTTGTAAAGCATTTCTGAAATTTTGTGATGTAATTGTAAAGCGTTTTTTCAGCACAGAATATCTAAATGCAACAGCTTCTTTAACACTTGTTTTTATTACAGGCTTGCCTCTGTACTTTAAAAAGCTTGCCAAAGTAAGTATGTACTTTTTCCACAATGATGAAAGCTGTGGATTGCTAAGTCTGTACTCGTCAACAAAGTTGCTTAGATTTATTGATAAACGCTTTAATGATTTTATCTTTGAAAAATATTTTACAAGCTCTTCAAAATAAGCTTTGTCGTTGTCTGTTAGCTTACCTAGCTTTGCAGGTGTATCATATATAAGGTCACTCATTTGCTCAAGAGTCATCAAAGCAAGAAAGTCATTTTTTATTGCCTCATCAAGTAAATAGTCTTGATTAAGCATTTTGTCATATTCGTCTTTGCAAAAGCTTGTTGTAAGGTTAAATAAATCAATCTTTCCCTTAGAGTTATCATCAAGTAAGGCTTTGAGCTTTTGAGCAATCTCCTCACAGCCATTAAGCACATAGATATTATCCTTACGCTTTCTAAACATATTATTATATAATGTAAGGAATACTCCACCAACAGCAATGCAGAATACACAGCTTAGCATTCTTGGCAAAAGCATATTGGCTGTTATATGACCTTGATATTGCATTAGCAAAAGCTGTAGGGTAAACATAAAAAGCTTTCCCTCTTTAAAATTATCACAAAAGATAAAAGCAAATGCAAATATAAGCACAAGGTTTATGAATATTCCTGCAAAAATATTTAACCCAGCAAGTGTACCCATTAATACAATGAATAAAAGATATACTGCGTTTCGTAGATAATTTGACGTATTAAGGGTAGTTTTAAAAAGCCCCTTTACACTCAACAGTGACACCAACGCCACCAAAATGTACCCTGCACCAAAAATGGCTTTTACAGAAAAACACAATATAATGCCTAACACAGCCACGGGCAGATAGGTTAAAAAGTTAGTTGCAAGGCCTTTAAGCCCTGATATACAACCATTTTTCAACTTATTAAACATATATACTAACCTCGTAAAAATAATTATGTAATATTTATATAAGTAATTTAATTTTACAACAGTTTATAATCTCAGTCAAGTATTATCATTATATTAATTTAAAAAGCAAAATGTATGTGAAAGTTAATTACAAAATGTAAGTTTTGCAGAATGCTTTATATCGGTGATTATCTTTGCTGAATAAAATTTCTAAAAATGTGTTGTATGGGTTGAAAAAAGAAAGAACTTGTGGTATCATTACTAAATGAATGACTTTAGTAAAAAATATATAATACTATAGAAAGGATAGAAGCGTTATGACAGTAGTAGACTATATCGTAGGTGCTGTACTTATGGTATTTGCAATTATTATGATATTTGTTGTTATTCTTCAAGAGGGTAACTCTAAGGGTGTAGGTGTAGTAACAGGTGGTGCAGATACATTCCTATCAAAGAATAAGGCTCGTACACTAAACAGCAAGCTTGCTCGCTGGACAAAGTTCCTAGCAATCGGTTTTGCATTGCTTGTAGTAGCACTTAATGTAATTGATCGCTTTATGCACTAATTAATAATCGTTTTCAAAAGCTGTAGGTGAGTAACCTACAGCTTTTTTGCTAAAAAAGAAAAATATTATAGTAAATTTGAATAGTCCTTAATTAAATACTTAACAAAAAATCAAATCGATTTTATTGAATATAACAAAAACAGTGGTATATTGCCCAAATTGTTTGTTGTTTTATTGACTTGTAAGGACTTTGATAATAAAATAAGACCAATAAAGTTTATACTTTAATGAGATGTATTATAAAGGAGGAGATTTTATGAAAAAGCTAACAAGCATATTGCTTTCATCAGCAATGGTAATGTCAATGGTTGCAGTTGGTGCTATTTCTGCTTCTGCAGAGGTAACAGAGCTACCAGCAGACTGGGACCCAACAGCTTATGAGTATATCGTAGTAGGTAATGAGGGTATTCTAGGCTCGAATGCTTGGCAACCAACAAATGAAGCTTTTAAGATGAACTATGACGAAACAACAGGAATATGGTACCTAAACCTTAATGGTGTTGCTAACGAGGGCGAGACTTTTGAATACCTGAACTCACCACAGTATAAGGTTGTTGTCTATGGCTATGATGAAGCAGATCCATGGGCATTCTCATTCAACGAAGATGGCGTAGCTTATGGTTTGGATTCAAACTCACCAGTTGATTTTGGCGATACAGCTGAAACAGCCGAGGTTGTAACAATAACATTCGATGGTCAGAAAACAAGCAGTGTAATAAACTCACCATATACAGAGGCACCTTTCTTTGAACAGGATATGTATTACTTAACAGGTAGTGCACCATTGTTCGACCCAGCCTGGTCACCAAACCACTATGTAATGACTTTAGGAAATAACAGAGAGCATACAATAGAAATGCCTGTTACAGAAGATATGTGGGACAGCGATATAGAATATAAGGTTACGAAGAACGGTACATGGGATGAATCTTATAACGACCAAGGCGTAGCAGTGGGAGAAAATTCAAACGCTAAGCTTTACATTGCAGAAAACACAACTTCAATCGAATTTGTATTCAGTGAAGAAACACAGTGTGTAACTGCATATCCTGTTTATGATAACTCAGATGAGCCAACATACTATGCAGTAGGTAGTGCACCATTGTTTGACCCAGAATGGGACCCAGATTGCCCAAAATATAAGATGGAAAAGCTTTCTAGTGGTAAATATGCTGTAATAATTGGTACAACTAACAAAATGTGGAGAAACAGGATAGATTACAAGGTTGTTCAGGATGGCAATATGGATATAGCCTACAACGAAAATGGTATAGCAGAGGGCGAAAATTCTTATTCTTCTTTTGACCTTAATAGAGGCATAATATTTGTTCAGATTATGTTTGACCCAGAAACACAGTGTACCAGTGTTGAATTGTTGGGTGGTGGCGGTGTTCCAACCTTAGATTACAAATACGTTGCAGTAGGTAGTGCACCATTGTTTGACCCAGAATGGGATCCAACTTGTCAAAAACATGAGTTATTTTACGATTCGTATTGTGATTACTATACATCTTTTAAGATAGACGAAGAAATGTGGGGAAAGGAAGTATCCTACAAGGTTGCCAAGGTTAATAATGATGGCGAATGGGAAGAATCCTATAACGAAACAGGTGTGGCTATAGGTGAAAACTCAGAGGCTAAGATTTACATACCACATGGAGCAATTGAACTTGAGATAATACTTGAAGTAGAAACACTGACTACCAGTGCTAAATTCTATTATCCACCAGAAGAGCCAACAGAGGAGCCTACAGAGGAGCCTACAGTTGCCCCAACAGAAGTGCCAACAGAAAAACCAACAGTAGCTCCAACAACTGTACCAACACAGGCACCTACAAAGGCTCCAGCAACATCTTCATCAGCTACAGGTAAGGTTGCTACAGGTGACAGCACATCAGTTGCTATACTTATCGGGATGCTAATGCTAACAGGTGCAGGCATAGTAGTTGCAAGAAAGAGAATTACAGAATAAGTTATTTTGTAATTAATAATGTAGAATAAAATAGTATAAACTTTTTGAAAGCTGTGGGGTAATGCCTACAGTTTTTTCTTTATAAACAAAAATAAATTGGCTGTAGTGCTTAGTTTGTAAAAGCTTACAAAGTGCTATTGTATAATTAATATAATTCACAAGCTAATTTGTATTTAAGTAACAAATTTAACAATTTAGTTACAAATTTGAAGTTGACATATTGACTTTAAAAAGATTGGTGTAGTATAATATGATTACTGAAGCATGGACTTCGGAAAATAATATTATTTTTTAGGAGGAATATCCAATGAAGAAACTAGCAAGTGTGCTACTATCATCAGCATTAGTAGTATCAATGGCTGCTATTTCTGCTTCTGCAGAAGTAACAGAGCTACCAGCAGATTGGGATCCAACAGCTTACGAGTATATCGTAGTAGGTAACGAGGGTATCCTAGGCTCATACGCTTGGCAGCCAACAAATGAGGCATTTAAGATGAACTATGACGAGGCTGCAGGTGTATGGTACCTAAACCTTGACGGTGTTGCTAACGAAGGCGAGACTTTCGAGTACCTAAACTCACCACAGTACAAGGTTGTTGTATTTGGTTATGATGACGATCCATGGTCATTCTCATTCAATGAGAGCGGCGTAGCTTATGGTCTAGATTCAAACTCACCAGTTGATTTCGGCGATACAGCTGAGACAGCTGAGGTTGTAACAATCACATTCGATGGTCAGAAGACACAGTCAACTATCGACAATCCATACGAGCCAACAGTTACAGATGATCCAACTGAGCATACATACTATGCAGTAGGTAACGAGAACCTATTCAACCCAGCTTGGGATCCAGCTTGCCCAGATTATCAGCTAACAAAGGGTGCTGACGGCATCTACTCAGTAACAATCCCTGTAACAGAAGATCAGTGGGATGTTGACGTAGCTTACAAAGTAGCTCAGGACGGTACATGGGATGTATCTTACAACGATCAGGGTCTAGCTGAGGGTCTAAACTCAGACGCTACACTTTACATTGCAGAGGGTACAGTAGCAGTTGTTATCACATTCAACCCAGAGACACTATGTGCTGGTGCTGAGTGCGTAATGGCTGGTGAGGATCCAACAGATGCTCCAACAGAGGCTCCAACAGATGAGGCTACAGAGGCTCCAACAGCTGACGCTACAGAGGCTCCAACAGCTGAGGCTACAGAGGCTCCAACAGCTGAGGGCACAGAGGCTCCAACAGATGAGGCTACAGTAGCTCCAACACAGGCTCCATCAAACGCTACAAACCCAACATCATCTTCAACACAGGCTCCAACACAGGCTGCTACAAAGGCTCCAGCTACATCTTCATCAGCTACAGGTAAGGTTGCTACAGGCGACAGCACATCAGTTGCTCTACTTATCGGTATGCTAATGCTAGCAGGTGCAGGCGTAGTAGTTGCAAGAAAGAGAATTGCTGAATAATTTATATTATTAAAATAAAAGTTATACAACTTAATATAATATAAGCGTAAAAGCTGTAGGTTAACTCCTACAGCTTTTTTGCTTGCGGTAAGATGAAGGAAAGGATTTGTGTTTAGTATTAGCAACCAAAATAGTAAAGTAGCTTAAACACAGACGATTGCAAATTCATCAGCGACAGGCGACAGCGCAATAGTTGCTCTGCTTATCGGTATGCTAATGCTAGATAGTGCAGGCGTAGTAATTGTAAGAAAGAGAATTACTGAATGATTTTATATTATAAAAATTAATTAGGTTAGGCTTTTGTCAGTCATAATTTTTAGATGGCTGATTTTTTGTGTTTTTTTACAAATTGGTTATCTGATAATTAGTTAAAAGGGATATAAGAATTTATTCGCTGCGACAAAAAGATTACAAAATTGTATATAATTACGAAAATTTAAAGAAGATATGAAAATTATTGAAAATATGTTAACATTGGTGTATAATAATTCTGCGAAGTTTATCTTCGGATATATATTTTAAAGGAGGAAAAAAATAATGCTAAAGAAAAAAGTATTAAGTGTAGTTCTAGCTTCATCTATGATTGCTTCAGTTGCAGCAGCATCAGCTATTTCTACATCAGCTGCTGATGAGATTGAGACTCGTGGTAAGATTTATTTCGATTCTACAGGTCTTGGTGGTAAAGCAGCTGCTAACCGTGGTGTATACTACTGCTATGTTTGGAATAATGTAGACGGTGCGCTATACGCTTGGGATAACAAGGCTCTAAAGATGACAAACGAGGACGGTGAAAACCTATATTCATTCGACGTTCCAAAGCACAACAGTGCAGGTGAAGAGGTTATTGCTGACCTAGTTATTTTCCACGCTAACGGTGGTGAGCAGACATACGATACAACATTTAACGATGCTTGTTTTGGTGATACTGCTTATGTTCTTGACGAGATTTACGAGAACCCAGTTGATAGTGCAAAGACAACTAAGGCTTGTGCATGGAGAAACAACCCAACTCAGGGTGCTCACATTGCAATCACATCAACAGGTAAGGTTCAGGGTATCGGCTTAGTAGCTGGTGAAACACCTGAGGATATCGTAACTAAGTTCCAGACAGACTACGCTGCTGGTATGGCAGAGGGTAAGACAGGTTATGATAACGCTGACCTTCTAACAACAGAGGCTTTTGATAATTTCGTTGCTGAGATCAACGCTATTATCGAAGCACAGGCTAACATGCCAACAAACCCAGTTGTTCCAACAGAGCCATCAGCTCCAACAGAGCCATCAGCTCCAACAGATCCAACAGTTCCAACAGAGCCAACAGCTCCAACAGATCCAACAGAGCCTCCAACATCTGCAGATGTTGAAGATCCATACGGCCGTCTACCAGGTCTACCTCTACCAGCTGACATGAATGTACCTGCAAAGGATACAAACAAGGATGCTTACATCGAGGGTGGCGCTCCAGCTGACTGGGACGGTTACTTCAACCCTTACTACTTCGAAGCTCCACAGGAGTGGATTGACGAGCATAAGGATGCTAAGGATGCAGGCTTTGAGATCGGTTTCTACTGGTACTGTGGTGGCCTAAACAATGGTAACTGGCCAGGCGTTCCTGCTCAGAAGCTATCAGTTCTAGATGAGAACGGTAACGACATCTACGCTGACAAGAACATCTACTACGGTTTTGCTCCATCATTTGCTACAAGCATTATCTGGAACAACGGTATCAGCGACGCAGTAGCTGAGAACATGCAGTACAAGCTACAGACAGAGGACGTTAAGGTTGATGATCCAATGGGTAACAGCATTGCTGATACTCTATACGAGATCGATGACACAATCGAGGGTGCTTATGTATCTGGTTGTCTAGGTTACGTTTCTAACGTTCGTACAGAGGTTAACCCACTAACACAGATCGAGCAGAAGGTTCACGAAGTAAGCTGGATGTACTTCAACCCACGTACAGGCGAGACAACATTCGAGCCTCTAAAGGATGCTGACGGTAACGTTGTTACTGTTGCTGACGATTACTGGGAGTATGAGAAGGTTGCTGTAAACCCATACTTCGACCTAAATCATGACCACATCAACGACGCTGAGATTCCAACAGAGAAAGAGCCTGCAACTCTACCACCAGCTCCAACACAGACAGCTACAGATGGTACAAAGGCTCCAACACAGGCTCCTACAACAGCAAACAATGGCAATGGTACAGTTAACACAGCTGGTAACACAGTTGTTGTTACTCTAGCTCTAGTTCTACTAGCTGCTGTAAGCGTAACAGCTGTTGTTCGTAAGAGAGAAGAAGCATAATTTAATATAGTATTTAATTATACATATTAATTAAACTTTTTTCGGGTGTACACCTTAGGGTGTACACCCTTTTTTGTGTTTGTGGGTAGGGGAAAGGTAAATTGGAATTTGTCGGGCAGAGTTGCACTCTGGTGGCTTATAGCATAACACTATGGTTTTATAGTTTATATTTAGTTTGTACTAGATTAAAGTATTTTTTATATGGGACGCATATAATGCGTCGATGTCTTAATTGCTTTTGCAGTAAGCTTGATTTCTATACTCTTACAAACTATTTTTATAGTGCTTATGCCGCACGGGCACTCACTTTCTTACAAAAGAAAGTAAGCAAAGATTGTAAGGGAGGGAATTTCGAAATCCCCTCCCTTAACCCTCCCCACACGACCAAAGGGGGTCAAGCCCCCTTATGGAATCCCCCACGCTTAGTCATGCTTTTATGCATTCT
>JAZSEI010000075.1:0-44779 GCA_045531635.1 Acutalibacteraceae bacterium
CGTTGCCCTCGACCCATAAACTTTTGAAAAAGTTTAATCAAAACTTTTAAGTTATATCGCCATTAGTGACTGCGTAAGCAGTCATACAAATTCCAATCTTTCTAACGATTTAACCATTATAACTCTTTTTCTTGTAATATGCAAACAGGCTGTGTTGTTTAAACCACAACACAGCCTGTTCTATAAAAATTATTTTTTATTCTGTTTTCTTACCTGCCACTTTACCCACAATGGTCCTGCAATACAGATTGAAGAATAACAACCTGAAATTATACCAACCATCATAGGTAGCGCAAATGAAATTACTGATTGAATATTAAATATCATCGCAAATACATATACACTTACAATTGCAGATAATGTAGTAATAGATGTACATAGTGTTCTTCTGAATACCTGTGTACCACTCTTATTGAATAGCATTGCAAAATCAATCTTATTACCAGCCATATAATTTCTGTTCTCACGAACTCTGTCGTAGATTACGATAGTGTCATTTAGTGAGTAACCAAGAATCATAAGTGTTACAGCAATAAAGTTACTGTCTATTGGCATTCTAAGAATTACAAATGCAAAGTAAATCATTGCTACATCGTGGAAAAGTGCAACCAATGCCATTACACCAGCTGACCAACCACCAATCTTCTTAAATCTGAATGCTACAAATATAACCATTAGCAAACAAGCTATAGCAACAGCAACTAGACACTTAGAGAAGAACTTCCAACCCATTGAAGATTCTACCGACTGTGAACCCAACATTTTAACATTGTTGTCTGGGTAAACCTCTTGTAGCTTTGTTGTAAGGCTGTCCATAACCTCTGTTGTGATTGTTTTATTGCCAGAGAACTGTACAGAAAGCAAGTAACCATTTTGTAGCTGAGAACCGTCTTCTGCCATTGTAATATTTTCACCAATGTTAAAAGATACAGTATCTGCTGTTTCTTTTTGAATAAGGTCTTTTAGCTCATCTGTGTTAACATCGCCTGTATAGTTATACTGTAGAATTGTACCACCAGTAAACTGAATATCTAGTGTTACACCAAAAATAACATTACAAACAATACCTATTATAATTATTGCAATAGAAATGCCAAAGAAGATTTTGGATTTTCCTGTAAAATCAATTATCTTTTTCATTACTTACCGGCACCTCCAAACAACCATTTTTTACGCAATGGCTTTATTCCTGAAGCAGATTTTAGCATTAATCTTGCTGCAGCAACACCCATTATAAAGTTTGAAATTACACCAACAAGTAATGTGTAACCAAATGCATATATTGTACCTGTTGTTGATGGTCCAAAAATACCAGAAAGAATATTTACAGGGCCAAATACCAACAATAGAATTATAGCAACAATAATTACTGTTACGTTACCGTCAAAAATAGCCCAGAATGAACCCTTTGTACCTGTCATAACAGCACCGTCGATTGTTTTGCCTGCTCTGATTTCTTCACGAATACGCTCTGCTGTAATAATGTTAGCGTCAGCACCCATACCAATTGACAAAATCATACCTGCAATACCAGGTAGTGTCATTGTAAAGCTTGGTATAGCTGTAAAGAAGCCAGACACAGCAGCAACTGAAAGTGCAAGCTGACCAAGTAGTGCAATTACAGCAATAAAGCCAGGTAGTCTGTACATAACAATCAAGAAGATTACCATAAAGATAAGTGCAGCAATTGCAGCATAACCCATAGCAACAAGTGCAGATTCACCCAATGTTGGGCTTACTGAACCAAAGCTTGTTGTTTCAAGCTTAAATGGTAGTGCACCAGCATTAATCTTTGTAGCAAGTTCCTGAGCCTCTGTTGAATCCTTTATGCCAGTAATTGAAGCTTCACCGTTAGAAATTGTCTGCTGTACAGTTGGAGCAGAAATCATCTGGTCGTCAAGCCAGATAGAAACAACCTGACCCATATTTTCGCTTGTAAGCTTTTCAAAGATACTTGCATCCTTTAGCTTTAGATCTATAACAAATTCAGAGCCTGTAGAGAATGGCTGTGCAGATACTACATTTGAACCATCCATAAGCACTGTTTCTGCTGTTTGGTCAGTAGGTGTTTTAAATATCGCATTACCGTCAGCATCATAATCTACTGTTGCGTAAGAATCACCAGGTCTGAATGTAAGCTCAGCTGTTGCAGAAATTTCTTCTATAGCAGCCTTTGCGTCAAACTCTGTTTCGTCCTCTTTCCAAGGGAATCTTACAATAATTCTGTCGCTTGAAGCGTCAGCGTATAACTCGTAGTCAGTAATATTACTTGTTACAAGTCTTGTTTCGATAACTGCCTTTGCAGCCTCAATTTCTTCTTCTGATGCATCATAGCCATCAGCAGGTTTAAAGGTAGCCTCTACGCCACCACGAATGTCTATTCCCCATCTAATGTCACCAATACCCTTAATTACGGTTGTATCAATATCACCGTATTGAGTATGCAAACCAAAGGTTGCAAAATAGCTCAGTGTAAGTATTAGGATGGCAATGATGAAAAATACAGGTTTTGCAACTCTTTTCAATCGTATTACCTCCATAAAGGAATTTTTTATTTCGCTACACCTAAGTTTTTATCGATATATCGGTAAAAACTTAGGTGTAGCCATAACAGAACAATTATATATTTTTTTACAATAAAAGTCAATTAAAAGTGTTTTTTTCGTTATATTTACAAAAGCCACTAATATAATTTGTGCAACATTTTTTCTAGATTAAAAGCAAACCAC
Source organism: Acutalibacteraceae bacterium (assembly GCA_045531635.1). Lineage (GTDB taxonomy): Bacteria > Bacillota > Clostridia > Oscillospirales > Acutalibacteraceae > CAG-964. The sequence continues at coordinate 2,730 of JAZSEI010000075.1, forward strand.
TACTCAACTTCTATTTCTTCTAAAATTTTAGAAAGCTCAGTTAAATCCATTAAAGAATTAAGCACATCAAGCAAAGCATTTGTGGTTATATATTGTGGCAGATTTAGCTTTTTAAGCAAAGCACATCTTAATAGCTGGCTATTTTCTCTGCCTGTTAAGCCAAGCTTGAATAAATCCACCTTGGTGATTTTTATTTTATCCTGCAACTGATATTCTTGCGTTTGATATGTAACCCCTGCGTTTTTTAAAGCTTTTAAAAGCTCTTGCTCGTTAATACCCTCTACACCAAGTGTACCCTCCTTTGAAGGTGCGTCCTTTCGTTTTTCTTTCCCCTTTATCTGTGGTATATAGGCGTGCTTTATCTGCTCTTTAGGCACAATATTTTTAAGATGATTTCTTATAACAAAGCCTGCTCCATCACTATCGGTAAGCACTATAACGCCTTGCTTTTGTGCAAGCTGTTTTATGAGGTTTACCTTTTCTTTATCCTTAAAAATTCTGAAGCCATTTGTTTCTATAATAGTAGCGTTTACAACAGATTTTAGCCTCATCTTGTCATACTTACCCTCTACAATTATAGCCTCTTTTATTGTTATCATCTTCGCACCTGCTTTCTTGTTATAATAAGCTTAGCAACAAGCTGTTCAAGCAAGAGTCTTTTATTTGTGCTACTGCTGTTCATAGCTGTATTAGTCAAAGCAAGATATTCAAGGCATCTGCATATATCGTCGGTAGTAATGCCCGATGACGCTTTTTCTGCATTTTTTAATCTGAATTCTTTTCGTGCATAGTCAAAGTCTTTGGCTACATCCTCGGCACGCATACCACTTTCTACAGCAACCCTAGCCCTGTACATATCTGTATAAGTATTTGAAAGCTCTGCTAAAATCATTATAGGCTCTTCTCTTTGATAGAATAGCAAATCTAACTTTTCAAAAGCACTATCCCATTCGCCGTTAACAACTGCCTTAGTCATATCAAAAACACGGGTAGCAAGGTTTTTAGTTACCACAGCATCAATATGCTGTGCTGTAATCTCTCCCTCGTTAACATAGGCACACAGCTTATCAAGTTCGTTTTTAAGGGTGTTAAGGTCTGTACCACTATACTCTATTATTCTTACTGCGTTCTCATTTGACAATACAAGATTTCTTTTGGTTACCCAGCTGACAAGCTGTTTGCGAAGGTCTTGCACTGTTTTCTTTTTAAACTCTACTGCTACACCGTATTTGTCAGCTGTATCAACTAGCTTTTTCCAGAATTTAGCCTTTTTTGTACCCTGTACAGCAGTTGTCATTGCAATTACTACTATTGTAGATGGTGGAACATCTGCCAGTGCTTTTAGCAAAAGAGTTATTTCATCATCTTTTAGCTTTTCTAACGACAGATTTTCGATAAGCACATAATTATACATACAACCAAACGGTATAATTTCGATAGCCTTTATGATTTCATCTACTGTGCTATCCTCGTTATAGGTATGAAAATAAAAGTCAGATGGTGTTTTGCCCACTGCCTTTTCCTTTAGCTTTTTAGAATAAACAGCCACAAGCATTTTTTCTTCACCATATAAAAGGTATAAATTTTTAAAGTCTGAATTTTTTATTTGTATTTTTAAATCTGCTTCGTTCAGCTTTGCCATACGCTTACGCTCCCATTAAAAATTTTATATAATAGCACATCGCCGTTTTCGGTATAATAGTAATCTTTTCTGTTATTTTTTCCACAATACACAACATTGTCACAATCAATAGCACTAACATTACTGCAATTGCTCTGCAAAATTAAAGCATCACATTCTCTGTACTGCTGTGGTAGGTCTAGACAATCTGCATTTTTAGGTGATACTAGAATTGTACTGTTATCATTTACAATATAAATCCAATTTTTATCTTCAACCGTGATTATCTCATAGCTATATTTATAAAAATCAACTCTTGTGTTTTCATCTATGTATTTTACATTTTTGTTTTGCAAAAGCTCTGTAAGGCTTTCGGAATATTTATCGGTATCATATACTAAAACTCTTTCAAAGTCAAACCCACATATATAGTCCTGAGCATACTTGCTATAATACATACGATAATCGGGGATAACCACAGTATTAAGCCTTTTATTTTCTAAGGCTGTAAGTGCGTTTTCTGTGTGGTATATATCTCCACCACAGCTCAGCACATTAACACCATCTGGTGAAGTATCAATAATAGCCACACCACTACCTGTATCTATTATCTGTAACACCATAAAACGGCTTGTAATTAGATAACCAAGCGACATAACTACGGTATACCCACAAATACATACAGCTGTACAAAAGCCGATACTCTTAACCTTAAACCCCTGAACAACAAAGAATATCGCCACTATTGCTATAACAACAATTATACCAAGCTTTATTGTAAAAGAGCCTACACTAATTACAGCCATTGGTAACTGTGAAACAAAATTTGATACATCTATCAAAAAGCCACACAAACAGCTTTCTAGCACAGCCAAAAGCTTAGCAAGTGGCAACATAAACGGAATAAACAGCATAACTGTCATAAATATTCCTAAAACAATAATAACAGGTGCCACTGCTAAAACAGCCATATTCGAAAGCAATAAGTAGGTATTAAAGCTTCCAAAAACAAATACAGCTATCGGCAAGGTAAACAATGTAGCCGAGGTTGAAACACTTATACAGCTTACAGCATAAGCTACAGGCTTATTTATATACCACAAGCGTTTGTTGCTTGCCTGCTTTGGCAAGACTGCAAAAAGCTTTTCTCTTATTTTCTTTTCAAGAGTTATTATACCTAGTGTGGCTAAAAATGACAGTATAAAGCTTAAATTGCATATACTCAAAGGATTAACACCCGTTATAAGCAACCCTGCAAAGCCTAAGCTATTTATAGAGCTTGGCTTTCTGTGTATAAAGTACGACCCCAGATAAATGATATTCATTACAGCACTACGTATTACAGAATATGTAAAGCCTGTTATAACAACATAAATTAATATCATTACTATTGTAACACCTGCTGGAATTTTCTTGTCTTTTATAAAACAAGAAAAGGCTTTAAATATAAAACCTGCTATAATCGACAAATGCAACCCCGATACAACTATTATATGGCTTAGTCCTGCTTCTCTGAAGCTTTCTTGTACCCATTTATCCATAGATGATTTATCGCCAAGCAATAATGCCATAAGTAAAGCACTATTGTCTTTATTAAGAACAGATAAAAGCTTATGGTGAACATTCTCTCTAAAATCATAAACAAATGAATACCACGGTATAGTTTTGCTATCTAATCGTTTAACGCTGTTATCAATTAAAGTTGCATCAATATAATAGCCACAAGCAATATTATGGTTATTAAACTGCGATTTATTGCTTTCTTTAAATTTAACCTGTAGCTCAATATCATTGTATATATCACATTCAAAGCTATCTGGCGATGACAACCTCAGCTTTATGCTGTTTGGAATATTCTCTATTTCTCCGTCAATAACAGTTATTTCTTTTGTTTTTACTGTGTAGTAATATCTTGAGTTTTTGACATACGGCTCTGCTGTTATAGTTGCTGTAAGCTTAGCTGTATGATCTGCAAGCTGTTTTGCTGACTCAACCTGACTTTTATACGCACACGAATAAGATAATATACCAAGTGCTATACACATAAGCCCTACGCTAAGCTCAGTTTTATTTGACTTTTTATTAAAAACAAAAGAAATCACTGCAATTAAGCTAAGTAAAGGTACAAAATAAAATGCGAGGTTGGTACCTACTGTTGCAGTAAATAGCAAACCCAGCATATAGCAAAAGCCTACTATATAGAACACCAACCTCACATTATCACCTGCTTATTTTGATTAGTAATGTATAATTATTTAGGGAATACAGGTAATGGCTCAAGATAGATTATGTCATCTCTGCTTTGTGCATCACCCTCTGCAAGAACAGTTGCCTTTGCAACAATTTCTCCACCTACGCTATTTACAAGCTGTTCTAACGCAAACAACGACTCACCTGTGCTTATAACATCATCTACAATAAGTACACGCTTGCCCTTTAGAGCCTCTGCGTCATCTCCACCTAAATATAACACCTGCTCTTTTGCAGTTGTAATTGATTTACACTTAGTTTCAATTACATCTGTCATATAAAGCTTTACTGATTTTCTTGCTATTACATAATTTTTACAGCCCTGTCTTGCCATTTCGTAACAAAGAGGAATACCCTTTGCCTCAGCTGTAATTACAATATCATGCTCTGGGCATTTTTTTAATAGCTCTGTAGCTGCTGCCTGTGTAACCTCAACATCGTTAAACATTATAAATGCAGCTATATCAAGATTTTCTGTAACCTCACAAAGTGGTAGCTTTCTTTTACAGCCTGCTATTGTCATCTCGTAATATCCCATTATTATTTTCTCCTACCTTTGAAAATTCTAAGTAATACTTGTTTTACGCTTCAAGCCATATTCACACTAAGCTTATCGCCACCAAGAATATGAAAATGAATATGAAAAACAGTTTGTCCTGCGTTTGCACCACAGTTACTTACAACTCTATAGCCACCGTCAAGTCCATTTTCCTTTGCAATTTTTGGTATAACCTCAAAGATATGTGCTATAAGCTGGCTGTTATCGACTGTTATGCCATTCATACTTTCAATGTGCTCCTTAGGAATAACCACAATATGCACTGGTGCCTGTGGTTGAATATCGAAAAATGCAAGCACCTTGTCGTCCTCGTAAGCCTTTTTTGAAGGAATTTCACCGTTTACTATTTTACAAAAAATACAATCCATATTTTTTAGTTCCTTTCAACATATTTTACAAAAATATTTTATCACAACCACTCTTTACAGTAAAGATGTTTATTAAAAATAATCAGTTTTACAAACACTTTATACAGTAAACAGTTGAAAATTCGCTTATTTTAATGTATTATTAGTTGTATATTAAATTCAAGGATGTGATATATTATGTCGGGTAAAAAAAATACCCAAAAATCAACAAATATGCTTGAAAACTTTTTAAAGCTTATACCACTTGACTACATATTTGCAGCATTTTGCTCTGGCTTTTGCTTTAGCAGCTTTATTACTCTGCTTAATACAGACGGTGATTACACACAGCTTGATTATGTTCTGGGTGTAAATTTAGAACTAGTTGTTATTACTACCCTTGCTATAGCAGCAACATTGATATTTACTTGTATGTTTATAAACAACAAGATTATTATACCCATAGCACTGCTTATTTCGTCGATACTTTTTAGTGGCGCAATGACATTTTTGGACTGTGATATAAGCAACGCAAGCACAAACAATATTTATATGAATATTGGCATTGGCTTTATAATGTTTTTAGTTGTTTCTTGGATATGCAAGGACAATAAAATAGACTTTGATAAAATAAAGCTACCTAAGCATTGCTCTTGGATTATTGCTGGCACAGGTATTCTGATATTTACAATTCTTGTTTCGGTAGCTTCAATTGCAAGATATAACGCATATATGGCACATAATTTCGATTTTGGAATTTTTGCTCAGATGTTTGAGAATATGCGTACAACTGGCCTTGCAGATACAACAGTAGAGCGTAATGTGCTTATGTCACACTTTGGTGTGCATTTTAGTCCTTTTTATTATGTTTTACTTCCTTTTTATGCTCTATGCCCAAGACCAGAAACCCTGCTTGTTATTCAAGCTTTATTTATAGCAATAGGTGTTATACCTGTAGTTTTAATCTGCAAGCATTTTAAGCTTTCAGAAGTTATTACTGCTATTTGTGGTTTAATTTATTTGCTATACCCTACATTAGCAAATGGCTGTCTATACGACTTTCACGAAAACAAATTTTTAACTGTGCTTATTATGTGGGCAATGTACTTTATAGTAAAACACAACTGGATTGGTACTGTTGTATTTTGTGTGTTAGTTTTAACCGTTAAAGAAGACGCAGCTATATATGTAATGTCTATTGCACTATATTTACTGATAACACGCAAGCAATATTTGCTTGGTGGTGGAATACTTGCAATTGCTGTAATCTATTTCAGCATAGCTACAAGCGTGGTTGCAACACTAGGTAACGGTGTAATGACAGGCAGACTTGCAAACTATATGGCAAGTGGTGAATCAGGCTTTTCTGCTGTAGCAAAAACCTGCTTTGCTAACTTTGGTTACTTTATCTCTCAGATATTTACAGCTGACAAAATTATGTTTATGTTCTGGATGCTATTACCAGTAGCATTTGCACCATTTATAAGCAAGAACAAGAGCATTATCGTTCTGCTTACACCAATGCTTGTTGTTGATTTAATGTCAAACTGGAAATACCAATACGATGTTAAATTCCAATATACATACGGTGTAGCAGCACTTATCTTATTTATGGCTTATCTGATTATCGCAGAGGGTAAACCACAAACAAGAAGCTTTGTGCTTACCTTCAGTCTTTCTATGTGCATTATAATGAGCTGTTCACTATTCTTCCCAAGAGCTGCTTATTACAATAAATGTGAAGAAACAAACGCAGAAATGGCTAAGCAATACAACGAGCTTATTTCCACCATACCTACCGATGTAGAAATAACAGCTGACGGTATCTACATTCCACATATGTATAACTTCCCTAACCTTTACCAGTACCCAAATTTACATGGTGAAAATACACAAACAGAATATCTGCTTGTTAGTGGTAATAATGTATATCAAAACGCAGACAATCTTGCAACCTTTATGGGCAACAGCTACGAACAAATATCATCAGCCGGCGATATGCAACTTTATAAATTAAAATAACCATATAATCTAATCTCCGTAGAAGTATATTTTACGGAGATTTTTTATATCCTATACTTCAAATCATACATTGCATATTGCTATATATAAATATAAATTAACAGTTGAAGTTTTTTACGAAATCTGTTAAAATTATTAGAATAGTAGTGTATTCAAAACAATTATGATTATATAAACGAAAGGAAATTAAATTGAAATATTTTAATCAAAAATGTACACATTGTAATAAGCTTTTCGAAAAAGATGACGATGTTGTTGTATGTCCTGTTTGTGGTACACCTCAGCACAGAGAATGCTATGAAGAAAATAACAAGTGTATTAACTTTCACAAGCACGCTGAAGGTTATGTGTGGAGTGCAGATGATAATGCAGATGATTCACAAGAGAGTAGTGGTTTTACCATTTGTCATAATTGTGGCACAAAAAACAGTGATGATTCATTTTTCTGCAAGCATTGTTCTTCTCCTTTAACAGATGATACTCCTAACGCTCAAAATGTGTTTACGGGTACTGGTGCTAATCCAAGTGGTGATTTTCAGGGTATGCCTTTTGTTATGTCACAGCTAGCTCTTGAACCTAACAAAGAGATTGCTGAAAATGTAAAGCTTTCAGAGGCACAAAAATATGTAAAAAACAATTCTATCTTTTATAGCCTAGTTTTCAAGCGAATTAACGAGCAAAACAAAAGTCGCTTTAATATTTCTGCTTTTATTTTTGCTGGTGGTTGGTTTTTGTATCGTAAACAATATTTACTTGGTACAATCTTGACTGTATTGTTTGCCTTGTTTTCACTAACATACAATGTTCTTTATACCCCTGTTATGACTATGCTAGAATCTTACAACCTAATTATAGAAGGTTCTATTCTATACGACCAGCTTTATATTCTTTCAAGAGAGCATCAAATACTATTCACAGTATTGCTCTTGGCATCGTTTTTCAAATTAGCTCTTATGGTTCTATGTGGACTAATAGCTAACCGTTGTTATTACAAGCATGTTGTTAAAAAGGTTCGACAAGCAAAGGATAAATTTTCTACAGACAATGACATAAACAAGCACTTAGAAAAAACTGGTGGAGTTAATATGATATTAGCTTACATTTTAGTGATTGCATACGTCGCAGTAAGCAGTATTCCGTTATTATTTTAAAATTATTGAGGAAATTAAAAGGAGAGGTACAAATGAAAAAAATTCGCAAGGCGATAATACCTGCTGCTGGTTTAGGCACACGAGTTTTGCCTGCAACAAAATCAATGCCAAAAGAAATGTTCCCTTTAGTGGACAAACCAGCCATTCAATATATTGTAGAAGAAGCTGTAAATTCTGGCATTGAAGAAATTCTTATTATCACAAATCGTGGCAAGGGTGTAATTGAAGACCATTTTGATTACTCACCTGAACTTGAACAGGCTTTATTAAAAGGCAACAAAACAGATCTTTACGAAACTGTAACAGCTATTCCAAAGCTTGCTAATATTACATTTATTCGTCAAAAAGAAACTAAAGGCCTTGGTCACGCTGTAAGCTGTGCAAGAAGCTTTGTTGGCGATGAACCATTTGCTGTAATGTTCGGCGATGATGTAATTATTGGTGAAGACCCTGCTATTGGTCAGCTTATAAGAGCTTACGAAAAATACGGCAAGGGTGTACTTGGCGTAAAAGAGGTTCCAGAAAGTGAAATTCACAAGTACGGCTCATTAAAGGTAGACAAGCTTGAGGGTAACGTTTATAACTGTACAGATATGGTAGAAAAGCCAAAAACAAAAGAAGAGGTTCTTTCTCTGTTCTCTATACTTGGCAGATGTGTTCTTCCTGCTGAAATCTTTGATATTCTCGAGACTGTTAAGCCAGGTGTTGGTGGAGAAATTCAGCTTACAGACGCTATGAAGGTTCTTGCTAATTCTGTAGGTATGACAGCTGTAGACTTTACAGGTGTGCGTTACGATATGGGTAACAAGCTTGGCGTTTTAAAGGCACAGGTAGAGCTTGGTATGCAAAACAAAGAATTCGGTGAAGAGTTTAAGCAATACCTAAAGGATATTGTAGCTTCATTTTAATTACTTGCTACATTGACAATCAAAGCTATTTTATAGATAATATACTGTATGTTAATAAATTAACAGGTTGCTTATGCAATTTATATTTATTTAAAATATATTATGTAACTATATTAAATTTAAGGAGGAGATTATCATGGGTTATACAATAGCACAAAAGATAATCAAAAACCATCTGCTTAGTGGCGAAATGACAGTAGGCAGTGATATAGGTTTAAAAATTGACCAAACACTTACACAAGACGCAACAGGTACAATGGCTTACCTAGAGTTTGAAGCTATTGGTGTACCAAGAGTTAAAACTGAAAAGAGTGTTGCATATATCGACCACAACACACTACAAACAGGCTTTGAAAATGCTGACGACCATCGTTTTATTCAGACAGTTTGTAGAAAGCACGGTATTTACTATTCAAGACCTGGTAACGGTATTTGTCATCAGGTACATCTTGAGAGATTTGGTATCCCTGGCAAAACTCTTATCGGTTCAGACAGCCATACACCAACAGGTGGTGGTATTGGTATGCTTGCTATTGGTGCAGGTGGTCTTGATGTTGCCGTTGCTATGGGTGGCGGTGCATATTACATAACAATGCCTAAAATGGTTAGAATTAACCTAACAGGCAAACTACAGCCATGGGTATCTGCTAAGGATGTAATTCTAGAGGTACTAAAGATTATGTCTGTTAAGGGTGGCGTAGGCAAAATTGTAGAGTACGGTGGCGAGGGTGTTAAAACTCTTACAGTACCAGAGCGTGCTACAATTACAAATATGGGTGCAGAGCTTGGTGCTACTACATCTATCTTCCCTTCTGACGAGGTTACAAAGTCATTCCTAAAGGCTCAGGGCAGAGAAAACGATTGGATAGAGCTTTCAGCTGACGCTGACGCTGTTTATGATGAGGTTATCGACATTAACCTATCTGAGCTTGTTCCAATGGCAGCTTGCCCACACAGCCCTGATAATATAAAATCTATCGAAGAGATCGGTCCACAGGTTGTTGATCAGGTATGTATTGGTTCTTGTACAAACTCATCTTACCTAGACCTTATGAGAGTTGCTGCTATTCTAAAGGGCAAAACTGTTGCCGAGAATGTTTCTCTATCTATTGCTCCTGGTTCAAAGCAGGTTTACAATATGCTTGCTCTAAACGGTGCATTGGGTGATTTAATTGCAGCAGGTGCAAGAATTCTTGAGTGTGCTTGTGGTCCATGTATCGGTATGGGTCAGTCACCTAACTCAAAGGGTATTTCTCTAAGAACATTTAACAGAAACTTCAAGGGTCGTTCTGGCACAGCAGACGGTCAGATTTACCTAGTATCACCAGAAACAGCAGCTGCTTCTGCACTTGCAGGTGTATTCTGCGACCCAAGAACACTTGGTGATGAGGTTAAGATTGAGCTTCCAGAGCAGTTCCTTGTAAATGACAATATGGTTGCTGCTCCTGTAGCAGAAGAGGATATGGACAGCGTTGAGGTACTAAGAGGACCAAACATAAAGCCATACCCTGCTACATATCCACTAGAAGACAGCATTGAGGCTAAGTGCTCACTAAAGGTTGAGGATAACATCACAACAGACCACATTATGCCAGCTGGTGCTAAGATTCTACCACTTCGTTCAAATATTCCTGCTATTTCAGAGCACTGCTTCACAGTATGCGACAAGGAATTCCCTGCAAGAGCAAAGGCTATGGGCAAGAGCGTAATTGTAGGTGGCGAAAACTACGGTCAGGGTTCATCAAGAGAGCATGCAGCACTTGCTCCACTATATCTTGGCGTTAAGGCTGTACTTGTTAAGAGCTTTGCTCGTATTCACAGAGCTAACCTAATCAATGCAGGTATTATTCCTCTAACATTTGCAAACGAGGCTGACTATGACAGCATTAGCCTAAATGACGAGCTTGTATTACCAGATGTTAAAAAGTGCATTATCGAGGGCACAGATGTAGTTATCGAAAACAAGACAAACGGTAAAACAATCGTTGCTAAATGTGAGCTTTCTGACAGAACTAAGGATATTATTCTTGCTGGTGGTCTACTAAACTACACAAGAGAAAATTCTTGATTTTATAAAAATAATTAGCCGTTTAATTAACTTTAAACGGCTAATCTTATAATAAATAATAAGTAAGGGAGAAACCGTAAAATGGCAAAAATTCAAATGACAACTCCACTTGTTGAGATGGATGGCGACGAGATGACAAGAATCATCTGGAAGATGATTAAGGATATTCTTATTTACCCATATGTAGATTTAAAGGTAGATTACTACGATTTAGGTCTTGAGCACAGAAACGAAACTAACGATCAGGTTACAATCGACAGTGCAGAAGCTACTAAAAAATATGGTGTAGCTGTTAAGTGTGCTACAATCACACCAAACGCTGCTCGTATGACAGAGTACAACCTAAAAGAGATGTGGAAATCACCTAACGGTACTATCAGAGCTATGCTTGACGGTACAGTTTTCAGAAGTCCTATCATCGTAAATGGTATTACTCCATTTATCCCAACATGGAAAAAGCCAATCTGTATTGCTCGTCACGCTTATGGTGATGTTTACAAGAACTCAGAAATGGCTGTAGAGGCTGGTTCAAAGGCTGAGCTATGCGTAACAAAGGCTGACGGTACAGAAGAGAGAAAGCTTATCCACAGCTTTGATTCAGATGGTATTATTCAGGGTATTCACAACCTAGACAAGAGTATCGGTAGCTTTGCTCGTTCTTGCTTTAACTATGCACTTGACCAGAAGCAGGATATTTGGTTTGCTACAAAGGATACAATCAGCAAAACTTACGACCACCGTTTTAAGGATATTTTCAACGAGATTTTTGAAACAGAGTACAAAGAGAAGTTTGCCGAGGCTGGTATTGAGTATTTCTACACATTGATTGACGACGCAGTAGCAAGAGTTATTCGTAGCGACGGTGGTTACATCTGGGCTTGTAAGAACTACGACGGCGATGTAATGTCTGATATGATTGCAACTGCTTTTGGTAGCCTTGCAATGATGACATCTGTACTTGTTTCTCCTGACGGCGTTTACGAGTATGAGGCTGCACACGGTACAGTACAGCGTCATTACTACAAGCACCTAAAGGGTGAGAAAACATCAACAAACAGCGTTGCTACTCTATTTGCTTGGAGTGGTGCTCTAAGAAAAAGAGGCGAGCTAGACAACAACACAGCTCTTTGCGATTTTGCTGACAAGCTAGAGAAGGCTACTATCTCAACTATTGAGGAAGGCGTAATGACAGGCGACCTTGAAATGCTTTCATCCCTACCAAACAAGCAGAAGGTAGACACAGAAACATTCCTTGTTGAAATTAATAAGAGATTAGAAAAGCTAATGGCTTAATTTTAATAATACAGATTTATAAATTTACCCCAACTATGTTACGATATATAACATAGTTGGGGTTTGTTTTTTCAATCAAATTCAAGTTTATATTTCTAATGTTTTTACAAATTTGTTTATTTCTTTACACATTTCATCACATTTAAACTGATGAATATAATGACCACAATCGAAAGTTATCAACTTTGCATTAAGCAAATTAGCAAACTCTTTCTGAGCATTAGCCCACTCTCCTTGTGTTTGCTTTCCATTTGACACAAACAGTAATGTAGGACATTTTGTATACTCTGCATTCTTCACAATATCCACATTTCTTAGAATTTCTTTTGATTCGTTGACACAACATATATTGAAAGCATTTCTCTTTCTCAACAACTTATGTTGCTTAATTTCAGATTTTGTTAAGCTTTTATTACTTATAGGACACAATAGCCACTGAAGTTTGTATTTTGTAGCAAACTTCATCAATCTTATTTTCTTTTGAACCTGCTCATCAGTCCATACGCTATAAGTCAAAGGTGTACACATATCGTTTCCAATTATCGCACACACATCATCAGGGTGTAATTGTGCCCATCTCAACGCTTCAATACCTGACATAGAATGTGGCATTAAGATATATGGACCAACTTCATCAATAGCTTCCAGTACCTTCCTCTGTGTTGAAACAAGGGTGTCTATATCAGCAGGAGAATCAAAAATATCTGAATATCCGTAGCCGAACTTTTCAATTACGATTACTCTGAAATTTTTCGACAATCTCTCATAAATCACTTTGAAATCATACACAGGTGCAATAGTTCCTGAACCTGACATAAGCACAATTTTAGGTTTATTTATATCTCCAACTCTGTATATATGAATGTTATGTCCGTTCACATTCACAAGTTCACCTTTGAATTTCAAAATTTCGCCCATAACAATACCACCTCTAATTCAAGTTTGTGTTTAAGCTAGTTTTAACTCCTAACTAATCTCAGTTTATTATACTCTTTCACAAATAACTAAATATCTATCAAAGCCACCTTGCTTATCTGAAATACAGGTAACTAATGTCAATAAATCTTTGCCGTCTTTTATATAAATATCAGACGATTCCTTTTCGTCTACAATTTTTGTTTCTGCTACTCTATAATTCAATTTACCCCAATAATTAGTAAATTCAATACTATCACCTATTCGCAAGTAACGAAGCTTATCAAAATAAATTCTTCCTATATATCCTGTGTGCCCAGCAATTACTGTGTTTGTGCTTTCACCACCAGTTGGTAACGAGGTATAGCACATATGTGCCACACCATAGCTCATGTTATATTCACTAGCACCTAAATAAACTGGCAACTGCATATCTATTGATGGTGCAGACACATAGCCGTATATATTGGTTATAACTCCATAATCAAGCAAATTCAAAACTTGATTTTCATAGTTTTTTGCTGTAAGCTTTTTGCTTTGAGTTGTTTTAAGCTCTTCGTTATATACAATACTGTCTGCAAGCAACCTACCACACTCAACCTCAAAAATAAGTGGTACATCAGCTGTTCTTTCGCCATTTTCATCTATAGGGTAGCCTTCGCTGTCGATTGCTCCATTTTCAAGGGCCTCTTTAAATGAACCCTCTGCAATATTGCTAACCTGTTGGTTGAATTTTTCTATTTCGGTATTTGCTATTGCTTTTCCTACGCTGTTAGAGATTGGAGGAAACAATAGCAAGCTTAATCCACTTATAAGCATTACAAGTCCAACAATTGTAAGAAGCTTCATTTTTATATTCGCTTTTCTTTTCATTTTCAGCCACACCACCCTTTCTATTATTGCTTGTTTTTCAACAGAAAATAGTATAATACTAAACTCTGATAAAAAGTGGACACGGATTTGCGATCAGATTTTGTGCCATACGAATACTGATCCACAGGAAGGCTGTCGCCTTCCGAGGACACAGTATGAAGTTTGGTGCAAAATCTGCCGTAAAGAAGTCTACTTTTTAATAGAGTTTAGTATAAGTATAACTTCTGTATTATAGTATAAAAAATCTCTATAGCTCAGCCATAGAGATTTTTTATTTTAATTAATTATTTCTTCTTTTTAAATCTGCTGAAGAATCCACCTTTTTTCTCGGTAGCTACTTCTTCAACCTCTGTAGTATTTGTATCGTCAGTAGATTCCTCTGTTGTATCATCAGCTTCAACAGCAACATCCTCTTGCTCTGTAGCCTCAGCTGGAGCTTCTTCGTTTTCTACTTTTTCCTCGTCAACCTCTTCTGTCTTAGGCATTACTACTTGCTCTTTCTTAACAGCTTCACTTCTATTAATCTGGTTAGCAACCATATGTAGAATATCCTCTGTAGATGCTTGCTGTGGTATTGGTGGAATTTCTACCTTTGTTGGCTTTTCTTCTACATGAGCTTCCTCCTTGGCCTTAAACATTGTAAGTGGCTTTTCGCTAAATTCCTTCATCTGCTTCATAGCATCGCTTGCAAACAAGAAACCTAATGTAGCAGGGTTAAATATTATAACACTGCAAACATCATTAAGCATAGAGAAAGCTTCGTCTAATGTTACAGCCATTGGAACAACCTTACCTTGGAAAATACGGTTAAATTCCTCTAAATCTGTAAACAAAGGTAATGCTTTTGTTTGTGTGCTAGAGTTTTGTAATGTTGTAGCAGTAAATTCGTAACCCTCCATTGGTTCGTAATTATAATTATCTGCACCATAAAATTCAAAATTCTTTTCGTTATATAAAACCTCAGCAGCCTTAGAAAGCACAATAGTATCTGGCTGTTCTTCACTTGCTTTTTTTAGTGGCAACAAGAATGTTGTCTTAAAAATAAGGTGACTAAGCTGACTTGTAAGTGTCATCTGTGTAGCCTTTACCTGTGGATTATCAACGCCTGCACATTCAATACATCTTATAAATGCGTTATATATAGGTGAGTTGTATACACTCCACTTATCCTCTGTAGGCTGTTCAAGAAGCTCATCTCTGTCTAGTACATAAGCACTGCCATCAGTCTTTATATATACTATCTTGAACACACCATATTTCTTACAGTTTTCTATAATTGTAAGAGCCTGCTGTGCGTCAACCTTGTAATACTTATTGTCAAAAATCTTTGTAGCTTCTACAAGACCCTTTACATTGTCTTCACCCTCTACAAAGAACATCTTACCCTCAAAATCAATTGCAGGGTAAATCTTATTTAAATGGCTTGAATGAACAAAGTATATATCAAGCTCTTTTTCGCCTGATAAAAATTTTCTAAAATCATCAGAATTTTGACGAGCCTTCTCTTTCATATCGTTGTGTAGTTCGTCTATAAGATTTGAGTCTGTACCTGTTGGTGCACCTGTTTTTGCCTTTAGTGTAACAGGCTTTGACTGTGGTGTAGCCTGAGTAAACACCTTTAATGTTCTATCTGATGGTGCATTTGCACATAGTGTATCTACTAAAGACATAAACATTGCTCTGTCTGTCTCGTAAAGGTCAAATTCATCCTTTGTAAGTAAATATTCAAAAGCAGTACAGCTACCCTTTACTATTTCATCTGAATTCTCAATTGTATCTGCAAATCTTAAACCACCATTAAAATCTAAAGCTCTCATAAGATAATACTTCTCTGGGTTAGATTTAAATAGCATTAAGCGTTCTGCCTCGTCGTAACACACCTTTTCAAAATCTATTTTCATTTTTTACAACCTCCTTAAACTTTATATCTCTTCTTTATATTATAACAGCATATCAAGCAAATAGCAAATATTTTTAGTAAATTTGCTATTTATTATATTAACCTTCATTAATATTAATTTTCTTTGGTATTTGCTTTTTTCTTACCAGCATTATAAGCTATAATCACTAACAGCATTACTGCTACAGCAAAGCTTATGCCAGCAATAAACAGTCCTATGTCGTCTGATTTTCTAACTGTAACTAAGCTTTTCTCTATCTCGGTTATGTCTGTGGCTTCTTCACTTGTCTGCTGAGTAGGCACAGCCTTATCAACAGCAGACTTTACCCCCTTAGTAGCTTTTTCTGGCTTGTTACTGTTTATCGCTTTACTCTGTGATGGCTTACTATTTGTAACCTTTTCTGTAATTTCAATGCTATACAGCTTACCTTGACTACTTTCAAGCACAAGCTCATCGCTTGAGGCTGCATTACTTGTAAAAACCTGTATATCAGTGCTAGTTGTATAATTATCAGCTTCAAATTTTATATCAACTAAATTACTTTTTTCTACAGCAGATATACCCTTTGTATTAATATACATCACTGTTAATGTATTATTGTTATATGCCTTTTCTATATATCCACAGCTTCCATCATTTACACTACAGCTTTTATATTTTATACCATCGCCATGCACAACCGTAAACATAACAACACTTACGTTAGTATTGCACTGCACCTGTAAATTTACAGTAAAGCCTTTGCCCTTTTCGACCATAGATGGTGCGTTTGCGTACCCGTTTAGCACATCATACCCCATACAAGCTATACTACTGTTTAAAGTAAGCACAACCATTAGCAAAAAAGCTGATAATATTTTTATTAGTCGCCTCATAGCTTTATGTTGTATAATCTACAGGCATTTTCTGTTGTTGCTTCTAAAAGCTTTTCCATACTTATGCCCTTTATTTCTGCTATTCTCATTGCTGTATATTTTATCATTGTAGAGTCGCAGCGTTTGCCTCTAAATGGCACTGGCGAAAGATATGGTGCATCTGTTTCTAACAAAAGTCGATCTAATGGTATATACTCTGCAACCTCTACACTATGCCTTGCATTTTTAAAGGTTACTACACCACCCAAGCTTATAGACATTCCAAGCTTTACAACCTCTTTACACATCTCTACACTGCCAGAAAAGCAATGCAATAGTCCGTTTGGCTTATATTTTCTTAAAATTTCCATAGTATCGCCATGTGCATCTCTGTCGTGAATTACAACAGGCAAGTCCATATCCTTTGCAAGCTCAAGCTGTTCTATAAATACCTTTTTCTGTACATCTCTTGGTACGCTGTCCCAGTAATAATCCAAACCAATTTCAGCTATTGCCACAGCCTTTTTATCCTCTGCAAGCTTTTTTAGGGTATCAATATAATCACTTGGTAAATCGTTTGCTACCTCTGGGTGAATTCCTACTGTAGCATACATAAAATCATATTTTTTAGAATAATCCAACGCCCACTGCGAGGTTGCAAGGTCAACAGCTGCATTAACTATACACCCTACTCCATTTTCGGGCATTGAGGCTAAAACCTGCTCTCTATCATCATTAAATTTATCATCATCGTAATGTGCGTGTGCATCAAAAATAAACGCCATATAAACCACCTTCACAAACTTTATTAATCATAAAAATTATAACAAATTAAAATAAGTGTGTAAAGCTATCAACATATACAGATTTTTTCAGTTGACATAAATATCTACACATATATAATTATACTAAAAGAAATTTATTGGAGGTTATACAACTACTATGATATATAAAAGCGCAAGTGAATTAATAGGAAACACACCGTTACTAGAGGCTGTTAATATAGAAAAATCAGAGGCTTTAGATGCAACAGTGCTTTTTAAGCTGGAATATTTAAACCCAGCAGGAAGCGTTAAGGACCGAGCAGCAAAGGCAATGATAGACGATGCCGAGGCTAAAGGCTTATTAAAAGAAGGCTCTGTTATTATTGAGCCTACCTCGGGCAATACCGGTATTGGCTTGGCGTCTATTGCCATATCAAAAGGATACCGTGTAATACTTACAATGCCCGAAACTATGAGTATTGAAAGAAGAAACATCTTAAAAGCCTATGGTGCTGAAATTGTATTAACTGATGGTTCAAAGGGTATGAGTGGTGCAATAGAGAAGGCTGAAGCCTTATCAAAAGAAATCCCAAACAGCTTTATACCTGGTCAATTTACAAATCCATCAAACCCTGCAATCCATAAGGCAACTACAGCCGTAGAAATTTGGAACGATACAAACGGCAATATAGATATTTTTGTAGCTGGCGTTGGAACAGGTGGAACTATAACAGGTATTGGAGAATACCTAAAGGAGCAAAACCCAAACATAGAAGTAGTTGCTGTAGAGCCTAAAACCTCTGCTGTACTTTCATCTGGCAAGGCTGGCTCACATAAAATACAGGGCATTGGTGCTGGATTTATCCCCGAAATTCTTAACACAGAAATTTACGATAAGGTAATAACCGTAAATGATGACGACGCTATAAGCTATGCAAAGCTACTAGCGAAGAAAGAAGGCATACTTGTTGGTATTTCGTCAGGTGCAGCAATTTATGCTGCTATACAGCTTGCAAAACAGCCAGAAAACGCAGGCAAAACAATAGTAGCCCTACTACCCGATAGTGGCGATAGATATTATTCAACCCCACTATTTACAGAGTAAATCGCAGTGAATATATCCCACGTTGACTATATGTGGCAACAATGCTAAAATTATATCAAAATAACAAAAAGGTTTTGATATAATGCCGAAATATATAAGAAAACCAAAGCTATTACTCAATTTTTTTAAACTCCTAGTAATTCTTTGCCCTTTTCTTATTGTTTCGGCATTTTTGTTGGCTTTTTCATCTATAGTACAAGCCTATTCAAGCTATGCATTAAACGGAATTAACAGTAATACTGTTTTACATTGTGATAATAACGGTGTTTACGTAACCTCTTTCACCAAAAACACACTCGAAATAGACTACATAACAAACAGCAACATAACCAAACGCACATTAAAGCTTCAAGGTGAAATTAAAAGCGTAACCACCAACAACGGGGTTGTTTATGCTATGTCTGCAACCAACAACACACTTTACCTTAACCGTTATATTTACAATAAAGATACTCTTAACTGCTTTATTATCGAAAATGATTCTATAAATTCAAAATATAAATTTGCTGTTTCGGGTGATAGACTCTATTTTGCAGAAAATGAAAACTACAATCAAATTGCTTGCCACAGTATAAACGGCGAAAAATTATACTCATTTTATTTAGATATGATTATAAGCTATTGCACCGATAATAATGGTGTATTATATATTTGCAGTAAAAATCAAATATATACAGTTGATACAACCTATAATTCCCAACCTCAATGCAAGCTTAGCAATATAAACATACGAGGTGATATATTTATTTGTGATAATACCGTCTTTGGTTTTGGTGGTAATATTATAAACCTGCAAACTGGTTTTACCATGTCCACAAATATAACTTCATCTAATCTTAACGGTGCTATTATTAATGGTTACTACTGTAAATACTTATCGGGCAATATTTATGGATACACAGAAACCGGTGATTACTGCACGCTCTACACCATAAACGCTGGAGAAAACGCCCAACTATGTGATTATAATGGTAATCTGTATATCTTATCTGATAAAAAAGAGCTGTTTATCATAAACGAAAGCGAGCTTAAATATCCACAAAATAGCACAGCACCACCAACAGCACACAGCACCTCCCCAAATAACCCTCCAGCCCTAACACCAGAGAATAATCAAGGGGATAATAATCAAAATGCTAACAATAACCAAAGCTACAGCTTTTCTATAAATAATTATTACATAGACAAATCCTCAAATATAATATGGAATATACCAAACAGCACTACAATATCCACTTTTAAAAATAACCTTACCTACAATGGCTACACACTTGAATTTTACGACGCAAATAAGGTGATGAAAACAAGTGGCAAAATAGGTACAGGGTATACAATGGTAGTAAAGGATAACACCACCGAACATAGTAAGTATACTATGTCTGTAAAAGGTGATTTATCGGGTGACGGCAACATAAACCGTACTGATGTTGCTCTTTTAAGCGAATATCTTATGTCATCAGCTACACTCACAACCGAACAATACACATCTGCCGATACTAACGATGATAATGTAATCAACGGGGTTGATGTTCTTAAAATGGCAAGAAATAATCTGTAACGCTATTTATAAAAGTGCGTATTATGTACTAAAAGCTAAATGGTGGTGAGAGAATATGCGACAACGAAGAAAGAATAAATGCTGCAATGGTGGACTTATTTTTGGAATAGGCTTACTTATAGGCTCGTTATTACCATGTCAGGCTGTTATAGTAATAGCTGCAATTGTAATCTGCATACTTTCATTGCTTGCTTTTAACTGATTAGGAGGTTTTTTATATGAAATTTGTAGTTATCGACAACCCAAAGGTATGGGGGTTTATATTAAGAAAAATTTATGGCATAAAAAAGATAGATTTCACACAAAATTAGTAAGCTACATAACAAAATGGCTACAGCGTAAAATTGCTGTAGCCATTTTGTTATTGTACATTATAGGCTTACATTAAGCATAAACCTACACTTATTTTTTATTTTATTTAAATTAATCCTCAAACAATGGTGTGCTAAAATATCTTTCTGCTGTATCTGGCAACACTGTAATAACTGTTTTACCCTTGCCAAGCTGCTTTGCCATTTTAAGTGCAGCTGCAACATTTGTACCCGAGCTTATTCCACACATCAAACCCTCAAGTCTGGCTAAATCCTTAGCTGTTTGTATAGCCTCCTCGTCGCTAACTATATAAATATCATCATATATATTTTGGTTTAGATTATCTGGAATAAGTCCATCGCCTATACCCATTTGCAAATGAGTACCAACCGTACCACCTGCTAAGATTGCAGCGTTTTCAGGCTCTACAGCCCAGATTTTTATATCAGGATATTGTGCCTTTAAAACCTCTCCTATGCCCGATATTGTACCACCTGTGCCAATTCCAGAGCAAAATCCGTCAATTGGCTGTGCTACCTGCTCCATAATCTCAAGTGCAGTATGGTGCTTATGTGCCAAAGGGTTTGCAGGGTTTGTAAATTGCTGTGGCACAAATACATTAGGGTCTTCCTCTGCCATTCTAAGTGCCTCTTGTAAGCAACCTTCTATACATTTTCCTATATCTCCATCATCATGTACCAGCTTAACCTCTGCACCATAATGTGCTACCAGCTTTCTGCGTTCTACACTTACAGAGTCTGGCATTATAATTACTGTTTTATATCCCTTTACTGCACCAATTAAGGCTAAACCAATGCCTTGATTACCACTTGTAGGCTCTACTATTATAGTGTCTTTAGTTATAAGACCTTCTTTTTCACCTTTTAAAATCATATTGTATGCTGTGCGTGTTTTAATAGAACCACCCACATTCAAGCCCTCAAATTTTACAAGCACCTGTGCGTCATTTTCTCCAACCATTCTATTTAGTCTGATAATAGGCGTATGTCCCATTGCCTCTAATATATTATTATAAATCATCGTAAGATCTCTCCTGCGTAAATAATCGTAATTCTAACTCTCTAATTATACAACTTAATGCCTATATAATTCAAGTGCTAAACTGAATAAATATGTTATAGTATGTAATGTATCACACTTTAAATTTATATTTCACTTACTTTTATACTAATACCTATATGCCACAGATGACAAAAATATTAGGCACATCAATTTTTGATGTACCTACAAACACATAAGATAGAAAAATTTTAAAATATTATAATTAATCATAAACAGCATTTCAGCATATTTTATTTTAAAAAAATAACGCAGTATTCTATACTGCGTTATCTTTTTAAATATTCTGAGTATGTATTACTCTTAAAATTATTCAGCTACAGGAGCCTCTACTGGGCAAACGCCAGCACACGCACCGCAATCAAGGCAAGCATCAGCATCGATAACATACTTGCCATCGCCCTCTGAGATAGCCTCTACAGGACACTCAGCAGCACAAGCACCACATGAAATGCAATCATCGTTAATTTTATAAGCCATTACAAAACACCTCCTTGAATAGTCTTACACTCATATTTTAACATTACTTTAAAAAAAATCAACAGTTTTAATGAATTTTTTAAAATTATATTTTACCTACTTAGGTAAAACTATACATATGCTATTGTAATGTTGATTATTACTCTAAGCCCTTTAGCTGTTCAATTTCGCTCTTATCAAGGCGAATTTGACCGTCCTTGATAATTTTCACCTGACTAACTGTATATGTTGACGGTGCAGCAGCCTGAGATTTATCAAGGCTAACCTTTAGTACACCTGTAAGAAGATTTTGCTCTACTACAGTACCCTTACCGTCTGGCGTGCTTACAATAGCACCTACCTTTGGTGTCTTTTTAAGTAAATCCAGATATGCCTCTTGTTCGTACTTTAAACAACACATAAGTCTGCCACAGGTACCAGATATTTTTACAGGACTAAGTGACAAGCCTTGTTCCTTAGCCATTTTTATAGATACTGGCTGAAATTCACCTAAGAACGAAGAACAGCAAAATGGTCTGCCACATACACCTAGGCCACCAAGCATTTTGGCTTCATCTCGCACACCTATCTGTCTTAGCTCTATTCTTGTACGGAAAACAGATGCCAAGTCCTTAACTAGTGCTCTAAAGTCAACTCTGCCGTCAGCTGTAAAGTAAAATAAAATTTTGTTGTTATCAAGAGTATACTCTACATCAACAAGCTTCATATCAAGATTATGCTGTGCAATCTTCTCCTCGCACAATTCAAAAGCCTTTTTCTCTTTTTCTTTATTTTCCTTTAGTCTTGCAATATCCTCATCAGTTGCTTTGCGTATCATCTTTTTTAGTGGGTGTACAATTTCTTTATCGTCTATTTCACGGTTAGCCATTGCAACCTGACCACATTCTACACCTCGTGCAGTTTCTACTATTACATAATCTCCTGTTTCAAGTGGTGTTGAATCAGGGTCAAAATAATATATCTTACCTACATTTTTAAATCTTACACCTATTACCTCTGTCATTTTTGCCTCCTTAATTCAGCACAAAACCATGACGAAAATAAATTCATATTTATATTACTTTTTAATCTTGCTTGTGCTGTGGTAATTATATCTGTAATATTAATTAAATTCTGCGTATTCAAGCTGTTTGCCAAAAACTGCTCGGTAGCTGTACAGCTCATATTAGCAACTCTTGCTTTTACAGCGTTGCTAACCATAATCAAAAGCTTATCAAGCACTTCCTTTGCAAAGCTACGGTCACTAAATGCTGTAGCACATAAAAGCTCGTAGCCCTTTTTAGCTGTAATTGCTTTTGCAATTTGCTGTGCCTTTTCAATCGCCATTTGTGCCTTTTCATCTGTATAGCTGTCTGTACCAAGCTTATACACAGTAACTCTTGAACGAATAGTCTGTAAAAGCTGTTGCGACGATGTACAGCATAGTATAAATAATACATTCTGTGGTGGCTCTTCAAGCACCTTTAAAAAAGCATTTTGTGCCTGCACCTGCATTTTGTCGGCATTTGGTATTATATACACCTTTGTTCTTGCCTCGTTTGGCTTTATATAAACATCGTTGCAAATGCTTCGTATTCCCTCAACATTTACAACCTCGCTTTTACCTGTAAGCTGTGCTGTGTAAACATCTGGATGATTATTAGACTCAACCTTTTTACACTGGTTACACACTTCACAAGGCTTAACAGCATTTGTGCATACAGCCCATTGGCTTAATTTTTTTACATAGCCCTGTAACAGCTGTGGCTGATTGCTCTCTAATGCAACTGCGTGTGTCAATCTTCCCGATTGCATAGCATTTTCAAGCGTTTTAGCTGTGCTTACATTTAAATTTTCTTCCACAAGCAAATTATCTCCCACAACTGTCACCTCCTAAATAAGATTAATTATTTTTAATCTTATTTATTTTAACATTTTTCAAGATAAATTACCACCGTTTTTTATATGAATTTTCATCCATAATAGTAAAAACATTAAATTTCGGCGTCTACAACATCTTTTAAATTTGCATACATTTCGTCAAGTACAGCAAAATCATAGTCTGTATACATATTTTTATAAAGCTTATTTATATTTTCTTCAAAATCCTTTGGTAATATTTTACATTTATTTTTACATATTTCTACTAGTCTTTTTTCACCTGGGTGTGTCATTTCGTTAAGTGCAAATATTACATCAAAATAGCTTTCTATATAGGCAGTGGTTCTGTGGCATATACTTACTAAATCGTTGCGATTTACTGCCTTTTTAATTTGCTTATCATAAGATGGTAAAACACCACTAAGCATTTTCATATTCTTTTCTATTATATTTGTTTTTAATTTCTTTGGATAAGGTACATTATATTTTTCCTGAACAGCTGTAAACTCACCTGTTTTATCATAATAAATATTACTAACATTAAGTGTATGCCAAAAAGCTGTGGTGTAGCCAAGTCTTGCCGAACAATTATCAACCACATATCTTTGAATATTCACAAGCATATCCATACTTCTAAAAATTATATCTGCTGGTATGCCATTGTTAAGTATCACATTGTCTTCATATTCAAAATATTTATTGCCAACCTCTATACTTTGGCAATACTTATTATAAATATCCTCTCTCACAGCTTCTGGCACAAAATCATTTTCTTTACCATAAACATAAATGTCATAATCAGATTTTGCGTCGCCATTTCCACTTGCTCTTGAGCCTGCAATAGCTATTGCAACAACCTGTGGCTGAGCTTTAAGCTCGTCTAAAATACTTTTTATTGTGCTATCTATATTAATCATAAAAACCTCCTAATCACAAATATAAGTATAATTACACAAAATTTTTAACACATTATATCAAAACAACAATCATAAGTATAGACAAAGTGCGTGTCTATCAAATGCTCTATCCATGATTTTAATTTATCATATTTTCAAAAACAATTCAACAAATTATGATTAAGTTACATTTTACTGGTGGTAAAATGCATTTAGGGCTGTATCACTAACGAATCATCAGTGATACAGCCCATTCTGTGCTGTGTATTTAGCTTATATTTACTAAAACAATTAATTACTTCTTAATTTCAGCATCGCCTGTATCGTTATACAGGTTAAATCTGAACAGCTTAGCCTCATCCTCTGCGTTTTCGCAAACAATGTAAGCCTCTGCAATCTTGCCACCCTCGATAAGCTGTGTTAGACCAACAAGCTGGCAAAGCTTACTTTTTAGGTTTAAGTGATCGCCCTCTCTTGTTACCAGAAATACGTTGCCCTGACATGTATCAAGCACAGCAAGGAATTCGGTAACATCGATGTCGTGTAGTTCAATAATTGGTGTCATAAAAAATTCCTCCTTAAAAATTTCGTGCCTACTCTGGACTTGTAATCTCATTTCGGAGCTTTTATTTATTCTCAGGTACCATTTTTTACCTGATGATTATATTATAGCAGATATTTTGTGATTGTCAACAAAAACCTTTATTTCAATTTATACAATATTCCCAAAGAGGTTTATTTTTACGACTTCTACACATCTCGATTTTTTATATTTTTACTAAAAAAACAAATTTTTCAGTCGTTTATTATATTTTTGAATCTTATATTTTATTTATTTTTCACAATGATTTAATACTAGTATTTAATTCATTCTTACAATTTTATTTTTCCGTCTGAAATTTCGATAACTCTTGGTATTTGCATAGCTATTTTACTGTCGTGCGTTATCATAACTATTGTTTTACCACTTTTGTGAAGCTTAAAAAGTATATTCATTATCTCTTTACCCGAATTAACATCAAGATTGCCTGTAGGCTCGTCTGCTAAAATTAATGGTGGAGATGACGCTATTGCCCTTGCTATTGCAACCCTCTGCTGTTGACCACCCGATAGTTGGCTTGGCAGATGATGCTCTCTGCTTGTGAGGTCAACCATTTTCAGTGCTCTTTTGGCAAGCTTTTTTCGTTTTTCTTTACTTAACCCACGATACATAAGTGGTAGCTCTACATTTTCAATGGCAGACAGAGAGCTTACAAGATTAAAGCTTTGAAAAATAAAGCCTATTTCTTTATTTCTTATTTGACTCAGCTTGCTTTCTTTTGCGTTAAAAACATCATTGCCATTAAGATAATACGAGCCTTTTTGTGGTGTATCAAGGCACCCTAAAATATTCATAAGCGTAGATTTACCTGAGCCTGACTGCCCTACTATTGCTACAAACTCACCTTTTTCTATATTTACACTTACATTATCCAACGCATTAAGTATTGTATCGCCTAAAACATATTGCTTTGTTACATTCTTTATTTTTATTAATGACATTGCTACATCTCGCTTTTTATTCTGTTTAATGCACCCTTTTCTATTCGTGACACCTGTGCTTGACTTATTCCTATTTCTTGTGCTACCTCCATTTGTGTTTTACCTTGAAAAAATCTTAATAGTAATACATTCTTCTCTCTGTCAGACAAGCTCTCCATAGCCTCCTTAAAAGCAAGCTCCTCAAGCCAATTTCGTTCATCGTTGTTGTCACCAAGCTGGTCCATAACATAAATTGTATCGTTACCGTCATAAAATACCGGTTCATATAAAGACACAGGCTCTACAATAGCCTCTAATGCAAGCACAACGCTTTCTTTAGGCATTTCTAAAGCCTTAGCAATTTCTTCTATTGTAGGCTCTCTGTTATTTTCTGCTGTCATCTGTTCTTTTACCTGCATAGCCCTATAGGCTGTGTCACGCATACTTCGGCTTACTCTTACACTATTGTTATCTCGTAAAAATCTTCTTAGCTCGCCAATTATCATAGGCACACCATAGGTAGAAAATTTTACCCCCACAGTTACATCAAAATTATCTATTGCCTTAATAAGCCCTATACACCCCACCTGAAACAAATCATCAGGACATTCTCCCCTGTTTGTAAAGCGTTTTACTACACTTAGCACAAGCCTTAAATTTCCACTTATCATTTCTTCTCTGGCTTTAGCTCGTTCATATGGTGTTCCCTCTCTCATAATTTTTAACAATTCGGTTTTTTCTGACTCCTTTAGTACCCTTAGCTTAGCAGTGTTTACTCCACAAATCTCCACCTTGCTGTACTGCATAAAAAATAACCTCCCTGCACGGTAATTACTGTTAGTAGTATTACCGTAGCAAAGAGGTTTAATTCATTGCTTAGCTCTGTTACCAAAGCTGGTTATTTATCATATTTCATATGAATATATGCGTTTGTTATTATATTTCCTGCGTTTACATATATAATTTCAGTATCCAAATAAGATGTATAGCCCAGTGAATTATCCTGAAAGTTTACAATATAACCACCCTCATTAGGTAAATTATAGATTGTGATATAGCCATCTTCGTCAGGATAATAATAGTGTGGCTCTGTGGTTGTTCGTTTATACTCAAGCTTACCCTCACTATTTTCTTTTAGCTCAATATACATACCTGTAACATGGCATTTAATTGAAAAACGACTTTTGGTTATTACATCCTTGCTTACTTCTGTTTTTTGATAATCAATAGGATATTCTTTGTACTTGTAATCTTTTGGCTTACGCTGAACCTCTTTATAGAATACCTGTGAAATTCTAAGTGTTCCTTTTCTGCTTACAACTGAGCTTTCATACACAGCCTTTGAGTAAAGCTGAGTACCAAGTGGATAAGCAGGGTGTACATCATCAATTATATATTCGCTTGGGTCATCAACAGTAGCCAAAGTGTTTTTAACATATGTCATAGGTGCTATAAACGCATAGCGATGCATATTACACCAATTACTAAGAGCAAGTGTATATTCTTGATGAGTATTTTCTTGTTTAATATATTTTGTCATATAAAAAGATTTTTTATTAGAATATTCAAAAGGAGCAACAAAAATAAACTGATTTTGCTTTGTTTCGTCCTTAGTGTTTATATATTCAACAAGATCTTCTATATTTTTTATATATTCAGCTGTTGTAAAGGTTGTAGAATTACCATTTTTATCTCTGAACACAACATCATTAATACCTAGTGCTATTATATATGTATCAGCTGTAGATTTCTTAATTGCTTCAACATCTGTTTTATTTTCAAATATTGATTCCGATGTTTGGCCACCACTTGCAGCTACATCTACAGTTTTAATATTGGGGAATCTTTCTATAAGTCCATCATACCAACCATAGCCACCCGATACCGAGCCTATAGTAATACTATCGCCTACTACACAAACGCCAGTTGCATTACTTAGCACATTATACATTTTATTATTTTCGGCTTCAATTACCTTGCTTGTTTCATTTTCTTCTATAGTAAATTTTTCTCTAAAATCGCTGATATCAGTTGATAGTACATAGTCACCTGCTGCAAGATCTATATGTGCTAAACCATTTGTGGTGGTTAAAGTTGCGATAATCTCTTTTGTTTCTCCGTTTTCGTTTACACTTCCAACATAATAAAGTATTTCGTCGGTAAGATTTTGCTTATCATACGATTGTATTTGCAACTTGCATTTTTTCGGCTCTGTTACAGGCTCTGTTGCTTGTTCTGTTGGTTGAGTTGGATCTAGAGTATTAGCAAATACTGTAAAATCACACCCAGCAAGCATAACAATTGTAGCAAGTAACAGCGTTATTACCAGCACCTTTTTTATTTTCATAAACATTCACCCATTATAATATTCTAATATAATAATAACAGCTCTAAATTGTTATTTCAATAAAATCATACCATATTTTTGCTTAAAAAAGTCTTATAAAAGCAAAAAGAACCACAGCATTTCCGATCCCTGTGGTTCTTTTCTATCCTCTGCTTTTCCCTCTGTGTATCTCGCCCATACACAAGTGTATTTTACCATACTGGTTAAGCAATTGTCAAACTATATTTTAAAATTTTTACCAAAGCTTAGATTTCAGTTTTAGAAAACAATCTTCAAAAAATTACTCTGTAATAGACTGAATTAGTCCACCCTTTTTGATAATGTTCTGAATAAACTCTGGGAATGGCTCTGCCTGATATGTTTTGCCTGTAGTTTCGTTTGTGATAACACCTGTATCAAAGTTCACATCTACTACATCTCCTGCTTTAATATCGTGTGCAGCCTCGTCGCACTCTAGAATTGGTAAACCAATATTAATAGCATTTCTGTAGAAAATTCTAGCAAATGTTGAAGCTATAACACAAGAGATACCTGATGCCTTTATTGCAATTGGTGCGTGCTCTCTTGATGAGCCACAGCCAAAGTTTTTCTCTGCAACCATAATGTCGCCTGACTGTACATTCTTAGTAAAGTCAGCGTCAATATCCTCCATACAGTGAGCAGCAAGCTCTTTGTGAGAGGCTGTATTTAAATATCTTGCAGGAATAATAACATCTGTATCTACATTATCGCCATACTTATGTACTCTACCTTTTGCGTTCATTTATAATCAATCCTCTCTTTCTTATTCTGCACAAACTGCGTTAGGGTCTGCAATATAGCCTGCAATTGCACTTGCAGCAGCAACTGCTGGGCTAGCAAGATAAATTTCTGAATCAATATGACCCATTCTGCCTACAAAGTTTCTGTTTGTTGTAGAAACAGCTCTTTCACCCTGAGCAAGTACACCCATGTGACCACCAAGACATGGACCACAGGTAGGTGTAGAAACAATTGCACCTGCGTTTACAAATATATCGAACAAGCCCTCGTGCATTGCGTCTAGCCAAATCTGCTGTGTACCTGGAATAATAATACAACGCACACCCTTAGCAATTTTCTTATCCTTCATAACCTCAGCAGCAGCTCTTAGGTCAGAAATTCTACCGTTTGTACAAGAACCGATAACAACCTGCTGAATATCTATCTTCTCTACCTCGTCAATTGTCTTTGTGTTTTCTGGTAGATGTGGGAATGCAACAGTTGGCTTTAGCTGTGACAAATCAATTGTATATTCCTCGTCGTACTCTGCGTCATCATCAGCAAAATACTCAACAGCTTCACCCTGGAATCTTCCGTTTGTATACTCTCTTGTAATATCATCAACAGGGAAGATACCATTTTTTGCACCTGCTTCAATAGCCATATTTGCAATACATAGTCTATCGTCAATATTTAGATACTGTAAGCCCTCACCCATAAACTCCATAGACTTATACAAAGCACCATCTACGCCAATCATACCGATGATGTGAAGAATAACATCCTTACCACTTACATATTTCTGTGGCTTACCGATAAGATTAAATTTAATAGCAGAAGGCACCTTAAACCAAGCCTTACCACTTATCATACCTGCAGCCATATCTGTAGAGCCTACACCTGTTGAAAATGCACCTAATGCACCGTATGTACAAGTGTGAGAGTCTGCACCAATACAAAGGCTACCAGGACCTACAAGACCTTTTTCTGGTAGAAGTGCGTGCTCAATACCCATTTCGCCAACATCCATAAAGTTTTTGATGTCGTACTTATTTGCAAAATTTCTTACCTGCAAGCAGTGCTGTGCAGATTTAATATCCTTATTTGGTGTAAAGTGATCCATAATCATTGCAATTTTTGTGTTATCAAACACATTTGTAGCCTTACAATCCTCAAAAACATTGATAGCTACTGGTGAAGTAACGTCGTTACCTAGCACCATATCTAGCTTAGCTTCGATAAGCTGACCAGCCTTAACCTCAGGCAAGCCTGCGTGAGCAGCCAGAATTTTCTGGGACATAGTCATACCCATAGTAAAATCCTCCAATCATATTAATACATCATATTAATAAAAATACTTTGAAGTAATTATGCCATATTTATTGATAAAAGAATGTAAAGTATGCTACAATTTATAAGTAAGGCTATGTTACAGCCAGTTATCAATTAAAACAAGGAATATAATTACTATGAATAAGATTATACACAGTAGCGACTCATTACAGCTTAGTAAAGAAGCTGGAGAACTTTTTAACAATATTGGCACAGAAAAAAGCTATAAAAAAAACACACCCTTATATTTTCAAGGTGAGCAGGCTGATTGCTTTTTCTTTTTGAAAAAGGGTAGCGTGAAGATATTCTGTAATTCTGTTGATGGTATGCAAAAAACAATCTCGATTGTAGGCAACGGCAGTATTTTAGGCGAGGCTGCTTTTTTTGACCAGATGCCAAGGGTTTCGTCTGCTCAGGTTATTGCTGACTCTACAATAATTTCTATAACCCATAAACAGCTTGAAGACGCCTTTGCAAAAAATCCAAAGCTTGCAATGCACCTTTTAATGGTACAGGCACAATCAATAAGAATGTTATCTGCACAGATGTCGGGTATGGTTTTCTCAAAGGCAGACAGCCGTATAGCAAGTCAGTTATTGCAGTCGCAAACCTCGTTAAACGGAGAAATAATAGTAAATCTTACACACGAAGAAATAGGAAATCTTGTGGGAGCTTCACGAGTTACTGTAAGTAAAATACTTAACAGCTTTGCAAATAGTGGATATATAAAAACTGCCTACAGGTATATTATATTAACAAACCTGCAGGCACTTGAAGAAATAGCGTCATCTTAATTTTCAAGCTTATACCAAAACTTATACTAAAACTTATACTAAAACACCATTTAAAATCTTTTGCCGATTTTAAATGGTGTTTCATACTTGTTTAATATTATTTAGCTTTCTTTTGTCTTGGTAAGATAAAATCATATTTAAGGCTTATTTGCTTATCCTCTCTGTTTTTAAATTGATCGGTACAAAAATAGCATAGGTTTTTTCTAGATACACCTATATTTTTTATAAAGCCCTTAAAATTTCTGCATTTTAAATGAACTCTAAACAAATAATATGCATTTGCAAAATAAACTGCCAAGCCTAACTGCAAAAAAGACGGTCTTAGCTCTCTTACACAGCCTTTATCTGTAAAAAAGCCTTTTAGCCATCCAAACGATAACACATAGTCACTACTGTTTTTTAGAGAGGCTGTTTGCACTATACTACCCTTGCGTACAGTGTAGTAATATAAAACCTTATTTATTGCCACACCCTTATTCGCAAAATACATTAAGCGTGAGGTTGTTGCAATATCTTCAAACTTAATTTCAGGGAATGTAATATTATTGTCAGTAAACAAAGTTCTCCTCCAAAGCTTATTCCAAAGGTAAGACCTCATACAGAAATCTGCAATAGTATGCTCTACCATCTGCATATTCGTCATAATACCTGCCTTTGGCTTTCGTATAACCACAGGTCTAACCAAACCAGACTCTTTATAATAAAGGCCATAGTTACAATGCACCACATCGGCATTATGCTCTTTTGCTGCCTCATATAGGTATTTAAGGTAATTTATATCTATGTAATCATCACTGTCAACAAAGGCGATATACTCACCAGTAGCAAGCTCTACACCCAAGTTTCTTGCTGACGATACACCCTTTTTAGTGTTATGCACAAGCTTAAAGTTTGAAAATTCACGTTCAAACTGTGCTGCTATATTTGGGCTGTTATCGGTAGAGCCGTCATTCACCATAATAACCTCAAAATCCCTAAAGCTTTGGTAAGCAACAGACGACAAGCACCTCGACAAATATTCATCAACATTATATATCGGAATAATAACGCTTATCGCAGGAATATTCTTGTTCATAACAACCCACCTTTCACAATCTTTATTAATATAAGTTTAGCATATTTAATTATATATGACAATATATTGAAAATTTAATTATCACATAAAACTAAGGCATAGATTGAATCAAACTCAAAATTCAATCTGTGCCTTTTGTTAAGCAATATTTATTATTCTGTTGTAGTATTGTCGGCTACTTCTTTCTTCTTTGTAAGCATAGAAAAAGGTGCACACAAAAGAATAACTGCGTAGTAGGTTATTATTCGCCACATAAGCAACGCTGATTTTAGCAAAGCTGTACCAAAAAACATTCCGTAAAACACCGAGAAAGCAAGCTCAGCTGCACCCGTAGCACCCGGTAGTGGCATCATAGATGAAGCTAAGGTAACAAACGATTGCGAACATACAATTTCTACCACAGTAGCTGTATTAAGCGAAAAGCCTCTGTACACACAATATGGTATAAGCATAATAAAAAGTATCTGTATAAAAATCATCACAAATGAAGTAACCATAAGCTTAGGTGATTTTACAAGACTTTTATTAGCTGTATGAAAAAGCTTAACCTGGTCATCCAGCTTTTTTACATATTTTTCTGGTTCTTTTACCCACCTTATATTCTTCAACAGCTTTTCTGTAAGCTTAACTAACCACCTAGATATTTTACTGTTGAACGACGCAATCATTATCAAACCTGTAACAATAACCTGCGAGAAAAAACCTGCTATTAAAAATAACCAAAGTATAGGGGTTTTTACATTATTTATAAAAAAATCAAATTCTAATATTAACGCAGCTACAGTAAAAAATGTGGAGGTTATTTGATAAACCAAAAATTTTTGAATAAGACACGACGAAGAATAGCCAGCGTCTATTCTTTTCGTTGACAAAAAAACAACCTGCATTGGCTGTCCACCCGACGCTGAGGGGGTAATCGCACTAAAAAAGCTACCTATAAAAGAGCTTTTTATTCCCTCTTTAAAGCTGAATTTTTCATACCTTTGCTTTATATATAAATACATCAAATATGAATCAATAATCATATTTCCCAGCTGACAAATCACAGCCATCGCTATCCAAAATAAATTAATCTTTATGTCAGACCTAAGCAAATCTATAAGACCATCTTTTGAAACACAAAAGTATGTAATAAGTGCTACCGAAACAACTATTACGAACAGATTAAAAATTAAATTAGCACTAATTTTTTTCTTCATTATTACCCTCCCAACATATATTATTCTAACTTTATCATAAACCATTGATAAATAAAATGTCAAGCCACAAAGCCAAATCCTATATAATACAAAATGGTGTACAATCAATTTATAAAATAAACTGATTGCACACCAAAGAACTACCTATAATAGTATTAATATTAAAATATTAGATAGAGTCTATATTCTTATTCTGAGCAACTAAAGCTACATCCTCTATAATGCTTGTTACATAAGTATCAAATACATCACCAACAAATGTACTGTTGTTATTAGAGAAGTTATATTTACCTGCGTCACCCTTGTAGAATGTAAATGTGTCTGGTGATTTGCTTGTGTTGTAAGTAATCTTTACAGTTAAGTCAGCCTTACCACTTACATTACCTGTTTTAGCACTGTAAACCTGTGCAGACTGAAGATTTGCAAAGAATATGTCAAACTTACTGCTGTCTATAGCTGTATCTCCACATTTTACAGTAGTCTGGATTGTTTCGTTACCCTCAGCGTCAACATTTGTTTCTTTAGCAACATCAAAACTATAAGTTTTACCACTTGCAGTAACTTCTATATTTTTAACATAATCAATATTTGCTGAGATTACATGCTCATAAAGCATATCTTCATATGATGTTGTTACCCAAGAAACCTTTGTAGCGTTAATAGCGTAAAGCATTTTTGTGTCTGGGTTGTATAGCTTTACCATACTTACTTCTTCCTGTGTATATGGTGCTGAAGCATACAAGTGAACAGTAACATCGCCAAAGGTTGCATTAAGCTCTGCATAAGGTGCGTCAAGATCTACGCTTTGTGCCTTTAGCTCGTCTGTGCTTGGATTAAATGCAAGCACCTCTTCTGCTGTAACTGAACGAAGTGAGCCAAGAACAGCTGTAGAGTTCGCTACATTGGCAAAGCCTGTTGTTGGTGCTGTCATTTTATAATAAGCATTTGTAACTGTTTCATCATCATTAGGGATAAACTCTAAAGTCTTAGGGAAATTACTACCACTTATAGAAACCTTACTTGGTGTTGCATTTTCGCTTGAATCTGATGAGGTTGTAACAGATGTATCAAGCATTGCTGTTGCTTTATATAAGAATGCGTCTACGCTGTCTACTGCCACAAGATAAATAGCCTCATCACCATTTACCTTAATATATACACCTGTAGCACCAGGAGCCTCGTTACCTACATAAACAGTTCTTTCGTTACCGTTTTTAAATGTAATTAGGGCAGTTGCTCGTGGCTTTGTTAAGCCGTATTCTTCAGGATTTGCACCTGTTATGTCAACAATGTTTGTTGTCTTTACAGCTGCGGCATCATTCGCTACTGCGTCAGGCTTACCACTTTCAAGAGGTGCTTCCTCAAAGCCTACAAGAGTATAAACTGTTGCACCTGTTGTAGTTACCTGCTGACCATTTGCATCAGTAGAAACCTCTGTTGGTGTTTCTGAAAGAATCTCAAAGGAGCCATGCTCGTTAGTAACCTTTACCGACTTTATGTCTGCTGGTACATGATCTATAAGTGTTTCAATACCAGCTACAAGAATATTACCATTAGCGTCTTTTTCAGAATCTATTTTATTACCCTTAAGATCTGTTGCGTACTGCTGACCGTTTTCATCGGTAGGATATGTAGGGCCAGTAGTATCTGTTTGAGTAGGAACCTTTTTATCTACTAGAAAATAAACACCTATTAAAGCCGCAGCCACAAGTAAAATAGCAACACCAATAATTAATGGTTTTTTATTTTTAGCTGGCTTTTTGCTGTCTTTTCTCTTTGCTGATTTTTTGCTTTGTCTTTTAGCCTCTTTATTACTACCTGTTTCGGCATCAGAATCAGCCGAGAAAATTGTGCCTGCTGTATTATCGTAAAATACAGAACCATCGTCTATATTTTCTTCCTCTGTAGCTACAGAGCTTTTTGCAGGCTTGCTGTTTGATTTTTTATTAGCCATTATTTATTCCTCCTGCGTACCCAAATTATAATTGCAACTATAACGATAATTACAGGAATTACACCTATACAAACAATTGCCCAAGAATAAATCTGGTCTGTTGTAATACCTAGTGATGGATTTGAAAGGTCTTTACCACTTATAGCAATACCTTCGTCCTGATTATCTGTAATTTTATTAACCATATTAACAATGTAAGAACCATTGTTAGCTGATGGAATCTTTATAGTATACTCGTCAAATACCATAGCAGAACCAAATACTACAACATTAGAAGCAATACCCTCTTCGCCTGATACCTTGCTGGCAACGGCTGCTGCGTTGTACTGGCTTGGCTCTACACCAGCAAAATCAAATGTTTCATCTGAACCAAATGGCACAAACTTTGCCATCTCTGAAGTTACAAGCAATGATTTTGCAGTATTCTCGTTTGTAATTTCTACAGGTCTTGTATAGCCGATGATTGTAGGTAAAGATGAGTCTTTTAGACCCTGCTTATACTCATCGTTGCTATAATCTGAAATAGAAATGTAGTAGCTGTTTGTTAGAAGTCTTGATGTATCTGTTTCTGCTGCTACACCCTGTGCAAGCTTCATACCCCACTCTTCGATAAGAGCTGAAAGGTTTGGAGTTTCTATTGCTTCTTCATAAGCAACATAGATAAAGTTTTTGCCATATTCACCGTTGTTATCTAAGAACTTCTTAATTTTCTCTACAGAAGCCTCATCAAGGTCAACTGTTGGAGTAAATAGTACAATTGCCTGAGTATCGCTTGCAATTTCTTCTGTAAGAGTTGAAACTGTGCTTACATCATAGTTATTTTGCTTTAGAATATTTTTAAATGCCTCGTCACTATAGTTCATAGGCTGACCAAAGCCCTCGATAAACTGAACCTTAATCTGGTTTTCTGATGTTACATTAAGAATAGCTGTTGTTACAGCTGGCTCAACCTTAACACCCTGAACTACTGGAGTTGATAAATCGTCTGTGTAACCAAACTCAAATAAATCCTCTGTAGGTGAAAGCACTCTGTATTTATCACCACAGCTTACAATAAACTCACCACCCATAAGACCTTCTTCTGGATATTTGTTTACATAAGTAGGATTTGCTGTAAGGTCTACATAAGCAATTTTGATTTTATTGTTTACATTATGCATCTTATTAACCAGAACGCTAGCCATTTTATAATACTGGTTAGCTGCTTCAAAATCTGTTTTAGAAGCAAGTATAGTAACTGTTACATCTTTATTTACTGTTTCAAGAAAATCTATTGTATCCTGAGAAAGATTGTATGTCTGCTGTTCTGAAAGGTCAACTGACAACGCAGGAATCTTATTGGTTACCAAAACAGCAATCATATTAAGCACAATAACAGCAACTATAAATACAGCTGTTACAGCAATTGAAAAGCCACCTTTTTTAAATTTTCTGGCAGTAAAAATCTTTTTAATGCCACCGTTGCTCTTGCTCTTTTTGCTTGTCTTTTTATCCTTTGCAGGCTTTTCTTCTTTAGTCTCTTCTGTTTTAGCCTCTTCCTCTGTAGCTTCCTCTACAGAAGTAAGCTCCTCGTTTTCAAGCATTTCGTTTAAATCCTTATTATCCTTATTCATTGTGGCACCTCCTTAGTTCCAGCGTCTTCTCTCTAGCACCTTAATTGTTAAGAAGTTAAACAATAAAGGAATGCTCAAAAAGAAAACTACATCTGATAAATTAATTATACCTGACGCAAAGTTCTGGTATGGTGTTGTGAAAGATATAGAATATAATATATTCTGAATAAATGTAACTCCAAGTGAGCTTGCAATTGCATCAAGGTAAGAGATAAGCAAGCCTGCACCAATAGAAACAATTGCAGCAACAATCTGGCTTTCTGTTAGTGAAGAAATAAATGTACCAATAGAAATAAGTGCAGAACCAAATAGTATTAAACCCAAAATATTACAGAAAATTGTAGGCCATGATGGTGCTGCATATGTACTTATAATAACAGCATGAATTATAAAAATAAGCATAATAACAGCATATACTGTTACTGCAGCAAGGTACTTACCCATAACTATTTCAAATAGGTTAACAGGTGCTGTAAGCAAGCCCTGCTCTGTTTTCTTGTTTTTCTCTTCACTGAATAATCTCATTGTTAAAACAGGTACAAGAATTATTATGATTGATATCATATTCAAAAACTCATAGGTCATATCTGTTGTATCTCTTGAAAGCACCATAGCCCAAAAGAATATACCACCAAATAGTGCAGCAACTGCATATACTACATAAGCGATTGGTGATGTAAAATAAGCGTTAAGCTCTCTTCTATAAATTGCAGACATTATTTTCTACCTCCCTTTACATCCACATTAGCACCACTTGTAATCTTCAAGAATGCATCCTCAAGTGACATTTCTGCACTACGCATCATAACTATAGGGCACTCTATCCTTGCCATTGCTTTAAAAACAGCCTTGCGTACATCTGTATCTGGCTCTGACTCAACTATATATTCGTTAAAGCCGTCTACTGTTCTCATAACCTTTCTAACTCTTGACACACCGTCAATATTACGAAGTGCTGGTAAAACTGTTCTTTCGTCACCGTCAATATGTAGCTGAATACGCTTTGCACCTGTAAGATTTGTTGTAATATCAGTTGTATTTTCATCAGCAACTAGCTTACCGTGGTTAATAACAACAATACGGTCACATACAGCCTGAATCTCTGACAATACGTGAGAAGATAGAATTACAGTATGCTTTTTACCCAAGCCTCTTATAAGATTACGCATTTCGATAATCTGCTTAGGGTCAAGACCAACTGTAGGCTCGTCAAGAATAATAACAGGTGGATTACCAATAAGAGCCTGTGCAAGACCAACTCTTTGTCTGTAACCCTTTGATAGATTTTTGATAATTCTATCATATACATCTGCTATTTTAGTTACCTTACAAACCTCTGCAAGGTGCTCCTTTTTAGGTA
Source organism: Acutalibacteraceae bacterium (assembly GCA_045531635.1). Taxonomy (GTDB): domain Bacteria; phylum Bacillota; class Clostridia; order Oscillospirales; family Acutalibacteraceae; genus CAG-964. Next base: position 41,483 of record JAZSEI010000075.1, read on the forward strand.
ATGTTACCTTTTTAAGGTCATACACAAATTCCAAGTATCTTTTTACTGTCATATCCTGATAAAGTGGTGGAATTTCAGGAAGATAGCCTATTTTTGACTTTGCACCCTTAGGGTCGTCAAGAATTTCACAGCCACCAATAGTTACTGTACCAGATGTTGATGACAGATAACCTGTGATGATGTTCATTGTTGTTGATTTTCCGGCACCGTTTGGACCAAGAAAACCTAAGATTTCGCCTTCGTTTACAGTAAAGCTAACATGGTCTACAGCCAGCTTATCACCGTAACGCTTTACAAGGTTTTTAACCTCTACCATTTGATAAGTCACTCCTTATATATTTTAACAAATATCAAATTCACTGCAGGCACATTATAAAATCCATTTATTTTTTGTTCTATAAAAAGACACAGCAACGCCTACTAGTTATTCCATTGTATTGTATCGTCAATACCTTGAATGAACCTTGAAAAAAGTTTAAGGAACTCTCTTTCTATAATAATGTAAAAATAAGATATATAATTTATGTATTTTAAACAAAAATCAATTGCATAACAAAAAAACGCTACGGATGTGCGGCCAACCGTAGCGTTCTTCTGTTCTTTTAAAGTTTGAGGGGTACATTTGAGGAGGGTAGAACATAAATCATACTCTTAACGGTGCGGCTCCGTCATTGAGTATGTCTAAATATTAATATTTACTTATGAACACCGTATGAATAATTATTTAAAAAAAGTAAAATGTATTGTTAACAATCTTTTATAATTAAAATTTCTGTCAAAATTACCCAAAGCCCGTTTAAAACAAATGTTTGATTTTTTGAGATGATTATGTTATAATATAGTCACATTAAAGCGAGGTGCAATATTATGGAAAATCTTACAAGTACACAACAAAAAATATTTGACTATATATGCAGTAATCTACAAAGTGGTATTTCACCATCAGTAAGAGAAATATGTGCAGCTACTGGCTTAAAATCAACAGCTACTGTACACGCACATCTTAAAACTCTAGAAGAAAGGGGACTTATTATTCGCAACCAAGGCTCAAATCGTTCTATAAGATTAAGCAACGACGCTACTGCTGTAGTGCCTATAATGGGCAGAGTAACAGCAGGTATGCCTATACTAGCTGTAGAGGATATTCAGGGCTATGTACCAGTAAGCGACAGAATAAGACGAGGCAGAGAGCTGTTTGCACTTAGAGTTGTAGGTGAAAGTATGATAAACGCTGGCATACTTGACGATGATATTGTGGTAGTGCATAAAACACCTGTAGCAGAGAATGGTCAAATAGTTGTTGCAATGGTTGACGACGAAGCAACTGTTAAAAGATTTTATAAAGAAAACGGTCATTACAGACTACAGCCAGAAAACGACAGCTTCGACCCTATAATTGTTGACGAGTGCACTATTTTGGGTCAGGTAATTTCGGTTGTTCGTTATTATTAATTTGAATTATAAAAATATCTGTGATAAAATTTTCGGTTTATCACAGATATGTTATTTATTAGCAATTGGAGGTGAGTAAGGGTGGCATTGGTTGACATCAAACAGCTTCGCTGTCCTAAATGTGGCTCTACCAACCACATTCATGTATACAAAAACATAAACGCACAAGAGGATATAAAAATAAGAGATAAAATTCTTTCGGGTCAGCTTTTTGATTTTTATTGCCCATACTGTGAATACAGAGCAAGACTGTACTACCCTTGTTTATATAACGATGTAAAAAATAAATTTATGGTTTATTTTATACCTGGCATAGAAAAGGGACAAATGATTGACCGTATGGTTGATATGGAATTTGAAGATATGCCAAAAATAACAAAAAGAATAGTACCTACATTCAACGAGTTCAGAGAAAAAATACTTATATTCGAAGCCGAGCTTGACGATATGGCTGTAGAGCTTACAAAGGTAGCTGTAGCAGGTGCTGTGCAAAAGAAAAAGAATGTAGAAGCAAAAGAGGGTTATTTCTCGGTATATAATAAAGAAGAAAATGTAATGGGCTTTACCTTCTTTTTAGGTGACGATAACGAGGTTTTCACACAGACAACTAAGCTGGATGTTTATAAAAAATCGTGGAGTATAGTAAGCCGACTTGGTAAAAAAGAGCGAGCTATGAAGGGCTTCATTAAAATAGATAAAGCATGGGCAGAGAATATATTGTTCCGTTACCAAAGATTTGGCTTTGACACAATGTAATCATGAAATAAACTCAATATAAAAGAGGTATTAATATGGATTTTACAAAGGCTGAAAAATATGCTGAATATATAAAATCTGTAACAAACAACTTTAAGCCAGAGGTTGCCGTTGTGCTTGGCTCTGGCTTAGGTGAGGTTTTTGCTGACTCAGAAATTATATCAACTGTTAACTACTGCGATATTCCCAATTTCCCCATATCTACTGTAAGTGGACATAAGGGAAGATACATTTTTATGCGTATAGGCAATAAAAATGTAGTTGCTATGCAAGGCAGAGTGCACTATTACGAGGGCTACACAATGCAAGAGGCTGTTACTCCTGTAGCTGTTATGAAGCTATTAGGTGCAAAAACTCTTATACTTACAAACGCTTGTGGTGGCATTAACCCAAGCTTTAACGCTGGTGACCTAATGATTATCACCGACCATATAACAAGCTTTGTGCCATCACCACTAATAGGTAAAAACGACAGCCGTTACGGCGAGCGCTTTCCTGATATGAGCAACATTTATGATAAAGCTCTTGTTGCTAAAATTGAAGACTCAGCAAAAGAAAATAATGTTACAATGCAAAAGGGCGTTTATGTGCAAGCCTCTGGCCCTAACTATGAATCTCCTGCCGAGGTAAAAATGTTTGGCTTACTTGGTGCTGACGCTGTAGGTATGAGCACAGCCTGTGAGGCTATGGTTGCAAAATATCTTGGAATGAGCGTTTGTGGCATAAGTATGGTAAGCAACAAGGCAGTTGGTCTAACAGATACACCTGTTACACACGAAGAAGTAAAAAGAGTAGCCTTAGCTTCTGCAAATAAGCTTGGCAAAATAATTGTAGGGCTTATAGACAAACTGTAACATTAAACACCCTTTAAAATCTTTTACCGATTTTAAAGGGTGTTTAATATAATATCTGGTTATATAAATTTGAAATACGACATATCCATATATTATACTAATACCTATTTAAACACTAGACAACTTGTCGGCAGAATTTACTCAGCACTTCGTCCTTCTCCTTGACAAGCGTCAGCTTGCCTGCGTCGTCCTCGTTCTGAGCAAATTCTGCTAGGCAATCTATTCCAGCGTTCAA
>JAZSEI010000152.1:0-4898 GCA_045531635.1 Acutalibacteraceae bacterium
AAAATTCAGATGCCAAAGAAAATACTAAGCGTATTTCTTTGTGTGCTAGTGGTATTCTCTTGCGTGCCAATGTCGGTTATATCGGTAAGTGCTGAAGGTGCTTCTGACATAACAGTTACCATTGACACAGGTGCAGAGGTAACACTTAAGGATACCGACGCAGACGGTTATTACGACATCGGTACAGCAGACGAGCTGTATGCCTTTGCTTATGCTGTTAATGGTGGCAACAACGCTATCAACGGTGAGCTTACAGCAGATATTGTTGTAAATGAGGGTGTTATGACAGCTGAAACCGACAGCACAGCTGTAAGACATTGGACACCTATTGGTGACGAAAGCAATCAATACACAGGCACATTTAATGGTAACAACCATACTGTTTCGGGCTTATACTATAATAAAATTAACGATGAAATAGAATATGTTGGTTTCTTCGGTTATGTAGGAGAAAATACCACGATTGAAAACACAGGTATTACAAACTCTTACTTTAATTCTGATAGCTCGTATACAGCCGCTATGGTTGCCTATAACGATAATGGCACAATCACAAATTGCTACAACAAAAGCATAGTAAAGGGTGATGTACTTTTTCTAGGTGGTGTGGTTGGTGATAATGCTGGCACTATTACAAACTGCTATAACGCAGGTGAGGTTAGTAGCACTGATTATTATGTAGGTGGCGTTGTTGGTTATAATTCGGGTACTATTACAAACTGCTATAACGCAGGTAAGGTTAGTGGCACCGAGGATGTAGGTGGCGTGGTTGGTGATAACTCTGGCACACTTGCAAGCAGCTATAACATAGGCACAGTAACCGGTAATGGTGGTAATATAGCTGGTGTGGCTGGTAGGAACGATCGCAATATGACAGATTGCTACAATGCAGGCACAGTTAGTTGTGCTAACGACGCTGATAGATGTTATGTAGCTGGTGTGGTTGGTGATAACTATGGCACCATCGCAAACTGCTATAACACAAGTACAGTTAGTGGCAATAGTTATGTAGGTGGTGTACTTGCTGTTAACCATAAAAAAATAACAGGTTGCTACAACTTAGGCGAGGTTAATGGTAAGGAGTATGTAGGTGGTGTACTTGCTGGTAACTATAACGATTATATGATTACTGGTATAATCGAAAACTGTTACAACAAAGGCACAGTTAACGGCGAAAAAAGTGTAGGTGGTATAATCGGTTATAATATTGCTACAGCCTTGAACTGTTATAACCTAAGTAAAATCAGTGGTAAAGAGAATGTAGGTGGCGTGTCTGGTTCTAATGTTGGCACAGTCACAAACTGCTACTATCTTAACACTGCTTACACTGGTGGTATTAACGGTGCAGATGTAGAAGGCTCAGCAGAAGCAAAAACAGCTACACAGTTTGCAAGTGGTGAGGTTGCATACCTGCTACAGGCTGGTATTACAGCAGACGCAAACGGAGAGATACCACAAATCTGGGGTCAGGACATTACAACAGATGAAGAAGACACAGCTGTAGATTTATCCCCTGTTCTTGGTGGCGATAAGGTTTATGGTGGCTACGACAACACATGTGACGAATCTGTTGGTTTGGTTTACTCCAACACAGAAACACTCGAAACAAAGCCAAATCATAGCTGGCAAAACGGTGTTTGCTCAGTATGTACCAAGGTATGTAAGCATGACTGGAATTCTGAGAGTGTTTGCACAATCTGTTCTTCAGAATGTGCACATAAAGAGCTTAGAGCAGAGTTTGAATGGGACGAGCCTTACGAGGGTGAGTGCTATGTTTATATGGAGCTTTACTGTACCGAGTGTGGTGATTATGTAGCTTCCGATAGTGACTATTTTACAGTAAAAGAGACAGTCGAGGGCGAGGACTGCTTGCACGAAGACTTAAAAATTTACGAGGCTACCTTTGAGTACGAAGGCGTAACCTACACAGACACAAAGGAATTTGGGGTCGAGGGTGAAAACCACACAGCTATGGACGCATACGGCTTCTGCTCTGATTGTGGCAGATATCCGTCTGCAAAATACAACGAAGAAACAGGCGTTTACGAAATTTCTAACGCAGGTCAGCTTTATTGGTATGCTCAACAGCTTAACGAGCAAAACCTAGAGCTTTACGCTAAGCTTACAAAGGATATTACCATTCCAGAAAATGCTCCAGACTGGGTGCCTATTAGCTGTAGCTATGTTCACTTTGACGGTAACTTCAAGACTATCTCGGGTCTTAAGTGTATCGGTGGTGAGGATGATACATATGTAGGTCTCTTTGGTAACGAGGTATGGTGGTATGAAATCAGCAATCTTCATATTACCAACAGCTACTTTGAGGGCAAAGACTGTGTTGGTGCTGTAGTTGCCTGTATGAGTAACGGTGGCTATGTTGAAAACTGCTATGTAACAAACACTACAGTTAAGGGTGACAGCAGAAATGTTGGTGCTTTGGTTGGTTCCTTGGGTGTTAGCTATATTATCAACTGCTATGTTGATACTGATACTGTGGTTGGATACAATAACGACAGCTACGGCAGTATTGAAAACAGCTACTATCTTGCAGATGAAGAAACCGACAGCTATGATGGAACAACTGCCAAAACAGCTGAAGCTTTTGCAAGTGGTGAGGTTGCTTACCTATTACAGGCTGGCGTAGCTGAAGAAGACATCTATGATGATTGGAACTACGTTGAAACCATTGTTCCAGAAATCTGGGGTCAGAAAATAGGTGCAGATAATTACCCAGTATTCGACGGTGACAAGGTTTACACAGTAGCAAACTGTAAAAACGAGACTGCAGGCTACAGCAACACAGAGGGCGAAATCCTTGACCATACCTTCGAAAACGGCTTCTGCACAGCTTGTGATATTTTTGAGCCAGCAACACTTAACGAAGACAGCGTGTACGAAATTGCAAACGCTGGTCAGCTTTACTGGTTTGCAGACAAGGTGAACAACGACTACGCAAACTTTGGTTCTGCAAACGCTATACTTACAGCAGATATTGTTGTAAACGAAGGCGTAATGACAGCAGAAACCGACAGCACAGCTGTAAGACATTGGACACCTATTGGTAACAACAGTAACAAATACACAGGCACCTTTAATGGTAATAACCATACTGTTTCGGGTCTTTACTTTAATAACAGCAAAACAAATTATGTAGGCTTGTTCGGTTATGTAGGCGAAAATGGTGCAGTTAAAAACACAGGTGTTATAAATTCTTACTTTAATGGTAATTATTATGTAGGTGGCGTGGTTGGTTATAACATCGGTATAATCACAAACTGCTATAACACAGGTGAGGTTAGTGGCTCCAATATTGTCGGCGGTGTGGTTGGTTATAGCTATAAAAGTACAATCAGAAACTGCTACAACACAGGTGATGTTAGTGGTGGCGCTTATGTAGGTGGCGTGGTTGGTTATAGCTATAAAGGTACAATCACAAACTGCTACAACACAGGCAAAGTCAGTGGTAGCAGGAATGTAGGCGGTGTGGTTGGTGATAACGATGAAGTACCAATCACAAACTGCTACTATTTAGACACAGCTTGTGCAGGTGGTATTAAAGGTGCAGATGTAGCAGGCTCTGCCGAAGCAAAAACTGTAGAACAGTTTAAGTCAGGCGAGGTTGCTTACCTATTACAGGGCGAGCAAACAGAAAATATCTGGGGTCAGAAAATAGGCACAGATGAACTCCCAACCCTCGGCAGTGACAAGGTTTACTACGGCTATGTATCCTGTGCTGATGACGCAACAGCAGTATATACCAACAATAAAAATGCAGCTTACAAAAAGCCCGACCATAATTTTGAAAACGGCTTCTGCACAGGTGGTGATATTTTTGAGCCAGCAAAGCTTAACGCAGACGGTGTTTACGAAATTGCAAACGCTGGTCAGCTATATTGGTTTGCAGAAAAGGTTCTTGAAGACAACACAATCAATGCAATATTAACTGATGATATTGTTATTAATCAAAATCTCTTTGATGAAGATGGTCAGCTTAGAAACGGTGACTATCGTGAGTGGATTCCTATTTCTCGTTATTCGGGTTACTTAAACGGACAGAATTTTGAAATTCGTGGCTTGTATTGTAATAATTATCAAAATAATGGAGGTTTATTTGCTGCATTAAATACAGATGCAATAATAAGAAATTTAGGTATAAAGGATTCGTATATTTCAGCTACTGGTAGTTATGTTGGTGGTATTACAGGATGGAATCAAGGTTTAATAGAAAATTGCTATAGTGGTGTAGTAATAAATAATGTTAATTCTGCTGGTGGTATTTGTGGTACAAACTATGGCAAAATTAAAAATTGTTACAGTTATGCTAATATAGAGTCTGAATATGAATCAGGTGGTATTGTTAGATATAACTGTGGTAGAGTTGAAAATTGTTATAGCTATGCTATATTGAATATCGAACACTCTGTAGGAAATATTGTTTATTATAACGACGGCAAAATTCTTAATTGTTATTACCTTGCAGACGAAGAAATTGATAACGGTGATGGTACATACGGAAAAACAGCTGAGCAGTTTGCAAGTGGCGAGGTTGCATACCTATTACAGGGCGAGCAGGAAGAACACATCTGGGGTCAGAAAATCGGCACAGAAAGCTACCCATTATTTGGTAGTGACAAGGTTTATCAGGTGGAAAACTGTAAGGGTGAAGAAGCTTACAGCAACACTAACGAGAATATTAACCATAACTACAAAAATGGCGAGTGTACAGTATGTGGAGAAAAAGACCCTGACGCAAAAGGAATTTCAATCGTTGGAGATATTGCTTTGGCACTTGAAGAAACAGATGAGAATATCTTTGTTGGTGTAATAGATCTACAGGCAGGTACATATTCATTCAATCTTGATGATAATGGTACAAAGCTAGGATTTAATGTTACATT
>JAZSEI010000058.1:0-23686 GCA_045531635.1 Acutalibacteraceae bacterium
GGTACCACAACAAGGACAATATTGCTCTTTAACCTCTAATTTAGCAAATATCTGTAGCGTTTTATCAATCTCTCTTATATTTGTAATAATTAAATCTTGCAATCCGAGTAGTTTTTCTATAGAATAATTGTAAGGCATATTTTGACCTCCTAAAATGGTAGTTTCGTCGCTTTTCATTTTACAGGATTTTTTCAAAATATGCCTTATTTTTTATTAATTTTTTAGGCTCTATTTTTCTTTACCTCAACATTTATTATAGAGAGTTTTAATATCAAAAATCCCCCAAAAAGTAAAAGCTGTATATGCTTACTTTTTGGGGGATTTAATTAAAATCTTACTATTTGATAACTTGATAAATTATATTTTTATTTAGCCTGTGCCTCAAAGATTGTTCCTGGATTATGACCCTCTACTAAATCATACAAAACCTGTGGATTGCTACCATTTACTATACAGCACTCAATGCCTGCATTTGTTGCAACCTCGGCGGCTGATATTTTAGATGTCATTCCACCTGTGCCACGGCTAGAGCCTGTGCCACCTGCCATTTGCTTTATTTCGTCAGTAATCTTTGGTACACGTTTTAATAGCTTAGCGTATGGGTCTTCTCTTGGATTTGTTTCGAACAGGCCATCTATATCTGTTAAAATAACAAGCAAATCAGCGTCTACTACCTGAGCAACTAATGCAGAAAGCATATCGTTATCACCAAAGTTTGCTCCCTCAATTTCGTCTGTTGCAACGGTATCGTTTTCGTTTACGATTGGGATAATACACATATCTATAAGTGTTTTAAATGTATTAAGTGCGTTTGTTCTTAAAATAGGGTCATCAATTACATCTCTTGTAAGTAAAACCTGTGCAACTGTGTTATTATACTCACCAAATATTTTATCATACATAAACATAAGCTCGCATTGTCCAACTGCAGCTAATGCCTGACGCTCTGGGGTTGATGTTGGTCGCTCTTTTAAGCCGAGCTTGCCAATGCCAACTCCTACTGCACCTGAGCTTACCAAAACAATTTGGTTACCAGCATTTTGCAAATCGCTTAAAACTCTGCATAGCTGTTGTACTCTGCGTAAATTCAGTTTACCATTTTCGTATGTTAAGGTAGAAGTACCCACCTTTATAACTATTCTTTTATTTTCCATTTTTATCACCTTTATATAAAAACTTATCTATATTAATTACAATCAATATAATGCGTATTTCACTTAATATTACTATTAAATTTTAGCACAAAACAGTAATAAAGTAAACATTGTTTTATAAATAGTGGTAATACAGATAAACTTACTAGTTTTATTTAATTGCTTTTATTGATTATAGGTGTTATCTATATTATAATTTCAATATACATTTTAGGAGGAGTTAATTATGGGAAGCTTTGGTGTAAGTGTAACTGGTAATGACCTTGCTCGTGATTTATTATTGGATTACAAAGTAGCATTTTATTTTAACGATATTGAAACTGCATTGCAAAAAATAGATGAATACGCAAAACAGGTTTGTGATGAAGATGAACCTGTAGAGCTATGTCATTATATATATTCATTAGCAGATTTTATGTGGAAAAAGGGTATTCTTACAGACGATGTAAAGCAAAAAGCGTTAGAGTTAATTGACTCTGAATATGGCTTGCAACCATATATGGAAGCAGGTGTAGCAACACTTAATAAACGCAAAGAGGTATTAAAAAAGCTAAAGGAGCAGTTGTTATCTGAACAGCCTAAGAAAAAGAAAATCAATATAGATTTATATATAAATCCTATATTCGAAATTGGAGATTTAGTTGCATTTCAGTTGCAAACAAAAAACAAAGAATATCCTAACAACTGCATATTAAGTGAAAAAGAGTTCCATGAATGTGATGGTAGGTATGTTGTTTTCAAAAAAGTTGGCAACCAAATCTCTTATACCTCTAAAATAGATTCAAGAGCCAAAGATATATGGCCTGTATTTCAGATATACAAAAAAGTTTTTGATGATATACCAACTATTGACGTTTTAAATGATGTTCCGTTTGCTTCTATACAAAAATTTAATGATAAGCTCGATATGATTTATTGCGAAGGTAATATGTATTACTTTAAAAAAAGGAATTATACCATAATTGGAAATGACAAGAGTAAGACTGACAATATAAATATTACTGCACATAACACAGATGGTGTATATTTCCAATGGAAATTCCCAACAGGAACAGCCGATTTAAAAATTATAAATTGTATATTTGGTGAATAAGATGTTTAGTTAGTATTATTATTTATAATTTAAAAATAAAAAATCCTTCTGGTAGTCGGGTAATGCGTTGCAAAGCACATTACTGTTATACCAGGAGGATTTATTTTTTATGGTGTTTAGTATTATGTCTTGTTTGAAAAAAGAAAAAGTGCTGGATTTTTCTTGCAAATCTAGAGATTTTAAGGAGAAAACCAAAGAAAGACTGACGTGTTTTGAGGATTTTCAACGCAGAAAGCATCGATTTCTGGGTAAACTATACAGTGGTTTTAATTTTTTAAACATCCCTTAGTAAATTGAATTATTTTTCAAAAAATCATATCATTCAATCAAACCGTATTTTACTTTTATTCGGTCTAGCTTTTCTAGCATAGGCTCTGCTACAAGCAAAAGGAATATTGCTGTTGAAAATCCGTGGACTAAATCCATTGGTAAGCCTGTAATATAATAAGCCAGTAGCATTTTAAGATTTATAGATTGAGGCGAAAACATTAATGCAGATGAAGTGTTCATTATACCACCGTAAATTACAAATGCACTTAATGCACCAAATACAGCAAGCGATATTCTTGTGCGTCTTAGCCAGCCTTTTTTGAACAGCACACCTGCTAAGAATCCGATTATACCCATTGCAAACATCTGCCAAGGTGTCCATGGACCTTGTGAAAACAGCATATTTGATGTAAGCATTGTGACAGCACCAACTAAAAATCCTGTTTCTCCACCTAAAGCTACTCCAGAAATAATTGTAAGTGCAAGAACAGGCTTGAACTGTGGTAACATAAAGAACAGACTTCGTCCTGCTATACCAATAGCACACAACACAGCTATTGTAACAAGCTCTCGTGCTTTTGGCTTTCTACCTTCAAAAACCAACACAAATGGAAGCATACATTCAATTAATACAAGTAATGCTACAATGCTGTAGTAGTCGTTATCAAGATAGAAAACTCCGGTGAAAATTGTGAGTGGTATAAAAAGTAAAATCAGAGCTGAAGCAACGATAGTTCGCTTGTTTAGCTTGCGATGTTGTTTATCATTCTGCACCATAAGGGGTGGCGTACTTCTTCTACCGATTGAAAAAATAAACACCGATAATGCCACAAACAATACTATATATAATTTTAGCTGTTCAAAGCCTTGTTCGCTTATACCAGATGAAGTTACTATTGAAGAAAGGTCTGTTATCCCTGTTGCATATAAAAACACTGCAAAAGCAATAATCATTGAAATACAAGCTGTCATCCTTCTCCATAATGGCAATGACTTCGGCTTAAAGCTTACACTTCTTTTTGAAACCTGTGGAAGTGGTGTTATTGTTTCATCGTATGCAAACTCTTTTTTGATTTCTGCACCACAGCAATATGTAATATCCTCGACTGTTACAGCATTTGGTATAAGGTGTCTGGCCATGCGATTTGCAGGGGTTGTATAGAAGCTGTTGCCAGAGAAAAACTCTCTCGGTGTGCCCTCTGCAACAATGTTGCCGTCAAAAAACATTCCACAGTGGTGGGTATACTCTGCACAAAAAGCTACATCGTGGCTTACCATAAGAATGGTTACACCTTGCTTTAAAAGCTTACTAAGAATATTTGCAAAGCTGACTTTAAATTCAGCGTCAAAGCCCTTTGTTGGTTCGTCAAGCAATAACACATCAGGAGAAGTAAGCAACACCTTTGCAAGGGCTGTTCTCTGTTGCTCACCACCAGAGATGTCATACGGATGACGGTCTATAAACGAAGAAAGCTCGCATAATTTCACAACTCTGGCAACCTGTTCGTCCTTTTCTTCCTTTGACATTTTACTACCCTTAAACACCTCGTACAAATCCTCTCGTACTGTGCGTTTTACAAAGAGTGTCTGTGGATTTTGTGGAAGATGTGCAAGCCTTCCGTTTACCTTTACATCTCCTCTATAGGGTGGCAGTATTCCAGAAATCACCTTTAATGAGGTGCTTTTGCCTGCACCATTACCACCAAGAAGTGCGTAAAAATCGCCTTTTTTGAGTTCAAGGGAAAAGCCTTTTACAATATCGGGCGAGTCCTTTTCGTATCTGAACCATATATTATCAACACTCAAGGCTACATCTTCACTTGGGGTTATTTCGTCTTTTTTATAAAGCTCCCTCAGGGGCTTTTCTTTATGTCTGCTATTTAAAAACTCACTGCCATCCCTTACAGTAATTGGACAGCTTAAATCCGTTTTAACTCCTGCCCACACACGCATAGCAGTCGACATAGCTAGAAACATTGTGTTCTTATTCTCTTTAAGAGTAAGTCCGACTTTTTCGGGAATATCATCACAGATAATCTTGCCTTGTTCCATAACAGCAACCCTTGTTGCATATACAAAGGCTTCTTCAAGGCGATGCTCTGTAAGTATAATAGTTGTGCCAAGTTCTCTATTAATTCTTCCAAGCAATGCAAGAAAATCTGTTGCAGCAATCGGGTCTAGCTGTGCTGTTGGCTCATCAAGCACCAAAACACTTGGTTGCATAGCCATAACAGAAGCAAGACTTAAAAGCTGTTTTTGTCCACCTGAAAGCTCGCTGACATTTTTATAAAACCATTTTTCAATGCCGAAAAATGACGCAACCTCGGCAACTCGTCTGCGTATGGTTGGTGTATCATATCCCAGACTTTCAAGACCAAACGCAAGCTCGTGCCACACCTTATCGGTTACAACCTGATTTTCGGGCGACTGCATAACAAAGCCGATTTTCTGTGCCTGTGTTCGTTCGTCTACATTATCAAGTAACTTACTCTCAAAAAGAATTTCACCCGATAATACACCATAAGGTTTTAAGCAGGTTTTTAAGTGTCGTAAAAGAGTAGATTTACCACAGCCTGACGGTCCACAAAGCACCAGAAATTCACCCTGCATAACCTCAAAAGAAATATCCTTAAGTGCCTTTTGCTCCTGTTCAGGATACGAAAAGCTTACATTTTTGAATATATAGTTTTCCATTTTCTATCCTCCACAGTGTTAAGCACAACAGGTGTTATGCAAAGTCCAAAGTAAACAACGTAAAAAGGTATGGTTGTAATATCAAAGGCTGAGTATCTTATATCTGGAAAATATCTGAAGCCAAAGGCTGATACAACAACTCCAGCCAGAATATATAAAAAGCAGAAAGCAAACCACACAAGTGTGTGCTTATCTCTATCCTCAAAACGATAAATAGAAAATGCAGTTCTACCCTTTAAGCCATAGCCTCGGCTTTTCATACTGTCGGCAGTTTCGATTGCGTTTTCAAGCGACCACGTTATCATAACCGATACAATTGTAATTGCTGTTTTTGTGCGATTAAGTAAACTTCCACCTGATACATCTCTGCCGATACACTTTTGTGCGTCTGCTACATTTTTCATCTGTGTTTTGAATTTTGGCACAAATCGCAAAGTCATACTGAGCACTAACGATAGAGCTGGGATAACCCTGCCGAAAAGGTAAATAAACTTATCAGAGGTCATTACTGCACTAAAAGCCGAAAACCACAACAGTAATGTAATTATCATACAACCCGACGAAAAGCCATATAGTATACTTTCCAGCGTCAAAGGATTACCATTTGAAAAATACAGCAAAATCGTTGTACCCTCGTGGTTAAACACAGGGTTAATAAACGCTGTAAGTAAGACAAGTGGTAAGCAGAATTTCAGCATAAAGCCTACGCTTTTTTTGCCCTGTGTGCTGACAACATAAATAATTGCACATACAAGTGAAATAAGCTGAGCAAGTGGATGATTAACCACCATTGAAAAGCCTATAACCAATGCAAAATATATTAAATTTACAAAAGGGTGATATTCATAAAATGAATCACGCATAAATTACCTCATCTTTATTTTTTAAAATTTATCTTTTGGTGAATTTTTCCTTTGGCTCTTTAAGACCAGCAGCTTCTAAAGCTCGTGGCCATGGGCCAAGATATGCTTTTATTCGTGAACGTGTTACTTCATCAAAATCATCCTTATGTGGAATTCGTGAAAGCTCGGTTTGCTTTTGCTTTAAAAGCTCTACAGCCCAAAGCTTTTTCTCTTTGGTTATCACATTTATCTCTCCTCTAAAAACAAAAAACTCTTCCAACCAAAAGGTTAGAAGAGTACAACAAATTTAAAGCACACCAAAACTGCCTTGAATTACACAAATAAAAAAGAGTGCTAACCCAAAGCTAAATATAGCAATAAACTGGTTGCACTCTTCTCACCAAAGCTGTGTTAAACCTAAAAAAGAAACGGCAGGTATCCTGACTTATGACATTGTGTACTACACGCAAAAGCACACCTTCTCAGAATAAATTCCAATGGTTTTTGTGCTTTCTATATCAAATACAGTAATGGTGGTTGTTCTGGATTCAAACCAGATTCCCTTTTACATTTACTCAGCCTACAACTTTTCAAACCGTATCTTTTATAAGATATTAAGTTAAGTATAGTATATCATACAAATTTTTTCTTTTCAATATGTAAAGTCATAAAGGGCAACAACTGATAATACTATCAATACAAGATGTAAATATGGGAGTAGCTTTATCCTGAAATTCAATATCCCAGCATTTATTATAGAGCAAGTTAAAGTAGGGGATAGATTAATACTAAAAAGTGCTAAATTGTAGTTTAACGAGTAGTTACGCACAAACCCAATAGCACAAAAATGCTCAATAAGCCTTTGCAGGTTAGAACACAAGTGGTGAGACTAGGAGGGGGATAATCCAAAAAGGGGTCATAAGACCCCTTGTGGTCGTTTAGGGAGGGGTCTCGGGGAGGGGGATCGAAACCCCTCCCGAGCAATCTTTGCTTACTTTCTTTTGCAAGAAAGTAAGAGCCTGTACGGCTTGAGTACTATTCAAAATAAAAAGTTTTATATATTAAAATAGTTTGTAAGAACATAAAATCTAACTTTGCAATAAAAGTAAGAAAGACACCGACGCATTATATGCGTCCCATATAAAAAAACACTTTAAATCAGCATAAACCAATTTTAAGCAATAAAACTATAGTTTAAAATAGTAATCCCCAGAGTGCAACTCTGACCAACAAACTCCAAAAAGATTATATTTAAAAAGCTTTTATTCTTCCATTTGTCTGCCTAAAAAGGAAGAAGCACTTTGTGCAAGCTTTATGTCAGATTCAGAAGGTATTGTTTTTTCGTCATTACATAAAATAATTACACTACCAGTAACATCCCCCGATGCTATAATAGGGTATAAAAGCAGTGCAGTAGACTCTATACCCTCAACTGGTTGTAGTGGTTGCTTGCTGTCACCAGAGTTATAGCTTTGACGGCTTTCCATAAGCTCCTCTGTTGCATTTGTTATTCTTCTTTCTAAAAATTCTCTTTTAGAAACTCCAGCAGCCGAAACTATATGGTCACGGTCGCTGATAAGTGTTGGTAATCCACTTGTTTTGCTAAGCACCTCTGCATAAATGCTTGCAAAGCTACTTAGCTCACCTACAGGCGAATATTTCTTAAAAATAACCTCACCCTCAGAGTCGGTGTAAATCTCAAGTGGGTCACCCTCACGAATACGCAAGGTGCGTCTTATTTCCTTTGGTATTACAATTCTACCCAAGTCGTCAATTCTTCGTACAATTCCTGTTGCTTTCATATATAGAAAATCTCCTTTAATTTCAAATCGTGATAGTAGTATTTGTAAATACGACAGATTTATACAGTTGAAATTTACTTTTTTTAGTTGATATGATACAATATAATAAATTGAAAAACGAGGTGTTGAAAATGGGATGTTGGGGAATGGGACTAACACAAAGTGATGAGTTTTGCGAGGTTTATGACAGATTTATAAAGGAATACGACAAAGGCAAGCCTGTGGCTGATATTACAAAGGATATTTTAGAGGAATATCTTGAACAATTTGAAGAAGATGATGGTGTGTTGCACGATGTTTATTTTGCTTTGGGTAAAGCAGAATGGATGTGTGGAGGGATATCAGACGAAATTTTTAAAAAGATTTCTCAAATTATCGAAAGTGGTGAAAATATAGCCTTTTTACTGGAGCTTGAAGCAACAGACCAGGATTTAAAGCAAAGAAAAAAGAATTTAGCTAAATTTCTTACTCAGCTATCCACACCAAGAGAAAAAGCTAGAAAGCGAAAAATCCCAGAGGAGAAGTATGTTCCAGAGCCAGCACCAGATTATCCACCTTTACCAAATATAAAAGCTGGTGATGTATTTGCCTATAAGTATAATAATGGCTATAGAGCCTTTGGAATAGCAATTCGTGGAAAGGCATATACTCGTCCAACAGTATATACCTATATGTGGGTAAAAAACTTTGAGAATATTCCTACTCTGACTGATTTACGAAAGGAAGCTCTTATTCCACTTGGACACTTTTTTGGAGAAACATACCCAAATGAAGAGGATTTAGTTTTTATAGATAATATGCCAGAGCTTAAAAAGCTTGGCAGATTATATGTACCACCATCAATTCATAAGGATTGGGCAACCCTACGCCCGTTCCTCAGCACAGAAAGGCTTATCGAGGAATATCCAATAGATGTAGGCTTAACTCTAGACGAGCTGTTTAAAAGACTTGCAGAAAGAACCAAAGCATTAATAGAGCAGGGATTTTAAAAATCTTTTGCCAATTTTAAATAGTGTTTAGTATAAAAATAATTAAATAGCAAGGTGAGATTAAATTCGCTATATAATGCAACCCCCTCGAAGCTCTGTTTGACCCGACCCCAAAAAGTTAGACCAAAAATCTAACATTTTGGGGTCACCACAATTTAGAATTTCGAGGGGGTTAGATGTTTATTCTTTTGTTTGTGCAACAGCTTTTTTGTTTAATAAAGTACAAATAATAGCAGTGATTATACCAGAAGTTATGATAACCAGAATATCAAATGGTGCAAGCACTATCTTATCAATAGGTTTAAATAAAAAGCCTGTACCTAATTGAAATAAATTAAATCGTAATAAAAACATTTCTCCGATATACATTACAAGTGTTATTATGCTCGCAGAGATAGACGGAATAATAACAGAAAAAATTCTTTTATTTTCTAACAAAAATGACCCGATATATGTACCCACTAAAACTCCAAGCAAAACAAAAAATAAGCACATTAAAAATGCAGAAATAGGTGATACTTTAATTGCTCCAGTTCTATAAAATGCTGTGAAGCAAGCAAAGATACACATTCCTAAAAAGCTAATGGTTAATATCGCTTGAACAATAAGGGATTTAAGTCTTTTCTTGTTTTCAGTTTTAATAATATCAGCAAAACCATATATACAGTTGATTATTGAAACAATTAAAACTACCGAGATAAGGTAAAAATGTATTTTAAATGTAGGGGAGTATGCTCCCATTAAAATATCTACTGCTTTTAAGTTTCGTGTTTCGTACGGAATAGAAGCACACATAAACATTTGCCAGCTTTCCAGTGTAGCTATCATAGTAGAGGTTACGATAACTTTGGTTTCAAATAGAAATTCAGCTATAAAGAAAATCCACACAGAAAATACTGAAGCAAAAAGTACAGTATATTTTTTAGTAAGCTTAAATAGCAAAGGCATAATAGCTACTGCAATGATTACAGCTATAGCAATTGGTGTATAAGGAATAATATATTTAGGAAAGTTCGGTTCTAAAACCGTTCCGTTTCTTGTCATATCATCTATCACACTTACACCCATGCCAATAGGATAAATGGATAATACAAGTGTGCCTAATAATGTGAATATCCAATATTTTATTATTTTTGACATAAAAACTACCTCCTTTATTTTGCGTTTGTTAATAGAATGTACCCTATTGCGATTGCCAGTGCAGAAAAAGCGATTGTTGAAAAAACGGATAATTTTTTATAAGAAAGTATGTGTTGGATTCTTACTCGTACCTTTGCACCACCAAAGGCTGATGTGTATAGACTTTTATTTTCAGCACAGTTAAGCAAGGTTAAAGCATATTCCTTCTGTTCTTCAGTGTTACTGCTTTTAAGCACAGCTTCATCACACGCTAGCTCTAGGCTTTCTAAAAAAGCTTTAAGAAATAACCATGAAAACGGATTAAACCAATGTATACAGGCTGTTATTATAGCAAGCATACGCCATAGATTATCAAGTCTGTTGATATGTGCCTTTTCGTGCAGTAAAATATATTTTAAATCATTTTTATTATAAGCTATTGGTAAAATTATTTTTGCTTTAAATATACCATAGGTTGCAGGAGATAAGACTTTGTCAGAGGTGTATACATTATCTTGTACAGGCTGTAAATTGTTAAGCTCTGATTTTGTGATAAAGTATGTGGCTACCATTGCGATTATAAGAGCTAACGCAATAATCGCCCAAATAATTGTAGCAATGGTAAAAATATCATCAAGTAAATTAACCTTATAGGTAATAGGAAAATAAGACTCTGCCAGCATTAAGCTATTAGTCATAGAATAATCAACAATACCATGATAAACTGTAATTGTTTTAGTAGTGAATTTAGAAATAAATGACATAAAGCTGTATTTGCTATTAATTGCAACAGGTATACACATTCTTAAAAATGGTACAGCCCAAAGAATACAGATTATCTTGCGTGGGAGCTTTTTTACTTTACTTAATAGATAAATAATTGTACCCATTATTGTTGCCGAGATAGACATATTTAGAATCCAATAAAAAATTTCGGATATCAACTAGGGTCACCTCTTTTCTATCATTTCACGTAATTCTTTTATATCCTCTGCCGATAGCTTTTCATCATCAAGCAAAGCTGAAAATAGAGCTTTTTTTGAGCCTCCAAAAAGCTTGTCTACTAAAGATTGTGTTTCGTACCTTTGGATTTCGTTATGAGAAAAAACAGATGTACAAATAAAGCCAGGGTCTTCTCGGTTTATAAAGCCTTTTGTTGCCAGCTTTTTTATTATGGTATAAGTTGTATTTTTGTTCCAACCAATTGTATCATTGGCAATTAAACTGATCTCTTTTGCAGAAATAGGCTCGTTTGCCCAAATAATTTCCATTACCTTAAGCTCACTGTCAAATAGCTTTTGCATGGTAGTCACCTCCTTTTTTGTATAGACTATCTCTATAGTCTATACTATCACTGTAGTCTGTGGATGTCAATAGCAGATTTTTAAATTTATGTTTGTTTTATAATTTGCAAACCATTAATAAATAATTTGCATAAAATCATTGCTTTTTATCTTGCTTTTTGGTACGATTATTATAAAATCTTGTGAAATTATTATTGTAAATTAGATTTAATATATAGCAAAGGAAGATGATAATGGGAAAAACAAATGAAAAATATGAAGCACTTTTTACACCGTGGAAAATCGGTAATGTAGAGATTAAAAATCGAATTGTAATGTGCCCTATGGGTGGTACATCGCTTTTTGGTTGGTTTGAGCTTGGTGGCTGTCACTTTGATAAAGAGGCTGCAAAGCTGTTTTTAGAGCGTGCTCAGAATAATGTAGGTCTTATTATTCCTGGTATTGCACCACTTCGTGATACCTTTTGGGGTAAGTGGCTATGGCAAAACCCTAAAATGTTTGATGAGCTTAAAGAGTTTATGGACGAGATACATAAAACAGGTGCAAAGCTGTTTGTTCAGCTTACGGCTGGTATGGGTCGTTCGTGGGCAATTACTGAGCTTGTAGCACCACTGCATAAAAATAAATTTACTCGTACACTTATTAAGCCGATTATTGATACATCACACGAGCTTGCATGTCCAAGCCCACAGCCAGCACGCTGGGCACACGATATAATTTGCCCAGAAATGACAGTTGAGCAAATCCACGAAATTATAGAAGCCTTTGCAAAAACTGCAAAGCTATGTAAAGACGCAGGCGTTGACGGTGTAGAGGTTCACGCTGTACACGAGGGTTACTTGCTTGACCAGTTTGCCATCGAATTTTTTAATAAACGCACTGACGATTACGGTGGAAGCTTTGAAAATCGCTATCGCTTTGCAACAGAGGTTGTTCATGCTATAAAAGAAGCGTGTGGTAATGATTACCCAGTTTCGTTGCGTTATTCGGTAGAGTCTAAAATGAAAGGCTTTTGTAAGGGTGCTGTGCCTGGTGAAAAATACACCGAGGTAGGAAGAAATATGCAGGAGTCTGAAAAGGCTGCAAAATATCTTCAGGACGCAGGCTATGATATGCTTAATGCCGACAACGGTACTTATGATTCTTGGTATTGGGCTCATCCACCAATGTATATGCCAGAAAACTGTAACCTTGATGATGTTACTCATATTAAAAAATATGTTGATATACCTGTTGTTTGTGCAGGCAGAATGAGCCCAGAGATTGGTGCGAAGGCTGTTGAAAACGGAGAGATAGACGCTGTTGGTATTGCTCGTCAATTTTTAGTAGACCCACAGTGGATTGCAAAGTTAATTGATGACAGATTAGAGGATATAAAGCCTTGCATTTGCTGTCATAGTGGTTGCTTTAATTTCTCATCATCAAAGGGCCATGCAAATACTCAAGACCTTACCGACACTATGGGACTTGCACGCTGTGCGTTAAATCCACAGACAATGCAGTCCAAAAAGTATAATATCCAGCCAGCTAAAAAGGTTAAGAATATCAGCATTATCGGTGGTGGTATAGGTGGTATGGAGTCTGCAATAGTTTGTGCTAAAAGAGGGCATAAGGTTACTCTTTACGAGAAGTCTGACAAGCTTGGTGGTGTGTTCATAGCAGCAGCTTCACCGTCATTTAAAGAAAAAGACCGTGACCTTATAGCGTGGTATATTCGTGAGCTTGCAAAATATCCTATAGACATAAAAATGAATACCGAAGTTACAGATATAAACTCACTTAACGCAGACGAGGTTATAATTGCAACCGGTGCAAAGGCAAAGAAAATACCTGTAGCTGGTGTAGATACTGCGATAGAGGCAATAGACTTCTTGCTTGGTAATGCAACGGTAGGTGAGAATGTAACCATTATAGGTGGTGGTCTTACTGGCTGTGAGATAGCTTACGAGCTTTATCTACAGGGCAAAAAGCCAACTATAGTAGAAATGCAGGATGACCTTATTACAACAAAGGGTATTTGCCTTGCAAATACAAGCTTTTTGCGTGATTTCTTTGAAACAAATAAGGTGCCTGTACATCTTGAAACATCACTTTGCAAGATTGACAACGATTCAGTCACAGTTAAGGACAAGGACGGAAAAGAATTTAAAATTAAGGCAGATTCTGTTATTATGTCAGTTGGCTATAACCCAGCACCACTTACTAAAAAAAGCAAACGTGTACATATTGTTGGCGATGCTAATAAGGTTGGAAATCTACGAACAGTAATATGGGGTGCTTGGGATGTTTGTATGAAGCTGTAATATCATACAAACCGAATATGTATATTTTACAGGATTAAATGATATGAAGAATAAAAAACAACTAAATCAAGACAATGTCAGAGTAATAAAAATAGGTAAAGAGGCATTGTTTGAATTTATATATGAAAAATTCATAGAAGAACAAGAGTGCTATTTTGACGTTGATCCACTAGATGTTATGGATAACTTTGAAATCAATTTTGAGCGTGGAGAATTTATTTTCTGTGTGCATAAGTCAGAAGATTCTAATGGTAATATTGTCAGTTTACCCAAAGAGGTTAATTTACAGAGAGTTATGCAAAATATGCAGGATACCACTACCACGATGTTTGGTGATGATAGATATAGAGAGTTTACCAAGGACGAGCTAATTGAATTGTCAAAGTAAAAAACTCTGAATATGAGGAATATTAATTATAACTTCTTAATAAGGAGAGAAAATATATGCTGTTAACAAAAGAACAACAGGCTATACTTGACGGCGAAAAAGGAGAAACCCTTGCTAAGGTTATGAAAACACTGGTGATGTATGGTGATGCCTTTAATGCCGAAAAGCTTGTGCCTATTACATCAAAATATAATCATCTGGTAACCTCATTTGGACTTAAGGTAATGGCACCAGTTTATGATCTTATGCAACAGCTACTTGACGCTGGGGTTACATCAGAGCAGAAATTCTCGGTTGACCCACGACCAATCGACAAAAATGTTCCTGCTAATTTCTTACAGAATTTAGTATTTAATAAATTTATGTATACCAAGCAGGAGTTCTACGAAAAACAGCTTAATAAGCTAGGCTTAATGGATAAAGACGCATTCAGCTGTACCTGCTATTTAGACGAGGTTGGCAACAAGCCAAAAAAGGGCGATGTGCTTTCGTGGGCAGAATCAAGTGCAGTTGTATATGCAAACTCAGTGCTAGGTGCAAGATGTAACCGTAATTCAGGTATTATTGATATTATGGGTTCAATAGTTGGCTATGTGCCTTATTTTGGACTTTTAACCGATGAGGGCAGAAAGGCTACTTGGGTTATAAAGGTTCAAACAACTAAAAAGCCAGAGGCACAGCTACTTGGTTCTGCTATAGGTATGAAGGTAATGGAGGATGTACCTTATGTTGTTGGTCTTGATAAATGGATTGGCAATAAATTAACCGACTCTGCCTGTGCATACCTAAAGGATTTTGGTGCAGCTACAGCCTCAAATGGTGCTGTAGGTTTGTATCATATCGAAAATCTGACTCCAGAGGCTGTAGAGCTTGGCAAGAGCCTTATAGCTGACGGAGCAAAGGAATATATTATAGACGATAAAGAGCTTGAAAGAGTTAAAAATGAATACCCAGTAATCTGGAAAAATCCAGACGCAAAACCAAAGCTTTGCTTTGTAGGTTGTCCACATCTGTCACTAGAGCAATTAAAGGATTGGACAGATAAAATAGAAGCAGAGCTAAAGAAAAGCAACAATAGTAAGGTTACTATCCCAACTGTTTTTACAGCTGCACCAAAGGTTCTTGAGGCATTTGAAAAAACAGATTATGCACCACGCCTTAAGGCAACAGGTGTTATAACATCTTATATTTGTCCACTTATGTATATGAACAATCCACTTTGCAAAAAAATGCCAGTTATTACTTCGTCAAATAAATTGCGTACATATACAAGTGCAAGATATTATACCGACGCTGAAATTCTGCATACAATCACAAATGGAGGTAAGTAATATGAAACAGTTTAAGGGAAGAGTAATTACACCTGGTGAGGTAACGGCAGAGGCTGTTGTAACAAAGCAGGGCTTTAACACACTTGCTTCATTTCAAATGGCATTACAGTTTGGTGACAAGGATGTAAAATGTGGTGACCAGAATAATGATGAGCTTCACGGTAAGCCACTTATAGGTAAGGCACTTTGCTTGCCACAGACTATAGGCTCTACAACTGGTGGACTTGTGCTTTATTGTGCTTGTGCAATGCAAAAAAATCCTGCCTGTATGCTGTTTGCAAATCCTATAGATTCTCTTGCTGCAGCTGGTGCAGTGCTTGCTGATGTTTGGGTAGACGGTGTTACAATGCCAGTTGTAGATTCATTAGGCGATGAGTTTTTAAACTATGTAAAAGATGGTATGACGGTAACTATTAAAGCAAATGGTATTGTTGAGGTTGAATAGTGAATTTTGTTGAATTAAACCGTCACAGTTTATGGGCAATTACCGATAATCTGTGACGGTTTGAATTTTTATAATGCAATGGGGGTTGATATATGATTTATGTAACAGGTGATGTTCATATACCTTATGATACAAGTAAATTAAATACAAAAAAATTCCCAGAGCAAAAAAGCCTTACAGCAAATGATTATGTTATTATTTGTGGCGACTTTGGTGGTGTGTGGGATAACAGCAATGAGGAGCATTACTGGAGAAAATGGTTTGAGCAAAAGAATTTTACTACTCTGTTTATTGACGGTAATCACGAAAATTTTGATATGCTAAATGAATTTGAGGTAATAGACTTCTGTGGTGGTAAGGCTCATAAAATAAGTGATAAAATATATCACCTAATGCGTGGACAGATTTACAATA
The DNA here is from genome assembly GCA_045531635.1 of Acutalibacteraceae bacterium. Lineage (GTDB taxonomy): Bacteria > Bacillota > Clostridia > Oscillospirales > Acutalibacteraceae > CAG-964. The sequence continues at coordinate 16,149 of JAZSEI010000058.1, forward strand.
TTGAGGGTAAAAGCTTTTTTACTTTTGGTGGTGCAAGCTCGCACGATAAAGAGTGTAGAAAAGAGGGCATAAGCTGGTGGAAAGAGGAATTGCCAACCACGGCTGAGCTAGAGCTTGCAAGGCAAAATTTAAGCAAAGCAAATTGGCAGGTTGATTATGTGATAACCCATTGTACATCTACCTCGTGGCAACGCTATTTTAATGTGAATTTAAAAGGTGATGTGCTTACGGATTTTCTTGACGAAATAAAAGAAAAGCTAGCCTACAAAAAATGGTTCTGGGGGCATTATCACTTAGATATAGCTTTAGATGAAAAGCACACAATGATTTTCAATAAGGTCATAAAGCTTAGTGACTAGATATTTTTGGAAAAATACAACTATTGCTTTTACTTGTATTGACACCATTCGTATTAATGTGATAAACTTAAAAGTAATTGTGGCTGTTGCTACATATTAAATGTTTTTACACTCGTTAAGAGGGGGATTTTTTATGGGTGGCGTTAATACACCTTTAGAGATAGCAGAAAGCACTATAAAATCAGGTGTTAATAAAGGTAATTTACCATTGATAAAAATGATTTTACTTGGCATTATGGCTGGTGCATTTATTGCACTTGGTGGTGTGGCAAGTAATGTGGCTGTTCATGGTATTGCAGATGTAGGACTTGCACGAACTTTAGCAGGTGCAATATTCCCAGTTGGTCTTATGCTGGTTGTGTTTACAGGTAGCGAGCTGTTTACTGGTAATTGTCTTATGTTAACTGCTGTGCTTGATAAAAAGCTTAAAGTAATACAGATGATAAAAAACCTTGTGGTTGTATATTTCTCTAACCTTATAGGTGCTTTGATTATTGATGTGCTTGTGTTCTTCTCGGGACAGTTCAATTATTCTGGTGGTGGCTTGGGTGCATATACAATAAAGGTTGCACTTGCAAAAACTGCAATAGAACCAACAGCAGCTATAGCAAGTGGTATTCTTTGTAATGTGCTTGTTTGTCTGGCTATTATAATGGCTGGTGCTGCCAAAGATGTAACTGGTAAAATACTTGCTATATTTTTCCCAATATGGGCATTTGTAATATGTGGCTTTGAGCACTGTGTTGCCAATATGTTTTACATACCAGCAGGTATTCTTGCTGCTACAAATTCAGATTATGTTCAAAAGGCAAACGAGCTTTACGGCATAACAGCCGAACAATGCACAGCCTTAACACATTTTAACGGTATAGAATCATTCTTATTTGTTACAATAGGCAACATAATAGGTGGTATGATTTTTGTGGGACTTATCTACTATATGGCACACAAAAAGTTTTCAAAATAAGAAAATTTAATATAAGCATATAATTGCCATAATTAATGAGTTTTTCGGTAGTGATTATGCTTTTTGTGATTATCAAGGCACCTGATATTGCGTTATTTGAATACACAATATTAGGTGCCTGAAATATTTTAAAAATACTATTGATAACATAGCTAATTCTTAGTGAAATTTTATTAAAGTTTGGTATAGTATAAGAAAGTAAAGGTGATTAAAATTATAACTGTTCAAAGATATCCTTTAAATATACATATATATAAAGGTGAAAATCGTATTTTATTTATCCCTTCCATTAGTCACGCAGGTGGGTTCTCAGAGCTTTCGCATCATACTTTTGTTATTAATGATACTGATATTAATAATAAAAGTATAGGGTATACAATTTGCGAGGCTATTAAGTTTATAAAAGATAGCCCTCTTTCAGAATCAACACCCCTAGAAAGAGAATCAAAACGTGTATGGAAAGAAAATTCTAAATATAAAAGTGAAGTTTCTTTTTGGAGAAATAACCTTTCGGGTCTTTTGCGTGTATTTGAAGATGGTCATTATTGGGTGATTTCTATGAAGAGGTCTGATAAATATAACCTTATAGATGATAAGATTATAAGTGAAAAAACTCTGCTAAAAGAAGCCACAGCTGAAGAGTTAGGTCAAGCAGTAATTGATGTGTTTTCTGCATTAGAGGAATATTATAAAGAGCATCCAAGTAAGAAGATTGAAAGATATCCAAAGGAGAATATCAAACTTTTATGTGGCTCGACTCTGACATTTCAAACTCCTAAAAATTCTCACTTTGTAGATAGTAATGATTGTGGTGCTGCAGAGATTTACAAATGTTATTCCTATATTCCAAATGAAAATTCTGAATCAGTAGCAGAATTTTTCTTGAGTATGGCTGCTGAACTTGATTGTGATTTGTCAACTGAGAATATTAAAAGTTGCTTTGAAGAATATAACGGTAAAGCAGATTATTTTGAGATTAGCAACGACAAGCTTGGTATTTTCACTCTTAAAGCTGAAATGAAAAATAAATCTGTACATAAAATTTCATACTATTTGCAAATTGATGAATATGAAATTTTAGAATGCAGTATGGAGGTTCATCAGCCAAACAGGAGAAAAAAGGTTGATGAGAAACTAACAGCTCTATTTCAAAATTTTGCAATAAGCTGTGTTTTGACATTATCAAAGTAAAGGCTATAATAATAAACACCATATCAACACTAAGAATAGGTTGATATGGTGCTTTTTTGTTTAGTATAATTAGTATCAGATACTATCCTTCCTGCTCATCAAGTGTAAGCTCATAGGCAGGGAATAGCTCCTCCATAAAGATTTTTACCTCGGGTAGCTCTATATTGTTTATTGCGTTTAAGGTTGACTGTTGAGCCTTTGCAAATTCACGGTTACCCATAATAAGCTCCTCGGTGCATTTTATAAGTGCAGATATTTTATCAGCAGCCTTTATATATTTCCAAAGCTCGGCTTCGCTTTCGTCTGGGCATAGTATTGGCTGATATTCGTCAGCAATATCGTCTGGTAGCATTTTTAAAAGTCTTTGTTGAGCCTGTTCTTCAATTTCTTTATAGGCATTTTTGATTTTGTCGTTATTATATTTAACAGGTGTTGGTAGGTCGCCTGTTATTATTTCGCTTGCATCGTGAAAAATAGCTAGTACAGCTAAACGCTCAGCAGATATATTACCACCAAGTCGTTTATTATTAATAACACCAAGTGCGTGTGCTATTATTGCAACCTCAAGTGAATGCTCGCTTAGTGTTTCGTTACGGGTATTGTTCATAAGCCCCCAACGATTAATATATTTTATTCTAGACATCATTGCAAAAAAGCTGTGCATATTTTTTACCTCATTAAATTAATATTTATTATAAATTTATTTTACCCCCGAATAGCCTTATTTGCAAGCTTTAATTCGCTTAACACTTGTAATATAGCATACTGTAAAAATATATACATATAACATAAAGCAAGCTGTAAATACAGGTTGATTTGATAAAAACGAAAAAATTAATGGCATATATTGACAAAATGTGATAAATAGAGTATTATATTAGTGGTTAGCTGGTGCTAACTGTTATTTTGAAGATCTGGTTAGTTTATACTAATCGTATTTATAGATTATAAAGCTTATTAAAATTCAGTTGTTTTTAAACAAGGAGGATGAGCGTATGAAAACATTAAAGCAAGTAAAAATAGGTCAAACAGCAAAGGTTGTTAAACTTCATGGTGAAGGTGCTTTAAGACGAAGAATAATGGATATGGGTCTTACAAAGGGCGTAGAGGTTTATGTGCGAAAGGTAGCACCACTAGGTGACCCTATAGAGGTTACATTAAGAGGCTACGAGCTTTCACTACGTAAGGCAGATGCCGAAATGGTAGAGGTAGAATAAGCCAAAAAATAAATTCCACTTATAATAGTGGGTTACAGGGGAGAAATCCCCAATTTTTGTGATAGAGAGTTAGCTAAGACTAATTCAGAAAGAGAGGATTAAAGTATGGAAATAAAAATTGCATTAGCAGGTAACCCTAACTGTGGTAAAACTACTCTGTTTAATGCCCTTACAGGCTCTAACCAGTATGTAGGTAACTGGCCTGGAGTAACAGTTGAGAAAAAAGAGGGCAAAATGAAAAATCACGATGATGTTATAATTACAGATTTGCCAGGTATTTACTCACTTTCTCCTTATACTCTTGAGGAGGTTGTAGCAAGAAATTACCTTATAGACGAAAAGCCAGATGCAATTTTAAACATTGTAGACGGTACAAATCTAGAAAGAAATTTATATTTAACAACACAGCTTACAGAGCTTGGTATTCCTGTAGTTGTTGCCATTAATATGATGGATATTGTTAAAAAGAATGGTGACGAAATTAACATAGATAAGCTATCTAAAAAGCTTGGCTGTAAGGTAGTAGAAATTTCTGCTTTAAAGCTTACAGGTATTAATGAGGCAGCCGAGCTTGCAATTGAAGCTACAAAAAGCACACATACAATACCTATGCACACCTTTGACGGTGTGGTTGAGCACGCACTTGCTCATATTGAGGAGCGTTGCTTGCACGATATGCCAGAGGAGCAACAGCGTTGGTATGCAGTAAAGCTGTTTGAGCGTGATGAAAGAGTGCTTGAAAGATTAAAGCTTGAAAAATCTTTAATAGACCATATTGAGAAGGATATTAAGGCAGCTGAGCTTGAATGTGATGACGATGCCGAAAGTATTATTATAAATGCAAGATATGTATATATTTCGTCTGTAATTAAAGAGTGCTATAAAAAGAAAAACGAGGGTAAGCTTACTACCTCTGACAAAATCGACAGAATAGTTACAAACCGAATTGCAGCGTTGCCGATTTTTGCAGTTATAATGTTTTTGGTGTATTACATATCGGTTTCTACTGTTGGTACAATAGTTACCGACTGGGCTAATGACGGCTTGTTTGGTGATGGCTGGTATTTGTTTGGTATTGGCAGAGAGAATTTTGATAATGCTACTGCTGAGTATGAGCTGGAGTCAGAGAAAATTGGTGTATACCTTGAAGCAGCCGAGCTTGCAAAGTTGGATACTACAGCTGTTAGCCAAGCTCTTAAAGCTGAAAATCCAGATCAAGCTGTAATTAATTCATTTATATCACAGGCACAGGCTAAAAATGTTACAGGTGTGCTAGAGGTAAGAGATGATAATGGCGTAATTGAAGAAAAGCTTTTTGTTGACTCATCTGCATTTGCAACAGCTGTAAATACAGAAGAACCACAGCAGTCTGACTTTGGTGTGTGGATTAAGGGTATTCCTACTTATGTTGACGCAATGCTTAAAAATATGAACTGTGCCGATTGGCTTTATGGCTTGATTATGAATGGCATTGTAAGTGGTGTAGGTGCTGTGCTTGGCTTTGTGCCACAAATGCTTGTGCTATTCTTATTACTTGCGTTTTTAGAGTCTTGTGGATATATGTCAAGAATCGCTTTTGTAATGGACAGAGTGTTCTGCAAATTTGGTTTGTCGGGTAAATCATTTATACCAATGCTTGTTGGTGTTGGCTGTGGTGTGCCAGGTGTAATGGCGTCACGAACAATCGAAAACGAGCGTGACCGTAGAATGACAATAATAACCACAACCTTTATGCCTTGTGGTGCAAAAATGCCTATTGTAGCACTTATAGCTGGTGCGTTATTTGGTGGTGCTTGGTGGGTAGCAGCAAGTGCTTACTTTATGGGTGTTGGTGCTATTATTATTTCTGGTCTTATTTTAAAGAAAACAAAGATATTTGCAGGTGACCCTGCACCATTTGTAATGGAGCTTCCTGCTTATCATATGCCTACAATTTCAAGTCTTCTTAGAGTAACATGGGAGAGAGGCTGGTCGTTTATTAAAAAAGCAGGTACAATTATTTTGTTATCATCAATGCTGTTGTGGTTCTTGCAAGCATTTGGCGTAGAGAATGGTTCATTCGGTATGGTTAATGACCTTAATAATTCCATACTTGCAGTTATTGGTGGTGCAATTTCTTGGTTGTTTATTCCACTTGGTTGGGGTAACTGGCAAAGTGCAGTGGCTACAATTACAGGCTTGATTGCAAAAGAAAATGTAGTTTCTACATTTGGTGTACTATTTGGTGGTTTTGACGAGGTTGCTGAAAATGGCTGGCAGGTATGGGAAAATATGCGTGCAGTATTTACACCTGTAGCAGCGTATTCATTCCTTGTGTTCAATTTACTATGTGCACCTTGCTTTGCAGCTATCGGTGCTATCAAAAGAGAGATGAACAGCACAAAGTGGACATTATTTGCAATAGGCTATCAAACAGCTTTTGCTTATGTAATATCGTTTATAATCTACCAGCTTGGTACATTGTTTACAGTAGGTGTCACTTCTGCATTAAGTGTAGTGGGTGCTGTAATAGCATTTGCTTTGATTGCGTTTATGTTATTTATGATGTTCAGACCATACAAAGAAGCAACTAAACTTACAAAGAAAATATAATCTTAACGGGAGGATAAGAAAGTGTTTGATTGGCTTGTGAATAATTTAGGAACAATAGTTATTACATTGGTTTTAGCTGTGATTGTTGCACTTATAATTATTAGAATGATTAAAAATAAAAAAGACGGCAAGCACTCGTGTGGCTGTGGCTGTTCAAGCTGTGCCATGAAGGACGCCTGCCATGCTGACAGAAAGCAGTAAATGTTGAAAAGCAGAGAATAACAAAATTAAAAAACAAAGAATTAAAAGTGCAATCAAGCCTTATATGCTTGGTTGCACTTTTTTTGTTAGTATTAGGGATAACAAAAGATAGTTGAGTTTGGCTAATTGGTTTTGACAAATATTTACACTAAAACGGCATTATGGTATGATGAAATAAAATGGGGTGGAATATATGAAGACAAAAGCTATTATTTCTGCAATTGTGGGTTTCTTTTTTGGATTAACTGGTTATTTTATTTTGATTTTTTGTAACATAGAACAACCCTTTAAACTTTCCGTAGAATGTGGTTTGCTCTTTGCAATTTTTCTTTTTCTTGCTTTTGTTGTTAATGAAACGATTATGGACAAAAGATATGCGAAGTTTGAAAAGGAGATTACTTCTCCGGTTTTCTATAAAACTAATGGTAATTTCTATTTGGATGATAATATTAAAAATGGCAATATCTATTTTTGCGAAGATGGTATCGTATGTATATGTTTAGAAGAAAAGCCATATACACTTGACGAAATATTATTGAGAAATATTGACCACTTCCGTTATACCTCTACACAGCTTAGTATTTTTACTGATGACGAAAGAGTTTATGTAATTACCTTGCCAAGAATAAATGAAATAATTGATTTATTGGTTAAAAAAGGTTGGATTGCAACGAAGTGATTTATATTACAAATTGAAGTTTGTTTGTCAGAGTTGCACTCTGGGGGCTTATAGCATAACGCTATGGTTATTATAAGTTACAGTCAGTTTGTACTAGTTTATAGTATTTTTTATTAGGGACACATATAATGTGTCGGTGTCTTTCTTGCTTTTATTGCAAGCTTAGATTTTATGCTCTTACAAACTATATAAATATATAAAACTTTTTATTTTTAATAGTACTCAAGCCGTACAGGCTCTTACTTTCTTACAAAAGAAAGTAAGCAAAGATTGTAAGGGAGGGAATTTCGAAATCCCCTCCCTTAACCCTCCCCACACGACCAAAGGGGGTC
>JAZSEI010000095.1:0-1936 GCA_045531635.1 Acutalibacteraceae bacterium
CCCATATTGATATCTAAAATATCTGGTTTAAATTGCATAGCAGTTTTTGCAGCCACAGCCATTGTATCAGGCTCGTTGCCAAAAAGCTGTACAGCACAAGGGTGCTCAATTTCAGATATTTCCATAAGCTCGGTAGAACGCTCATTTTTGTATGAAACACCCTTAGAGCTTACCATTTCACTTACAACATAAGCTGCCCCCATCTCTTTACATATTTCTCTGAATGCACGGTCAGCGACACCAGCCATAGGTGCAAGTCCTACGATTCCATTGATTTCAACATTTTTAATTTTCATATTGTCACCTTTAAACAGATATTTCTTCTATAATTATTTTGTCCTATTATTCCTATGCAATTATAACACAGAAGTCTTTATTGTCAAACAGAAAAAGACCCTGAAAAATCAAGGTCTTTATAGTTTTTAGATATATTAAATTCCTTTTTTGCGTTTGTGCGTTATAGAAACAATCGAACCAACAATTATAACTCCCACAATTATTGCACCCCATAATCCAAGTGCTATAAATAAATTACCTTCACCTGCATCTGTAATAGCAAATCTATCTGTAAAAGGTGCGTCTGTATATGTTTCGGTTAATATTTCTGGCACATAAGCTTCGGTAGGTGGCTCGGTAGGTGGCTCGTAAGAATAATCATAATCTTCGTTTTCGGTAGGAGCATAAAGAGTAGTTATTTCTTCAGTTGGTTGCTCAGTTGGAACAACTTCTTCCTCAACTTCATCAGGCTCTGTTGCAGTAAAGTGATCAACTACATTATTAACTGCGTCATCAATCATATTATTTGCATCGTCAACTACGTTGCCAAAATCGTCTACTGTTTCGTCAATAGCATTACCAACATCGTCAACTATATCATCAAGATAATCTTCAGCATTGTCTAAAACGTTATTTACTTCGTCTTCTATTTTATGAAGATAATCTTCTGGTGCAGCCATTGCAACAGGTGCAGAACAAACAGTTAGTATTACACATATAAAGGTAACGGATAATATTTTAGCTATTTTCTTTTTCATTTATTACCTCTCTGAAAAAATTCTGATTAATAATCTTACTATAATTATAATGTAAAATTTAGCTTTGTCTACATAATGTAATTAAAATTTACAATTTGTACTAACTCTTTTATCAATCTATTTACATACCGATTTGCTACTATGTATTATTAATGCTATAATAATTAAAAAAATTAAAAGGTGGTGAGGTAATGATTAATGCTTTTTTACTTGAAAGTGATGTGCTAAATGATGATGAAATATTCCATAAATATTACAGTACGATGTCAGAATATCGAAAAAGTAAAATAGACAAGCTAAAAAAGCGTAACGATAAAAATTTATCGTTAGCTGTAGGAATAATAATGCAAGCATATTTAAAACAGCTTAATCTAAGTGAGCAAAAAATGAGATACAGCACAAAAGCAAACGGCAAGCCTTTTTTTACTGATTATAGCAATTTGTATTTTAATGCGTCACATTCGGGTAATGTAGCTGTTTGTGTATTTTCTGATGGCGAAATTGGTTGTGATGTTCAAAAGCTTACTAATGCAAATAAAAACATAGCTAAAAGATATTTTACACAATATGAGTATGATTTTATTTTTAACAGCTTAAACTCAAACGAAGCCTTTACTAGAATATGGAGTATAAAAGAAGCGTTTTTAAAGCTTGAAGGTACAGGGCTTGGGGGAGGTTTGTCTAATATTAATGTAATGATTGATGAAGACATCGCTAAAATAAATTCATCTGATGTAAATATTAAAGAATATAGATTTGAGGAGTATTTTATCTCTGTATGTAGCTATCAAAAAATAATGGCAAAAGATATAAAAATCATCAGTGTGTAAGTAAAAAAATGTTATGTTTTCTGGTATAAAAATTTTCTTTTTAAGAAAATGAACACAAATTATGAACAAAAC
>JAZSEI010000087.1:0-3249 GCA_045531635.1 Acutalibacteraceae bacterium
CTGCAAATTCCAGTTATATAGCACAAAAAATCCACAGCCTTCTTGACTGTGGATTTTCTTATATTTTAAATTAATCAACAACTCGTCTTACACATCTTACATAGCCACCCCAAGAAATGTCTGTTGTAAGAATGCCGTAGTTTTCGTTAAGTGCGTGTGTAACCATACCGTTGCCAGCGTAAATTGCTACGTGACCAGGATATACTACAATATCACCAGGCTGTGCATCGCTTAGTGGTACGTTTTTACCTACTGTATCAAGGTCCATTCGTGATGCCCATAGATTATAGCCGAACTCGCTGTAAACACTACAAACAAAGCCCGAGCAGTCAACACCTGTTTTCAGATTTGTACCACCCCATACATAAGGTGTTTTACCAACCCAAGAGGCAGCATAGTCAGCAATTTGCTGTCCTGTTGTCTTTGTTGATTTAACAACAATTGCAATTGTTGTTAATACACCACTGCCGTCCTTAGCTTTGCAGGTGATAACTGCATTACCTGCTTTAATACCCTTAACATTACCATTTGCATCTACAGTAGCTACAGCAGTGTTATTACTGCTCCAGCTTACATTTTTGTTAGCTGCATTGCTAGGCATAGCAGTAGCTGTAAGCTTAATTGTGCTACCTGCGTCTACTGTATTTTTACCATTGATTTTAAGCTGGGTAACTGGTTGCTTTACTGTTACTGTACAAGTATCAAACTTACCACTACCATCTGCAGCAGAACAGGTAATTACGCAAGTACCTGCTGAAACTGCTGTTAACAAGCCTTTTTCGCTAACTGTAGCAACGCTTGGGTTACTACTTGTATAAATTACACCAACATTACTAGCTGAGTCTGGTGTAACAGTTGGGTAGAAGTGAGCCTTTTTGCCAACATTCCAAGAAATGCTGTGTGCGTTTAGCACTACGCTTGTTACTGGTGAACAAACATTAACATTACATACAGCAGTTAAAGCACTACCGTCTGTTGTTTTTGCAGTGATTGTACAGCTGCCAAAGCCTGTTGCTGTTACAACACCCTTAGAGTTTACTGTAGCAACATTAGTATTGCTACTGCTCCAGAATACATTTTTTGTTGTAGCGTTGTCTGGTAAAGCAATAGCTGTAAGTGTTTTACTGCTACCTTTTTGCAAGCTTATATTACTCTCTGACAAGCTTAAAGAATTAACAAGCTGTCTTACAACTATTGTACAGGTGTCGTACTTTCCACTGCCGTCAGTTGCCTTTGCAATAATCTTACATTTACCAGCTGACTTAGCTGTAACTACTCCAATTGAGTTTATTGTAGCAACCCTTGGGTCGGTACTACTCCATACAGTTTTTTTGTTTGTAGCATTTGTAGGTGTTACTGTATTTGTAAGTGTCTTTTTATCGCCAACCTTTAAATACGCACTGCCTTGTTTAATGTCTACATTCTCAACTGAAGTTGTGTTTTTTACTGTTACTGTGCAGGTGTCGTATTTATTTTCGTCGTCCTCTGATTTACATACTATTGTGCAGGTTCCAGGTGCAACTGCTGTAAGTAATCCCTTATCTGTTACTGTTGCAACATCTGTGTTACTGCTTGTGTATATAACATTTGTATTTGTTGCCTGCTGTGGGCCTACTGTTGGATTAAAATGAGCACTTTTACCAACATTCCAAGAAATTTTGTTAGTGTTAAGCTTTACAGATGTTACAGGGTATACAACCTTTACATTGTAGCTTTTAACTGCACCGTTAATGTCTGTAGCAGTTACAAAGCATTCACCTGTGCTTATACCCATAATATTGCCCTTTTGGTCAACACTTGCAATAGATGAGTTTGAGCTTTTCCAAACAAGCTTACCACTGCTAACCTCTGATAATTTTGTAACATAGCCAACCTTTGCTGTCACTACTGACTGATATGAAGATTGGCTGTAATTTTCTGTTGATGACTTTACAATTTCTAAAGAGCCAACGGATTCATAGTCGGAGTGACCATTGTTATACTCAGCAGTTGCTTCTTCACAAAGCTCTACTGCCTGTGCATTAGCTGTAGCAGGTTCTGTAGCTTCCTCGTTCTCTGCATATGCAGTAATAACTGAGCTTGCCAACATAGCTGTACCAAGCATTAATGCTAATAACTTTTTTGATATACTCATAAAATGTCTCCTGTTCAATGTTTTTTTGTAAATAAACAGCAACACAAATACTGTATACTGTTTGTATATATTCTATTACAAAAATGTAAGCAAGTCAACCTTAAAAGTTACATTCTTGTAATTATGGGTAATTTTTGTTTACTTTTCATAGTAGGTTTGCTGTATTTAAGCCAATTTCAGCTATTCTGCAAAGAAGATAGATGATTACAAATAGTATTTTTTCTACTTTCTTCGTGCTTCTGCCTAAAATTGAGTATATCAATTGTCACAATTTGTTGATTTATTTTTTATTAAAAATGCCGTTAAACTAAGGCTGTTACAACTTGTTTGTAATTTTTACACGTTTTAATTAATATAATAACCCTTAAATTCACTTTTAGAAATTTAAGGGTTTTAATCAATAAATTATGCAAATGTTGTGTGTTAATCTGAGTAAGATATTTTAATTCTTAATACTAATCCCATTTTAAATAGATAAATCATTAAGAATATTATAAATAATATTAAATATAAAAAAGATTTCTTTCTATCTGTAAAAGTGCTGTTGATATATTACAAGACTAAAAGATTATACAAGCTATATTAACAGAACAAGCTTATAAAAAAAGCAAACCCAGAACGTGTTGCTGACGGTTTGCTTTTTTCTTTTGTTTTCTTTTATTTAGTTTAATTTAGTTTGGTTTAGTTTAGTTTAGTTTTCTTTTCTTTTATTTACTTTTCTTTTGTGGCATAAATACCGTAAAAACTCTTGTTTCTGTTACATTAATAAGGGTTTTTGTTACAGAAACTAATTTTACAGGCAACACAATAAAAGCGAAAATTTATAAAAATAATCGCTTATATATAAAAAATATGAGCTCTGCTTGTAACGGCAATGATGTAAATTAGATAACACCATAATATATAGCTAAATATAGCTTTGCGTATATACCTATAATAACATTGGTATAGGATTTTTATATTACATATTATTAAATAAAAACTGACTCACTTTTAACGCTGTACTCTTTACAAAACGCAAGTGAGGTGCAGTGCAACAATTGCCAAAAAAATCTGTGTTTTTAATGGTGTTAAATATTATTGATTACACACTACGGAACTTCAAACAGAGGCTG
>JAZSEI010000147.1:0-3267 GCA_045531635.1 Acutalibacteraceae bacterium
CTGATAGCCAATCAATTGGGCGAGTTATGTCAGATTTTTGTGAACTCTACAGAAAAAACAGTAGCTTTTTATTGGTTGTATGCCATCGCATCGGCTTTGCATATTTATTTTGATTTCAGCGGCTATAGTGATATGGCTATAGGACTTGGTAAATTGCTTGGTTTTGATTTTATGGAAAACTTTAATTATCCGTTTATGAGTAGGAGTATTACGGAATTTTGGCGTAGATGGCATATATCACTTGGCACTTGGTTCAGAGATTATGTTTATATTCCACTTGGAGGCAACAGAGTTTCTAAATTAAAGCATTTTTTCAATATTTTTGTTGTATGGATGCTTACCGGCTTTTGGCACGGTGCAGCGTGGAATTTTATTATATGGGGACTTTACTTTGCTGTTTTATTAATTATAGAAAAGCAATTTCTTCTTAAAATTTTAGATAAATCAAAAATACTTGCCAGAATATACACACTATTTGCTGTACTTATAAGCTTTGTAATATTCAACTCAGCAAATATGAACGAGGCCTTTGAATACATTAAAAATATGCTTGGCTTTGGTGGTATACCACTTGTAACTGACGAATTTTTGTATTATATAAAAAGCTTTGCTGTAATTATAATTTTAGCAATAATTGGTGCCACACCTATTGTAAAAAGCACTACCATAAAGCTATATAAGATAGAAAAGCTATCATATATACAGCCCTTTGCAGAATCGGCTGTGTTGATTTTTCTGTTAATAATTACAACTGCTTACCTGTTAGACAGCTCGTTTAACCCATTTTTATATTTTAGATTTTAGGAGGTAGCTTATGTCTGACAATAAAAAGCATATTATCGTGGCGTGTGTTACCTCTCTGTTTTTTCTTGTATTAACGCTTTGTGTTTGGTTTAAGCCAAGCAGTGATTTTTCACAGGCTGAACGACGCACACTTGCACAAGCACCAAAACTAAACTACAAAACTGTTTTGAGCAAAAGCTTTATGGATGATTTTGAAAAATACGCTCTTGACCAATTTCCACTTAGAGATAATTTTAGAACTGCAAAGGCTATGTTTTCTTATAATATTTTCAACAAATCAGATAACAATGGTATCTATATTGAAGATGGTTATGTAAGCAAGCTTGATTACCCTTTAAACGAAGACTCGGTTAAGCGTGCTGCAAGTAGGTTTGAATATGTTTACAACACCTATCTTAAAGATAAAAACACCAAGCAGTATCTTGCAGTTATTCCGGACAAAAATTATTTTCTTGCTAAAGAGAATGGTTATCTTGCAATTGAATATAATCAGCTTATCAACATTTTAAGAGAAAACACAGGCTTTTTAGAATATATTGATATAACCAATAATCTTGAACTCACAGACTATTACAAAACCGATACCCATTGGAAGCAGGAATGTCTTAACGATGTTGCCAATAAATTATGTGGCGATATGGGTACAAAGCTAAATGCTGTTTATGAGGAAGTAACTCTCGATAAAGACTTTTATGGTGTTTATTATGGGCAAGCAGCACTGCCGATAAAGCCTGATAAAATTAAGTATCTTACAAACAGCACTTTAGAAAATTGCAGAGTTTATGATTATCAAAACTCAAAGGAAATTTCTATTTACGATATGGAAAAGGCACAGGGTAAAGACCCATACGAAATGTATCTTTCGGGGTCGTTATCCTTAATATCTATAGAAAACAGCAACGCTAAAAGCGATAAAGAGCTTATAATCTTCAGAGATTCCTTCGCAAGCTCTATTGCCCCACTTTTTGTTGACGGGTATAAAAAAATAACGCTTATAGATATACGTTATATCCACCCTGTTCAGCTTAAAAACTATGTTGACTTCAACTCGCAAGATGTACTGTTTTTATACAGCACTATGGTTTTAAACAATGCTGAAACAATCAAGTAAGTAGAATTTATTCAAGCACTTACCTATTTATTTAAACTGTAAAAAAACTCGAAATTCTAAAAACAGAATTTCGAGTTTTTACAGTTTTATTCTTTTTTAAATAAGCTTCATATCAGTTAAAACCTTTTTATAGCAATCTATAACATATTGCACATCATCATCACTTAGCTTTGTGTGAAGTGGAAGTGTGATTTCGTTTTTGTAGTGGGCATAAGCATTTGGATAATCCTTAATGTCAAAGCCCATATTTTTATAGGCAGTCATCATAGGTAATGGTTTAAAATGCACATTGCAAGCAATTCCTAGCTCTGCCATACGGTTTATAATCTCGTTACGCTCTTTATGACCTATATTTGGTACTCGTGTAAGATAGATATGACAGCTTGTGATGAAGTCTTCGTTAACATGGTGTAAATACCCAACACCCATTTCATCCATTGCTTTATCGTACATTTTTATAATATCACGGCGTCTGCCCTGAATCTCTTTAAAACGCTTTAGCTGTACAAGTGCAATAGCTGCGTTTACATCTGTCATATTGCATTTGTAACCAGGTATAACAATGTCATACTCCCAAGAGCCAGCAAGGTTTTTATGCAAAGCGTCTTTTGTTTGACCGTGCAATGAATATAGCATATATTGATTATACAGCCATTCGTTGTCAAGTCCGTCAACATCTCTCCAAGTGGCAATACCACCCTCGGCAGATGTAATTGTTTTTACAGCATGAAGTGAAAAGGCAGTAAAATCTGCTACATTACCACTCATAACACCAAACTGACTTGAACCAAAGCCATGTGCTGAATCTGAAACAACTATAATTCTATTATATAGCTTTTGAATGTCATTGCTTGCAGTAAACAAATGCTTTTTGCTTTCTATAACCTTAAAAATCTCGGCATAGTCGCACATTTTACCTGCAATATCTACAGGTATAACAGCCTTTGTACGCTCTGTAATTGCCTGTGCAATCTTCTGTGGGTCTATTAAAAAAGATTCCTCAGATGTATCAACCATAACAATTGTAGCACCAACATGAGCAATTGCAGATGCACTTGCTGTATAGGTATAGGCAGGTACTATAACCTCATCACCCTCACCAATGCCAAGAATACGCAAGGTAAGCTCTAATGCAGAGGTACAAGAACCAAGTGCCACAGCCTTAGATGTGCCAAAAAACTCGGCAACTTCCTTTTCAAACTTTTTTGTTTTAGGACCTGTTGTAATCCAACCTGAACGCAGAGTATCTGCAACCTCGGCAATTTCAGCCTCGGTAATATCAGGAGGAGAAAAAGGAATATTTCTCATTATTAAAGACTCCTTAAAAACTTATAATTTTTTATATTCATATT
>JAZSEI010000083.1:0-5246 GCA_045531635.1 Acutalibacteraceae bacterium
TAAGGGGGCTTGACCCCCTTTGGTCGTGTGGGGAGGGTTAAGGGAGGGGATTCCGAAATTCCCTCCCTTACAATCTTTGCTTACTTTCTTTTGTAAGAAAGTGAGTGCCCGTGCGGCATAAGCACTATTAAAATAAAAAACTTTAATAATAAAAATTAGTTTGTAAAAGTTGATATTTTTAAACATATATCAAAGCAAGTAAAAGCTTGACGCATTATATGCGTCCCATATAAAAAATACTTTGAACCAGTACAAACTAAATATAAACTATAAAACCATAGTGTTATGCTATAAGCCCCCAGAGTGCAACTCTGACCGAAAAATTCCAATTTATCAAAATCCTTGGAGGTAATTATGAAAAAAATTGGTATTCTTACCTTTCACCGTGCCATAAACTATGGTGCTCAGCTACAAGCTTATGCGTTACAGCGTACTGTAACAGATTTAGGTGCTGAATGTGAGCTTGTGGATTATATTTGTCCTGCAATTACAAAGCCTTACAAGCCAATATACATAACAAAGAAAAAACCACTTATGTCTTTGGCAAAAAGCCTTGTTATGTTTAACAGACGAGCAAAAAAGGCAAAAAGCTTTAATAGCTTTCAGGATAAAATAGTTAAAAGTAAAACTCAATATTTCCCAGAGGATATTCAAAACGCAAAGGATAAGTATGATTTATTTATTACAGGTAGTGATCAGGTGTTTTCACCATGGTGTGCCGATTTTGACCCTGCATACTTCTTAACCTTTGCAGATGATAAGCAGAAATATGCATACGCTGCCAGCTTTGCAACAAAAGAAATTCCAGAGGATAAAAAGGCCGAATTTACAAAGAGATTAAGTGGTTTTCAGAAAATCTCTGTAAGAGAAAGTGACGCAGTAAAACTTGTAGACGATCTTTGTCAAAAAGAGGCTGCTGTTACACTTGACCCAACAATTCTTTTAAGTGCTGAAAAGTGGGGAGAAATTGCACAGTGCGATATAAACGAGCCTTATGTGTTTGTTTACACTGTAATGCCACAGATTAGCCTTGTTGAGTTTGCTTTAAAGCTTGCAAAAGAAAAGAATATGAAGGTTGTATATGTAAATGATGCACCACACTTGCCAAATAAAGATATTATTTACAAGCGTGCTGTTCCTGTTGAAAGATTTGTAGGCTACATAAAAAATGCGTCTTATGTTGTAAGTAACTCATTCCACGCTACAGCTTTTTCTACAATTTTTCATAAGAGTATGTTTATTGAATTTCAAAATAAGATTAATAGAAATGTTCGTTCAGAAAACTTTCTTGCAAACCTTGGTATTTCAAGAGGTATCGAAAATGGTGTTGCACCAGAGAACGAAATTGATTGGAACGATGTTGACATAAAGCTAAATAAACAAAGAGAAAATTCACTTGATTTTCTAAGAGAAATTATTAATACGGAGCAAAACTGATATGGAGCTTTTTACTAATAAAAATCAATGTTGTGGCTGTAGTGCTTGCTACAGTGTTTGCCCTAAAAAAGCAATAACAATGACACACGATGAAGAAGGATTTATTTACCCTACAATTAATAACGAGCTATGTGTTGATTGTGGCTTGTGCAAAAGCGTATGTGCTTTTCAGAATGGTTATGAAAAAAAGCCAGTAATCAACGGCTATGCACTTAAACATAAGGATTTAGATATACGCACAAAAAGCCGTAGTGGTGGTGCATTTGCAGGCTTAGCACACTATATTCTTGATTTAGGTGGCATTATATATGGTGCTGTATATAACCCTGATTACTCGGTGTGCCATTATAGGTGTGACAATAAAAACGACCTTGTAAAAATACAAGGTGTAAAGTATATTCAAAGTGAGATGAACGACATCTTTTCTCAGGTTAAAGAGGATGTTAAAAACGGAAAATATGTTCTTTATTCAGGTACAGCTTGTCAGGTAGCAGGCTTGTATGCGTATCTTGGTAAAAACCTAGATACCTCAAAGCTTTATACTACCGACCTTATTTGCCATGGTGTGCCTAACAATATGATGTGGCAAGAGTTTTTGCGTTGGAACGAGAGAAAATATAAAGGTAAGCTTACCGACGCTAAATTCAGAGATAAAAGCTATGGCTGGAAGCCTCACTTTGAGTCAGTAACTATTGATGGCAAAAAGCATAAAACAAAACGCTTTGCACTTATGTTTTACGAAAATGACTTTTTAAGACCATCTTGCTATGAATGTAAGTATGCTAGTCTAGACAGAGTGGCTGATTTTACACTTGGTGATTTCTGGGGATTAAAAAGACAGCATAAGGATTTTGTAGATAAAATAGGCTGTTCACTATTTTTGATAAATACAGAGCGTGGTAAAGAGCTATTTTCAAAGATAGAGGATAAGTTTATTCTAAGAGAAACAAATGTTGTTAAGGCGTCTTATCCAAACCCTAACTTAAGATTTCCAACACCACGCCCAGTAAATCGTGAATATTTCTGGTCACTTTACAGAAAATACGATTTTGACAAGGTTATGAGAATTTATAACCGTAAGCTGTTTGTTTCTAGAGTAAGGAATAAGCTTAAGAAAATAAAAAATATGATAATAAAATAACCATCTGTATAGAGGGTGATACTATGAGCAAAATATCAATTACTAAAAAAGGTGTTTCAATAATTATTGCTGCTTCAGTGGCTCTTACAACAGTTATTGCAGCAAATATCTTATCTCCAAAAGAAATTACCACAAATGTTAATAAGATGGTAGAAAACGCTGAAAAGCTTTATGCTAGTGGAGATTATAAGAATGCATACTATCAGCTACAGCTTTATTGTCAAGAGAATACTCACGACAGTAAGGCATGGACTATGCTGGGCGATTTTAGCCATCAGCAGGGAGACACCAAAACAGCGTATAAACATTATCAAAAGGCTGCAAGGCTTGTAAAATGTAGCGAAGCTCAGATAGGTGAGGCTGATAGAGTTAAAACCTTGAAGAATTTCTCGGATGTTGAAGGTATAAAAATCTATCCTTCTGCTAAATACACAAAGGGTATGACACTTTCATTTTCTGGCGAAAGTCTTGTTACAGGAGAAGCTCTAAAGGGTAAACCAGTAGGTACAAAGGGCGAGCTTGATAAAGACCCAACCTACCTTACAACCGAGTGGTTTGATGTTGATGATGCCAAGAATTATATATATGCAACTGGTGATATAAATTGTGCAATGTGGCAATTTTTAGATTCAGATGGAAATTATACAATGTACAATGACAGTGGTTATTATAGAGAGCTTGAAAGTATATCTTTGTTAAGTAGATCCTATTCAAGTGTAAAAATTCCTAAGAATACTATAAAAGCCAGAGTTACTTATTATGACAAAGGTATTTATTCTAATATCACATCAGATAAAAAAGTATTTGTAGGTTATGGTAGCAATATTAATGGATATACAGCTGCAAAATCTCAAAGCTTTGAAATTCCTGACCTTACAGAAAACCAGTATGTTGAATATAAAAACGGTAAGTGGCAATTCTTTGACGGCAATATTTTTACAGAGCTTGATTTAGAGCCAATTGAAGCTAGCAATCTGACTATAGCAAGTGTAAGTGGCGAGCTATGTGGTATGGTTGATTTTAATTTGAATAATACTGATGTTACACCTGCTGATAAAACCTTGCAGTATGGAATACGCTATAACACAAAAAGTGGTGTGTCTAGCTGTGAGCGTTTAGCTTCTGCAAAGGGAATGAATTTTGACTATAAGATCGGCGAGGATTGGAGCTGTGGCACAGGTAACGATTTCGATACAGCTTATCCTTGGTGTGATATGAAGCTTTGCAATGTAAGTGTTGATGATAAGGGTAACGAAAAAATCACACTAGAAGATGACGCTAACTTTACAACCGACGGAACAAATGGTAATGTAATGGTAAGAATACCAAAGTTCTATTCAAAGCGACTTGTTCACAAGGGCTATGAATATATATGGATTTCTGGTACCCAGCATAAGGATTACAGCATAGAGCCTATATTTGTTAAGGAAGATGGAAGTATTGCAGACTATGTGTATGTAAGTGCATATATAGGTTCAAATCAGGATAATAAGATTGTAAGTGTAGCTAACACATACCCTGTAATATGGCTTGAATATGGCGATACTCTTGACTACGCAAAGAATAACGGCGAAGGTTTTACAGAGATGAATTACCTTATGTGTTCAGCACTTCAAAAGCTGTTTATTATCGAAACTGGTACAATAGATTCAACATCTGTATTTACTGGCGAAACTAATATGTATTATTATGAAGATACCTCAATATTAGACCAGTCAGGCTATGCAGCACAGTCAGCTAAAAAATCGAACACAATAAGAATTTATAATAACCTTCATACATCTAAAATCACAAAAGGCTCAAGCATTGTTATTTTAGATGGTTGGGAGAAATATACACAAAAAAGTAAGGTTCAGCATGAGGTTATAAGTGTTGCAAAAGGTAAGGAATATATAGACATTACCTTTGACGGTGAGCCAGTGAATATTACTAAGCACAAAACAATGATTTCTAATATACCTTCAAAAACAGGTAAAACTGATTCAATTGATTATTGTACAGGTACCTATGGAGACAGTAACGGTAAATCATCATTTAAGTACAGAAATATAGAAAATCTTTACGGTAGTGCTTTGGTTATGCTTGACGATGATTCGTTTGTGCAGGACGGATATTACTACTATACAACAGGTGATGGAGAGTTTAATGTGCTTAATGACTCTGTTGCTACACAAAAATATACGCTAAACCACTACGACAGTGACGAAGCTAACGATAAGATGTGCATTAAGTCTATGACATACGACAGCGACGCACCTCAGATTATGTTACCTTCAGAAGTTGGTGACGGTGCAAACTCATATAACTATTACGGTGATATTTGGATGTACCCTAATAGCTATGGTAGCCCACGATCATTTTTACTTTATGGTAGTGCAATCAATTCTGAAAGACTAGGTGGATTATTCCAAACAAGAGCAGTTATAACAGATTATAGTGATTCGCTAGATTTATATTCTGCAAGAATTATGTACAAATAAGTATAACAAAAAAAATCACCCTGTGTAAAAACAGGGTGATTTTTTTAGATGTTTGCCCAGAATGGGCAGTAACTTGGTGGTGAAAGTCCACTACAGGCTTGGCAGTAGGAACTGTTAGCTGAGGGCAAGTGCGTCCACCGTGAGGTGGAGTATGAAGTAAGCCTAAGGCAAACTCTTGGTCTGACGAA
>JAZSEI010000042.1:0-20565 GCA_045531635.1 Acutalibacteraceae bacterium
CAGATTGGTACGTCTTCATCATATTCTTTATATGATGATAATTTTCAATGTAGTGGAACACATAAAGTTATTTTGAATGGTACAAAGCAACAGCATATTAGTTTTGATTATCCATCGGATTCACATTTTAATGATTTAGAATTAGTCAATACTGATGTTGTGTTTGATACCGTAATTCAAGGTTGGACATTACAAAGAGATACTACCTTTGGTAATGGCTTAGAAAAGGGTATGACTGGAACCTTTGATTTGAATGGACATAAATTGACAGTAAACGGAAACCTCTATCAATCTGGCGGTGGAATGCTTATTAACAAGGGAACATTAGAGGTAACAGGAGACTATCGAATACAAACCTACCAATATAATCAAACCTATGACAAAATGGAATATGTAGCTTCAAGTGGATATATCAAAATGAATGATGTAACTGATAGTGTAAAGGTAAAGGGGGATTTTCACACAGAAAGTAGTGCAGATACTTCAAATATATTTGAAGCAGGAATAATGGAAATAGGTGGTGATTTCAAGCAGATTGGTACGTCTTCATCATATTCTTTATATGATGATAATTTTCAATGTAGTGGAACACATAAAGTTATTTTGAATGGTACAAAGCAACAGCATATTAGTTTTGATTATCCATCGGACTCACATTTTAATGATTTAGAATTAATAAATACAGATGTTGTATTTGATACCGTAATCAGAGGCTGGACATTACAAAGAGATACTACCTTTGGTAATGGCTTAGAAAAGGGTATGACTGGAACCTTTGATTTAAATGGATATAAGCTGACAGTAAACGGAAACCTCTATCAATCTGACGGTGAAATGCTTATCAACAAAGGGACATTAGAGGTAGCAGGTAACTATCGAATACAGACCTACCAGTATAATAAAACCTATGACAAAATGGAATATGTAGCTTCAAGTGGATATATTAAAATGAATAATGTAGCTGACCGTGTAAAAATAAAGGGAGATTTTTACACGCAAAGTTCAAAACCTAAAGACTATAATATTTTACTTGCAGGAACAATGGAAATAGGTGGAGACTTTAAACAAATATATTCAAATGATTTGAATTTTAGATGTAGTGGAACACATAAGGTGATTTTAAATGGTACAAAGCAACAGCACATTAGTTTTGATTATCCATCTGGTTCATATTTTAATGATTTAGAATTAATCAATACTGATGTTGTATTTGATACCGTAATCAGAGGCTGGACATTACAAAGAGATACTACCCTTGGTAATGGCTTGGAAAAAGGTATGATAGGAACCTTTGACCTGAATGGACATAAGCTGACAGTAAACGGAAACCTCTATCAATCTGGCGGTGAAATGTTTATAAACAAAGGAACATTAGAGGTAACAGGCGACTATCGAATACAAACCTACCAGTATAATCAAACCTATAACAAAATGGAATATGTAGCTTCAAG
Organism: Acutalibacteraceae bacterium; assembly: GCA_045531635.1. Taxonomy (GTDB): domain Bacteria; phylum Bacillota; class Clostridia; order Oscillospirales; family Acutalibacteraceae; genus CAG-964. Next base: position 1,452 of record JAZSEI010000042.1, read on the forward strand.
TGGATATATCAAAATGAATGATGTTGCTGATACTGTAAAAATAAAGGGGGATTTTTACACAGAAAGTACTTATGGTAGTAGTTATAATATTTTAGTTGCTGGAACAATGGAAATAGGTGGAGACTTTAAACAAATATATTCAAATGATTTGAATTTTAGATGTAGTGGAACACATAAGGTGATTTTAAATGGTACAAAGCAACAACATATCAGTTTTGAGAATCCATCTAGTTCATATTTTAATGAGCTTAAGCTTACAAATGATAAAGAAACTGGATATATATTTGATCCTGATAATTGTTGGAAATACCTTTATCTTGATTCAGATATAAAAGAAGTAACACTTTATTGTATTGAAAATTCATTAAAGCAAGGCTTGTCAATGCCTATCACTTCTAAGGTCGAGGGTATAAATGTACCAAGCCAGTCAGTTACTTGGACCATAGCCGGTAACACAGATGCAGATACCAAAATTTCTGATGGTGGCATTTTAACAATAGGAATGAACGAACAGGCTGAAAAAATTACTGTTACTGCTACATCTGTACAAGACCCAACAAAATCAGCAAGCGTAGCTATTTCTATCGAGAAAATAGATCCTGTTGTTAATGGTGTAATTATAACTCCTTCTGTAGTAAGTAGTATTTGTGGTGAAAAATGCGATTTTTCTGCAAGGGTTTATGGACTTTATAACCCACCTCAGACAATTATCTGGACAGTAACTGGTAATAATTCTTCTGATACAAAAATCAGCGAGGATGGTATATTAACCATTGCCAAAGCTGAAACTTCAGATAAGCTTACGGTTGTTGCTACATCTGATTACGATAAAACAAAGTCAGCTCAGGTTGATGTTACAGTTATTCTGGTTACAAATACCCCTACCGTTAATAAAGTAATTGTAACAATGGCAGACTGCGAAACACAGACATTAACAGCCGTAGTAACTGGCTCAAATAATCCAAGTCAGAATGTAGTTTGGAGTGTAAGTGGTAATAACAGCGAAAACACCTCTATTTCACCAGATGGAAAGCTTACTATTGGTGAGGATGAAACTGCTACTATGGTTATAGTAAGGGCAACATCTGTTGAAGATTCTTCTAAGTATGGTGAGTTTACAATAAAGCTCAAGAGTGATACTATTAATGGCTTGCTTGGAGACGCTAATGAAGATGGTGTAATTAGTGTCTTGGATGCATTGATAGTACAAAAGCATATTTTAGAATCAGAAACATTAACAGATACTGAAGTTGCTATTGCTGATGTTGATAAAAATGGCACTATAGATATATCAGATGTTATTCTTATTCTAAAATATATTGTAAGCCCAAATGAAAATTCATTAATCGGAAAACCTATTGCATAAATAAAAACAATACACATCGAATCAAGCCTACAAAAAACCTCAGCAAACATTACTTGCTGAGGTTTTTAGGGATTGTAGCACACGGCTCAGTACAAACTGGGCCGTGTGTCTTTATTTAATCAGTTTTTACATAAACCTAGTTAACACTTACAATTAAGAGCCAATTATTTTAATATTCAACCCTAAAATAATCAAGATAAGCTTTAAATCTATCCTGAGCAGTGAGACATGTATCTAACAAAAATCCCTTTTCATTGTCCCATTCCTTTAAACCTCGGTAATAGAAAAGCTTAAGGTTATCCTCGATAATAAATGGTACGATATTGTGCTTGAGGCACTCTTTAAACAGAATAAGTCTCCCTACACGACCATTACCATCTTGAAATGGATGTATGCGTTCAAAGGCAACATGAAATGCTATAATATCCTCAAAGGTAACATTGCTTTTTGCGTTGTATTCTGCAAGCAGTTTGCTCATCTTATCGGCAACTTGTTCAGGTAGTGCAGTCTTATAACCACCCACCTCGTTAGGGAGCTTTTTGTATTCGCCAACAGCAAACCAATCCTTACGGCTATCGCTTGTACCCGATTTAAGAGTTGAATGTAGCTGTTTGATGAATTTCTCACTCAAAGTAGTACCTGCCTGCTCAATTACCATATCAATGCAACGGAAGTGATTAGAGGTTTCAATAATATCATCTACATTGATAGCTTCATTTTCAAAGCCAATTGTATTGGTTTCAAAAATATAGCGAGTCTGGTCGTGAGTTAAACGACTACCCTCCATATGGTTTGAGTTGTATGTGAGTTCAATCTGAATTTTATGATATATACCACCACTTGTTTTTGCAGATTTTTGTTCACGGAGGATACTCAAAAGTGATGGTACGGAAGTCTTCTTGTTGAGTCGCTCAGGCTTTTGTGCATTTTCAGGTATATGCCAAATCTTGCCGATAAGCTTTGCGTCAGCAATTCTCCCTTGAGCACAATAATTTCGTACACTACGCTCAGAAATTCCCCATTTTTCAGCTATTTCTGCTACTGATAAGTATTGCATAATTACCTCCGAGTATGAGTTTTACATAAATATTATACCATAGTATCGGCAAAATAACAATCGTCAACCTGTTATAATTTTCGAATATTGCCGATATTTTCAGATGTTAAATTTAGGGATTAAAACTGCTGTCAATTTGCTCAAACACCTATTTAAACTTGTTTTAATCAATAGACAAAACAAAGAGTGACTGATATAATATCGGTAAAGACAAACTTAAATTTGTCAAACATCAAAAAGTTAATTGATTTTTAAAAAAAATGTGTTATAATACTCTTTGCTAGCTCGGAGGGCAGAGCATTCATTAGAAATGTTATGCTGGATAAGGCTACAGGTTGAAATACCTGTTACCTTGTCCAGCATTTTTTATTTTAGGAGGTAATCATCATGGATAATAAAAATTTTACAAGCGGAGGAGTTTTCGGTTCTCTTATAAAATTTGCAATACCAGTATTAGTAGCTATGTTTTTACAATCACTTTACGGTGCGGTTGATTTACTTGTTGTAGGACAATTTGCAGAAACCATAGATGTTTCTGGTGTTGCTACAGGAAGTCTCTTAATGCAGACTGTCACTATGATAATTACAGGATTATCTATGGGGGTAACAATATATGTAGGACAGAAAATAGGTGAGAAAAATGAGGAAGAAGCAGGTAAAGCAATCGGTGCGGGTATTGTTCTTTTTATTTTGATTGGAATTGTTTTGTCTGTTTTGTTAGTTGTTTTTACAAAACCACTAGCAAGCATACTTCATGCACCAAGCGAAGCATATGCACAAACATGTGAATATATAATGGTTTGTGGAAGTGGTACATTATTCATTGGACTATATAATTTGTTGGGAGCAATATTCAGAGGTATAGGAGATTCAAAAACACCCCTGTTTACAGTAGGTGTTGCGTGCATAGTTAATATTTTGGGTGATTTGCTGTTTGTTGCAGTTTTGGGGTTAGGAGCAATGGGAGCCGCATTAGCAACTGTAATCGCACAGGCGATTAGTGTAATTGTTTCAGTGTTTATCATTATCAAAAAACACTTCCGTTTGTGTTTAAAAGGGACTATATTTGTTTTAATAAGCATTTGATTTCAAAGGAATTAAGATTAGGAACACCCATAGCGTTACAAGAGTTTTTGGTGGGTATATCATTTATGGTAATTCAAACAGTTGTTAATTCTATTGATGTAACTTCATCAGCTGGAGTAGGAGTTGCCGAAAAAGTATGTGCATTTATTATGTTGGTGCCATCTGCTTTCTCACAAGCAATGTCAGCCTTTGTAGCACAAAATATAGGAGCTGGATATAGAGATAGAGCATTAAAAGCGTTGAAATGTGGAATTATCACATCATTGGCAGTTGCTGTTTTTATAGGTTCATTTACCTTTTTCAAAGGTGATGTGTGAGCAAATATTTTCACAAAGGATATTGAAGTGATTGAGCAGGCATTCCTGTATTTAAGAGCTTATGCCATTGATACATTTATTACGGCAATTTTGTTTTGCTTTATAGGATATTATAACGGATGTGGAAAAACATTGTTTGTTATGATTCAAGGGCTTGTAGGAGCATTTTGCGTCAGGGTTCCGATTGTATTCTTGATGAGTAATTTAACAAATACAACCTTGTTTCTTATTGGTTTAGCAACACCGATTTCATCAATAGTCCAAGTTACATTGTGCGTAATTTTTATGTTATGTACAGTTCATGTAGAGAAGAAAAAAGTTTCTCATCCTAAATTGCAATAAGAAATAAGGTTGACAAACATATTTAAAAATTTCAGTTTGACGGAGCGATAAATTCCAATTTTTAGAGATGTAACTAAAAATCAATACAACAGCAAGAAACGGCAAAGAGAGTAAAAATCTCCTTGCCGTTTATTTTGTACTGAATTGTTCATCTTAAAAAAATTACCACAGGTATACGCTTTAACACTTGTAATCATCACAGTTTTAAGTGCATTTGTTTTATAGTACTTAAAAAGACAGTATCTTTCTGTAACGATTGAAAGAAATATCGCTAACTGATATAATAATACAAATAATATTTTTAGAGGTTAATATGGACACATCTGCAATAGCAAATAATATCAAATTTTATAGAAAATTCTTTAATATGAGTCAATCAGAGTTAGCTGAAAAAATAGGGTTAACTAGAACTGCAATAGCTAATTATGAAACTGGTAAAAGACCCCCTGATATTCAAACTTTAAAATTAATTGCAAATTGTTTTGGAATTACAGTAGAAAGTTTTTATGAATCAAATGAATTCGATAAGAATATATCAATAAAAAATTTTTTCGCAACAGAAAATGAATTGTTTGAGTTTGTAAGTACTGTTATGTTTCCGATAGTTTGCAGTGAGGTGGCTCTAAAAGATGATTTGTTTAAAGAAGCATATAATAAGCATAAACATATGTTATTATCTCCATATAAAATAACACTTGAAGAAATGATAAATATATATAATTTATATTATGAATCATTTGAAGAAAATCATACTGATGAGTCTGCTGGAAATATGCTGTCAATTTTGTTGTTAATATTTTGTCTCCTTTGTGAGGATGATAAGATTATAGAGTTATCTGAAGAAATACTAAAAAAGGGTGTTTTAAATAGTTATTTTATTAAGAAACATCTTGTTAAAGCTAATACACAAGAAAGTAAAAAAGAAAAAAGGAAAGAATATTATAACAATTATAGAGAAAATTATTTCGCACTGCTTGAAGTTTTGAGAAAAAATATTAAATTGAGAGATTTTGCTGATTACTATTTTGCGTTAAGCTATCAAATCGGTTTTTATGATAATTCATCTGGTGTGGAAGCCAATAAGTTAATTTTTAATGAACTGATTTTTAATTATGCAGAAATGGAAAACCAATATGCTATTGATTATTTAAGAAAATTGTGTGATTTTTTAAAATAACTTAATGTCACAATTTGTGACATTGTTTTACCTTTAAATTATTGAAAAAAACTAGAAAACTTTTATAATGAAATTGTTAATCAAATTACAATTTTTTAGGAGGTTGTGTGTATGTACGATTTGCAAGATGTTTTGAGTGCTTCTCGATGCTCAGCTGATGTAATGAATCATGTTTTATGTGATTATGGAGATGGAAACATGGGTAATGGGCTTAGAAAAGTAATGGGAGAAATGCTAACTGTTGGAAGTCAAGAAGGTTATAAAATTGGGTATAACGAGGGGTTAAAAGTAGGATACAGTAATGGATTTATAAAAGGCTCTATTTTTTCTGTTTGTGCATTGGGGGTTATAGCAACAGGTGCGTGGTGTGTAAAAAAAACAATTGCAATTCACAAAACTAAAAAGATTGAAAAAACATTTTCTGTACAAACCAAGGAGGCGTAGTATGACAATTTACATAACTAATGAGTGGAGTGGATACGGTAAGCAAAATTATTACTGGAATGAATATAGACTTGAAAGTAATAAGGTTGTAAAATACAGATGCCACAGACAAAAGATTTTTGATGGCGATGAAAACAACTGGATAGAAGACGAGTCTATTGAAACATCATGGGAAATTGATGATCCTAATATGCCCGAATGGTTAAATCAATATTTATAACATAGAAAATCTCTAAGAATGGTTAATATTCTGAAACTAAATTATATGCAAAATAATTATATACATTTATGCAATTTATGTGTTCAGGATTTTTTCTGTCAACTTTAATCTCCACAGTGCAATGTGGAGATTATTTTTTTCTGAAAATCACAGCAAATATTATCATCGCTAAAACTCACCTACCAGCATTTCTGTGTACAGCATACTCTTCAGGTAGCCTGTGATGTTGTGTATGTTGTATTTTTCCTTGACGGTTATAAACTTTTCGATTACGGTGTATAATAAATCTCGCAGTGATAGTCCATAGGTGTCATCTCTGGTTGATAGCTTAACCAAGCTATGTATAGAGTTTTCGCTTATTTTTTCTTCTCTGTGGGTAAATGGTTTTGTAACAAGGCTGATTAATGCTGTTACTGCTGTGTTATAAATAGCCTTAAACGATTTATCTGTTAAGCTATCCATCATATCATCGTAGTAACAAAGCTCTTTAATTCTAACTGCTAGTTTATCTGATTTACTTTTCTTTTTAATATCCACCTTACTCTTACTAGATGAGATATGATACTTATTTAGAGATATATTATTTTTGTTATATACTTTGTTATTGTTATTATCGTCGTTGTTTTGTAGGTCGCAATTCTGTGTGTGCTGTGTGTCTTCTTCTTCGTTTTTTGTGTCTTGATTTTGTAAATCTGTGGTTTGTGTGTCTTGACTTTGTGAGCCTGTGAAATTGTTGATAACATACTCATTCTGGTCAAATCTGCCACCTGTTTTTCTCTGTATTATTGTTATATAATTGTTATCTATAAGCTGATGTAAAGCACTGTAGTAGGCTGTGTTGCTTATGCTAAGCTGAGTTAGTATTACTTTTTTAGATGGAAAAACACCTGCTCTGTTGCCAGCAAGTGCATAAAAGTATGCCATTAAGCCCTTAGCCTTGGCTGTAAGATTAGGGTTAATCATAATTGATTTTGGAATTATTCCATAGCCAAGTGCCTTTATTCCGTTTTCGTTAAATGCTTTTTCTTGTTGGCTGTTTTCTGTTCTTACTGTTGATGGTTTATCATTGATAATATACTGGTTTCTGTTGAGGAAGCCTTTGCTTTTCTTGATAATTATGTAGTCTAGCTCTATAAGATGATTAAAATGCTCATAATAAGTGTTTTTAGATAGCTTTAATTCGCTTAATATTCTGGCTCTACTAGGGTAAACAACAGACTTAGAGCCTGAATATGAGCAAAAATAGGCATAGATAGCCTTGGCTGTTAGTGATAGTCTTTCGTCTGTCATTACTGCCTTGTAAATTAGTCCGTAGCCATTCTTTAATACATCATCATTTTTTCTATACATAATAATTTTCCTTTCCAATAACAAAAACGGTTATGCTCAGCTTGGCATAACCGTTTTTAAATGCTTTTAATTTAATTTTTATTTGATTCAGATAATTCTGCTTTCATTTTTTCTCGTTTAATTGCTCTGCACCTCTTAGTTTTTGCTAACAGCTCACTAAGAGGTGCTTCGTAATATTTGCTCATAGCTTCTAAGGTGCGACGGCAGGGTATATAGTTTCCGTCCTCAAGTCTTTTCAGAGCAGCTCGGCTTATATTTATTTCTTTGGCTGCTCTATACTGCGAAACACCCTTTTCTAGTCTTAATCTGAGTATGTATTCAGAGATTGTTTCCTCTAATTGTTCCATATTCTTTCTCCCTCGTTTTTTCTATCTGTGGCAGATAATACTCAATTAAATCGTCGTTAAAATCCTTGTGTTTAGGACATATATTCCTCACCATATATCCTCTTTTGGAGTATTTCTCACAGCATTGCTTTGCAAATTCCTGACCGTGGTTAGGTGCTGGTGTACCGTCTTTATTTACTGCGTTATTGTCATTATCAAAGCAGAGGTTTAGTGTAGTAACCTGTGGGTGGTCCTTTAAATATTGGTCTAATGCTATAGTATTCAGTCCACCAAGTGCAAGTCTGTTTGACTTTTTATATGCTGTAGCACTCTTAAAAACCATGTTCGCAATAGTTGCGTGGCTCATTGCGTCTATTGCTGACTCAAATACGTATAGCTCCTTACTGGTTGTGCTATATGTCATATTAAAGGAATATCTTTTGTCACTGCCAATACAATCACCCCTGTATTTTTTATCGGTTAGTGTTCCTCTTATTGTCGCATAAGCAGGAACATTGTTTTTATACCCAACAAATACACAGTTGCCCTTTGTATCCTGATATAGAGATTTATTTTTCATACATTCATTAATTATACCTTTATCAATTCTTCTGCTGTAATGCAGATATGCAAAGACTCTGGAGTATTTTTCTTTGGTTGCTTTGGGTAATTCAAGCACCTTTACTTCAGCTTTTTTCTTGGTGGATTCGGTGTGTGAATATGGTTGTTTGGTATTAGCTATTAAGGCTTTCAAAGCTTCAGGGTAGCTTTTATGCTCTACCGACATAATAAACTGTACAACATCACTGCCCTTTAGTCCTTTTGAGTTCCAAGCCCAACCACGCTGGTCTGAATATATAATTAAGCTATCGTGCTGTTCGCACTTATAATAATTATTTCTGAATTTAAAGATAAAGCCATAGTTACGCTGTAGGTAGTCAACTGTTGACATTTGGCTTGCTTTCTTCTTCTCGTCATTGCTGTAGCTGACGGAGTTGTTTTTATTTACTCTCATAGCATTCTTACCCTTTCCAATAGTCCTCGTTTTCTTCATCAAGGTACTTTATTTCTTTTAGCCTTTTTCTTCTTATAATTCTGTTTATAATCCACATCACAATAAAAGCTAGTATCGCTGTAATATTTGATATAGCTGTTAAAATTGCCATTAATATGGCTGTAAATAAAAAAAGTAAAACCGTTTTGCGTTTGCATAACGATTTTACTTTTACATTTTTACTATTTCTTTTGTAGCTTGTAACCCTGTAATAAACCTCTTTGTTTAGCGTTGATATATCCCACAGAAAATAAAAAATGATTATAGTTACAATAAAAAATATATTCATTCGCTTATCTCTTGCAGAATAGACGCTGTAATTAAGCTGTCTAGCAATAGGTTGTAATCAAGCTTTATACCTTTTCTTCGGTAAAGCTCCATTAGTGCTGCTATCTTATGTACTGATGGCAATGTTCTGCCACGCTCCCAGTAGGTATATGTTGAACGGTCGATACGCAAAGCGTCAGCTATTTCCTGTTGGGTAAGCTCACAGCACTCTCTAAGAAACTTTAGATTTCTTTTTAAATAAGGGTTTTGAGCTTTTATTTCCTTTATTTCTTCTGTTTTCTTCATAATATCCTCCTTTTATTTTACCGTTACAAGCACCTGTCTGGTAGCACCATTGCTTTTAGCTGTGCAGGTAATTACTGTTGAGCCTTTAGCCTTTGCTTTGATAGTAACACTTGCTGTATCTGATGATACAAATTCAGCTATGGCACTATTGGTAAGAGTCCACTTACAGCCTGATGATGTAGCCAAGCCTGTTACATATATATCAAAGCTTTCTCCAACTGATACGGTGTAGCTGTCCTTGTCAAAATATATCAGACCATCATCAACTATAGGGTCAGGCTGTTGTACTGGCAGTTGCACCTGTGGAACAGATTGCTGTGGTTGTTGAATTGGCTGTTGTACCTGTGGTACAGATTGCTCTGGTTGCTGTATTGGCAGTTGCACCTGTGGAACATACTGCTGTTGTGGCTGTTGCACTGGTTGTTGCACCTGTACAGATTGCTGTGGAGCTTGCTGTACTGGCTGTTGTACCTGTGCTTGAGGTGTATTAGAACTATTGTCTTGTTCTTTCTTTTCTTTGTCCTCGTCCTTATCATCTCTATCAGTTTTTTCGGTAGTTTCTTCTTTCTTTTCTGTTGGTGGTTCTGTTTCTTCTTCAGTTGGTTCTTCAGTTAGCTTTTCGGTTTCCTTTTCAGTTGGTAATACATAGCTATCTAATAAAAGGTAGTCTGTTACATGCTCAGTAGCTATAGTATAAGAAGCTTCGGTTGTGTCCTCAGCAGTGATTGTCGCTGTCTGTTTATTCTTTACTATAGCAACAAACGAAATGGTAACAAGCATAATTACAGCCAAGAATATAAATATAGGTTTATTATTCACAACAACCTTTTTGCGTTGCTTGGTAGTAGTCTTTGTTTTGTGAGTCTCTTTATTAAACCTTTCAAACTCCTCCTTCGATGAAAGAGGAGTGTTTAAAAGGCTAAGGAACTCTATGTCTGTTACTACTCTGGCGACTACATCGTATATATCATTTTCTACAAGTGCAGTTGTAAGCTCGTCACGCTTGCCGTGATTTACTATTATTCGTGTGGACGGAAATTCATTTTGCAAGGCTAGAATTAAATCTAATTCAGAGGTATCTGTTTTAAAATCTATACCTTGAGCCCATATAATGCAGTGAGGTCTATATGTAGTTTTAACCAGCTCAACTATATTATCGTCCACTTGAGTAACCGTACCGATAACACGCTTGTTTCTAGCTCTGCTACACATAGCCTCAAGGTTTTTCTGCATTTCCTTGCCACAGATTAGTAATACATTCATAGTTTAATCATCCTTATGCGTGGTTTCTTTGTTCTTCGTTGAATTTTGTTGAAAACAGCTTGTATGTAAGAGTATCCTTAGGTACTAGGTTTTTAAATGGGATAATCTTCTTACCACAGATAATAAGTCCTGTGCCTACATTGCCAGTTTTCAGGTAAGCCATTTGCGATTCTGAAAGCTCAAACAAATCAACAAGCTTTTTCAAATCCTGACCCTTTTGCTGTGCCAGAACAAGGAATTCAGCATTTTGAATCATCGTTGTTGCCTCTTTGCTTTCAAGCACCTCTGATATATTCTGAGTAACAGCAGTAGCTACACCACCATACTTACGAATACGCTGATAAACCTTTTTAAAGAACAAGCCAGCAGAGGTATCCTTGCCTGTGAACATAACGGAGAACTCATCGCACCACAGCCAAGTGCGTATACCCTTACGCCTGTTTTCGACAACTCTCTGCCATATCATTTCAAGCAACACGTGCAAGCCTACTGGTCTTAAATGCTCACCCATATTGAACAAATCAAAGATAAGAAGCTTTTTTGAAACCTCTACATTTGTATGATGTGCAAACATATCAAATGTACCTTTGGTATATATCTCAATATTAAGTGCAATGTCGGCTGCTGTTTGTTCTGGCTGTTCCTTTAGTAGCTTGTAGAACACAGGCAAGGTAGGAAGATATTCCTTATCACCGTTATGATTTTGAAAATCTCTATAAGCAAGCTTAACAACTCTGTCTATAATTGATGTTTCATCTCTGCTTAAATCCATACCCTTTGCACTTGCAATAAAGCTCATAATAAAGTCTGTTTTAGTTGCCAAAGCATTACCGTCCTCGGTAGTATATTCAAGGTTTGTGTCAAAGATATTGATATGCGTTTGGCTCGATGGTGAAAGTATAATTCTCTCACCGTCTATGTAATCAAGCAGTGGTAGGTATTCGTTTTCAGGGTCGATGATGATAAACTCATCGTTAGGGTTCTTTGCAATTGCTGATAATATTTCATCCTTAACCATCATTGATTTACCCGAACCCGATGTACCCAATATATATCCGTTAGCGTTCATTTCTTGCGTTCTGTCGAGTAATATTCGGTTGCCTGTTTGGGTATTAACACCATAATCTAATCCGTTTACATCAAAATAAGCAACAAACGAAAAGGGAATAAAGTTAGCCATTGCATTAGTAATAAAGGTTTTGCATACATTTATTTCCTCGTTTGCAAGCTCGTTGATAGCTATTGGTAATATGGAATTTAGTCCTCGTTCTTGCTGTCCAACAAGGTTATCTATAACTACCTGATGATTTCTACCCTTTGACCTTATGTATGATGATAGCTCGTCTAGCTTAGCTTCACTCTCTGCTGTAAGGTAGATAAGAAAGCAACACTCAAACAGCTCGCAATCCTCTTCTCCTAAAACCTCCTGTAGGTTAAGTAGTTCTTTTTCTCTGTTTCTAAGCGAATAAGGAATAAACTGTCCACCAAACTTACTGTTGGTTTCTCGTCTTTTTTCGATAGTACCCTCAAGATGGTTTATCTCTTTTTTAAGAATATCCATAGCTTCAGACTTATCTATTCTCTGAATGTGCTTTGAGATTTTAACACTGTAATTGTTATCCATTAAGTCATATAAAAACTCATCATCACAGCTAGTTGAAAAGCGTTTAGCAAACAGCACTCGTGCAAAGGTATCTCCCATTTGTACGTGCTTACCAGTTCTATTGTATTTTGATTTGAAATCAAAATGTACAGGTGCAATATAGTCCTTTAGGTTTACATCTGCTTGATATAGATTATCAGGCAACATAAAATCCTCGGTAGGATTATAAATGCTGTGTATGAGCTTAATATACTCAACAGCATTTAATCGTGTTATGCTTATTCCAAGCTGAAGCAAGCGTGTTGCTATTTCCTTTTCATACTTAAATATCTGAGATGGGTTATCCAGCTTGTGCTTTATAGTGTATGATATAGCACCATAGATTACCTTTTCGCAATTTTCGTCAGCCTCACTAAGCTTACGGCTCTGAATATCAATATAGTCATCTATAAGCTCATCTTTAATACAACTATTTTTCTTTAGTGCCTTACTAGGCATTAAAGCCTGTTTAAGAAGATTTTTATCAAATCTGCCATTATCAATTAATTCCTGATATCTTATCTCTGCTGGTAGAGCATTTAGAAACTTCTGATAATTATTATAAAAGGCTTCTTTGTCAGATTCCTTCATCAGCTTATAGTCTATATTAGTCATACGAAATGCTATAGAAAAGGTGTTACCTGTTCTAATAACACCATTCTCATAGATTTCATCAAAAGGGATTGTTTGCTGTGAGGTATTCTTTATTTTCTTGCTTTGACTTTCCAGCAAATCCTCATCTTCTTGTTTAGGGTCGGTAATAACTATATTGCTATTAGCTTTTTGTTTTTTCTTCATTGCTGTTTAAACCTCCTTTTACATAATAACGAACATCTTCAATAGTAAAGAATGCTTCTATCAGCATAAGAAATGCTGACCTACCATTAATTCTTATAATAAAAATACTTGCCCCTAATAGTAATTCTATAAATATAATATAACCAAACAAATCCATATTCCAACCAAGCTTGAAAGCTAGAGCTAGAGTTCCGGCTGCAATCACGCAAGTTATTGCCATTCCTATTAATTGCTTTTTACCTAACCCAAATATCACAAAATTTCTTTTGATTACATCTTTAGTTAGCTTTACTTTTCTCATTCACTTCACCTCAATTCATTAAGTTAGCAAACTTCTAAGTTCGTTAGATGGTCTAGCGATAAGGTCACTTGCTGCACATAGTATTACAGCAACTATTATTAAATCTCCTACATAAATCCACACATTTAATATACTTATTGAAGTTGAGCTTGTCGTAATATCTGTGATTATGTTAGTAGTAAGCGTATAGGTAATTCCCATCCAGACTATTTGTGCTATTACTGATAAAAAAGAAGATATAAACTTTTTGAAATAGCTTGAAGTGGCAGAGCTTGCCAGCGTTGCAAAAAATATAGGTGATACACATAATAAACAGGCAATTTCAAAGTTGCGTACAATCAGCTTAATATACATTCTGCAAACACTCACCATAATAACTATGGATATAATAGCAAGGGGTAAACAAGCAATAATTAACCCTAACAGCTCAGATAACCAATTAAGTACAGAAGATATTACACCACCACCTGTTGGTGATGTAACAGGCTGTAATAAATCTATAGCTGGAGCTACACCCATTATTTGCGATGTAAGACTTCGTATTATTTTGTAGATACCTCTACACAGCTCAACCGATAAATCTACCCATATTTTCGCTAGTAACAACTGTCCGAACACCTTAAACCAACCTCGTTCTGTGTTAAGCTCAAACGCAACTGCTTCATTAGTAAAGCCTATTCCAAAGCATATAACAGCTACACCATAACCAAACGCTTTAGTTACAACAACTGCACTATCTACAAAGGTATCAAAGGAAATTCCGATATTATGACCATTATAGTAAAGAGTAGTAGCACCTGTAGGACTTACAGCACCTAATATATTAGTACCTAAATCCTGCCACATCAGGTTTAAACCATCGCCAATTGCATTTATAGCATCTACAAATATGCCATCACTATTACTAACCGTGTCAGACATAGTATTACTCGAATTAAGCAGTCCATTATAAAGGTCATCCATACTAGCCACACTGTCACGTTGGTCTTGAACTCTGTCAGCAGCAATTTGCCATCTTGTTTCTGTTCTTTCAAGGGTATCAGTATTGATACCTATAAGTACAGTAGCACTATTATCCAAAACCCTTTGGATTGATGTATGATATGTGTTTAGAAGCTCAAGACAATAACTAGCGTCATCATCATTCATTTGGCTGATATTTTCACATAATCGGTCTAGATTTCTATCATACTTGTTTTTTAACATCACTGTTTCACTATACAAGCTTGATTGATAAATCGTAACACCTGTTCCCTCTAAAGTGAAATCCTTCCATCTAGCTAAAGGTAAATCTTCATCTGATATATGATTATCAATACAATACCCCGAAAAAGGATTGTATAATCGGTAGCCAGTAGCACTCACTGTAACAGCAGAAGCTGAAATACAACTGAGCGACATAATAATCATAGCTACTAATAAAAAACAAAATAGCTTTTTAAGTTTTCGTTTCATTTAGATATACTCACCTCCAGTAAAAGCCAAAGGACAGTAATATAACAGTCCTTTGGCTTTGAAAACAATTAAATGAACAAAGCTTTAATAGCTGGTAGTGCTACTATACACGCTATACCGACTACACACGCTGCAATACCACCGTTTCGAGTTCGTGGGTCATCATTTGAAACTCCCTGTGATATGTGATATAAACCAGGAATAAGAGCACTTGCACCTATTGCTATTCCAACAATCCAAAATATTATATCCATAACACCTCCCATCGAAGTGGTATCTACACCAGCTGGAGCGTCTGCATACACACTTATAGTTGATGTAGCTATCACTGTAGCAACCAGCGAAGCTGTAATTACTGCTTTGCGAAACTTAGTGAATTTGATTGTTTTGATTGTTTTTACATTGTTGTTCATAATTTTTTCCTCTGCTTTCTTTTTGTTAATATTTGTATATAAAAAAACAGCCATCAATTAATGACGGCTGTTTGCTTGGGAGGTGCTTTGCGATTGCTTTTGTTGTAATTTCTTAAACGCAACCTTTGACACCTCAACAATAACTCCTACTGTACTTGGTGACTTAGTTAATGAAGCTACTGTGTTAACTGTTTCTTTTATGTTCTTTGTGGTTACAGGCTTTACATCAAAATTCAACGGTGGGTGTTGAGTAAAATATTTTAATGCTTTTTCTGTTGGAGTAGCAACAAGGCTTTTATTTATATTCACAAAGCCTGTTTTCTCTAATGTTCTAAAATAAGAAACAACCTTATCAACTGTTTCTTTGTTTTTTGATACATTCAGGCTGTTAAGATTAAAGCTGTCGGCATATCTGAATATATCTATATCCTGACCTTCACCCTTAAATTCAAACATAGCTCTATAACTATTATTAGCAAGAAAATATTCCTGGTCCTTCTCAAACTGCTTTATAAACGCTGGAGAATTGATATGTTCCTTGCCTTTATCGGTAAGTAAATATTTGCCATTCTCACAGGTAAGATAACCGTCAGCAACAGAATCATCAAAGCTTTCTAAAACATTTCTTCTTAGTATTTCATCTTCTATATCCTCTAAAGATGTTCGCTCTATACCATCCTCTGCTGTTGATACAAATGCAATATCGGTATGTAAACCAGTATAATTCACAGATATATTTTCAGGTGCAGTAGAGGTATTAGCACCTGCTGATTCTGAGCTCATACTACAATGTGGACATCTAAAGAAGTTAACCATTCTTTTGATATTTTCCACAGAAGAAACAATAGAGCTTATTTTTGCCATTGCTTTAACAGGGTCATAGATATCTACTATCTCATCTTCTTTGCTCATTTCAAATCACCTCCTTAGTCTGGCATAGCGTACTGAGTTAATATTCTCTCAAGAGCTGGGTTTACATCGTTATCATCAGAGGCTTCGTCTTCATAATACAGCTCATATTCTTCCTCAAATTCAGCGTCAACACGTTCTTCCTCCTGTTGGTCAGACAGAGGTAACTGGATTTGCTTTTCTTTTTCGATGTTAAATTGTTCCTCTAGCTGAGCTTGAGTAGCTTCGTATTCAGCCTGTTTTATTTCTGCTAGCCTTTGATTTTCAATCGCTAATTCCTTTCTCTTTTCATCAAGCAACAAACGATGTTGTTCTTTCTTTTCTGAATAAACATTACCGTAAATTTCACGAATATCAGTATTGTTTTTCTTGTATGGAGTATTAGGTGGTCCACCGACCTTACACATCATCGGGTGGCTTAATGTATCAAACTTAGTAAGAAAGAATGGTCTTTCATAGCCTACCCAAATTATGCAGGACTCCTCATCTGTATCTTCCTTTGATTTGATAGCGTCCTTTATCTCATCTGGATTTAACAAGGCTCTGGTAGCTGTGCTTTCGGTGTCAGAGCTACCACCTTGTCCAGCACGATTATAAGACCTACTATCTGTTTGTACAGAGATATTACCCAGCTTTTTGCTATAGGCTTCAAGAGTGCTATCTTCGGTAGTCCCTAAGAATGTTGTTATAGAGCAGTTGGCAATTATTCCCTCATAGGTGTCTTTGTAGAGAGCCTTTAGCTGTGAAAGGTCTTGCAGTACAACACATACTCTTATGTTATAGCTACGCACTACAGCTAGGATTTTTTCAAAGTCAGGTATTTTACCGATATTAGCGAACTCATCAAGCTCAAAGGAAACAAGCTGTTTCAATCTGCCATCATACTTTTCGTCTGCAACTCTGAATAGCCTTTGAAATAGCTGTGAATAGAAGATATTAGCCACAGCCCTGTACGGATTACTCGGTACAGGTAATATCAGGAAAATAGCAGTCTTTTCAACACCTACATTGTCAAAGTCCATATCATCCTTTGCTGTAAGCAAATCAACATCCTCTACTGCCCATAGCTGTAGCCTTGTAGTCAATGTTTTCTGGATACTCCCCATTGTTTCGTGAGGTGTTCCTTGCAAGCCAGACCATGTTATAGTAGCTACATCATAAGGGTGTATAGTAGAGTGCTTGCTCATACATCTGCTAAGCTCACAGTTAGGGTCTATTCTTCCGTTGTTGTCATACTGGATTGAATTAATCAGTCTGATTACTCTACCAAAGCTTTTAACCTCGTTATCCGTTTTAAATAAATACATAGAAACAAGAGTAAGTAACTCCTTTGCTGTACCTATCCAAAAATCTTCCTTTTCGTCTGTGCCAGCTGAAGCAGACATAAACAGAGAGCATATCTCAAGCACATCCTGTTCAGAACGCATATATGCAAAAGGATTATATGAGTCTGAAAGATTGATATTAATCAGATTTAGCACCTTTATTTTGTAACCATTTTCTTTGAGCAATTTATAGCAGTTACGATACAACTCACCTTTAGGGTCAGTAACAATGTAGCTACCCCACATCTGCATAATATCAGGCTGTACCTTACGGAAGGATTTACCAGCACCTGAGCCAGCAACAACAACCTCATTAAGATTAGAAATTACCTTTCGTCTGCCAACCTTGCCACTTATAGGAACATAAAAATCCTTAGCACAAGGGATACCTGTTTTATCCTTTTTAAAGCGTTTGATTTCTGCTGGAGTTGCAAATCTTGCAGAGCCGTGCTCCATTCCTTTATATGAATTTTGATTTGATGATGTAAGCATAACATAGGTCAAACCAATAACAACTAGGTGTACATACCATAGCTTTGTTATCTGCATTTTTAACGCATTAACAAGCAAGTCGCTTGAAAGCTCTATTGACTTACCAACATATTCAAAAGAACCTACTAATGTCTCTGTGCTGAAATCTCCAGCAGAAAAAGAACTATATAGAATATTATCATCGGCAATTTGCTTTGATTTTTACGCAAAATATTCTGTGCCATAGTCACCTCATATCATCGTTTTTGAGTTGCTGTATTATTTAGGGTTTGATTAACTATGTTTGAGTCATTTTTATCGTAACGAATAATAAAGCTACCGTCTTTAAAGCTTGCACATTCAAACTTTATGGTTGACTTCTTAGAAAGCCTTTCTATTTGTGGCTCTGTTACAGCCTTGTACTCGTATTGGATGTTCTTGCTTTTGTTATCGTTAGCAATATAGGTATCTACTGCTACCTTGTTTATAGCTGTATATACATCCTTTGAAGCAGGGGAAACAATAGGGTATGACTTACCCGTTGCCTTGCTATATGAGCTTGGCAATGATAGAAAAGGCTCGCCTTGCTTGTTGATGACAACACTAACATTCTTAACAGCAAACTCATCATCAATAACCATTGTTCCTCTTGATACTACATTAGACTGCTTTGAATTATCCTGCTTTTGGTTAATCAACTGCATATCAATATTCTTTGAACAAGGTACAATGCTGTTTTCAACAGCCTGTTGTGGGCTGTTGAAAGCCTGTATGATAGTGTTGTTAAGCTCCTGTCTGCCTTCACTGGTCAGAGGAAAGGCTATATCCTGATAATTGCCTGTTTTAGCATTTTTCATTTGTGGCATTTGGATATATGGCTTATTATCCTTTGATAAACGAATAGTGATACCACTAACCGATACTGTACCATTTATCACACAGCTTGCCTTACCTATAATGTTTGTGTTTTCAACCTTGTTTTCACTTGTCTTAATTTTATTAATTACCATATCTGTAATCTCCTTTATCTTCTAGTTTTTCAGACAAGAAAAGCACTACCATTTTACGTTGGTAGTGCTTTGTCGATGTTTGCCCAGAATGGGCAGTAACTTGGTGGTGAAAGTCCACTACAGGCTTGGCAGTAGGAACTGTTAGCTGAGGGCAAGTGCGTCCACCGTGAGGTGGAGTATGAAGTAAGCCTAAGGCAAACTCTTGGTCTGACGAA
>JAZSEI010000045.1:0-7512 GCA_045531635.1 Acutalibacteraceae bacterium
TTTGCTTTGCAAATTGGTTACATTACCCCATAAACTTTTGAAAAAGTTTAATCAAAACTTTTAAGTTATCTCCCCATTAGTAACTGCGTAAGCAGTTACACAAATTCCAATTTACACCTTATTTCAAGCATAATAAATATATAAGGAGGAAGCTATGGCGAATGTAGGAAGTAACAAAACCATTATAACTCGTTCTAAGGTTTTATTAGCATTGCTGTTAGTAGTGGGCTTTGGCTTAGCAATTGCACGACTTTTTTATTTTAGTATTATAATGGGAGATGAGCTTCAGCAAAGGGCTTATTCTCAACAGCTTAACGATACAACAATATCTGCAAAACGAGGTGTTATATACGACACCAACGGTAAAATACTTGCACAAAGTGCAACTGTGTGGCAGGTTGTTCTTGTTCCTAAATATATAGAAAATGATGAGCAACGAACCTATATAGCACAAAGGCTTGCAGAAATTTTAGATGTAGACCAAGAAACAGTCTTTAATAAAACAAAGGGTGATTCATATTACTCGGTAGTAAAAAGACAGGTTGAAACGGTTGAAAAGGATAAGGTTGTAAAGCTTGTAGAGGAGCTTGATGAAAAATACGACCTAGGTAACGCTATATATATGATTGAGGATTACAAGCGTTACTATCCTTACGGTGATTTCGCTTCTACAATAATAGGCTTTACAGGTACAGAGGGTAATGGTCTTGAGGGTATTGAGTATCAATACGATTCGTACCTTACAGGTACACCTGGTAGAATAATTACAGCTAAAAATGCTAATGGTACAGATATGCCTTTTGAATATGAGCAGAAAATAGAGGCTCAGGATGGTAACAACCTGATACTTACAATAGATGAAAACATACAGCATATAATGGAAAAGTATGTACAGCAGGGTATTGAAGAAAATAAGGTTTTAAACCGAGCAGT
The DNA here is from genome assembly GCA_045531635.1 of Acutalibacteraceae bacterium. Classification (GTDB taxonomy): domain Bacteria; phylum Bacillota; class Clostridia; order Oscillospirales; family Acutalibacteraceae; genus CAG-964. Next base: position 934 of record JAZSEI010000045.1, read on the forward strand.
TGCCATTATGATGGAGGTAGAAACGGGTGCTATACTTGGTATGGCTGTAGAAGGTGGCTATGACCTTAACGACCCATTTACCATAGCTAATGAAGAGGTTGTAAAGGAAATTGCAAGCTTGCCAGCAAGCGAACAAGAAGCAGCCGAAAGCGATGCACTTATAAAGCAGTGGAGAAATAAAGCTGTAACAGATACCTATTATCCGGGTTCTGTATTTAAGGTAATTACTTCGTGTATGGGTTGGTCAGAGGGTGTTGTTTCTGACGATTCTACATATAGCTGTAGTGGTGCTTATGTTCCATTTGAGGGTGCAGGTTCAGTACACTGTCATTACTCTGGTGGTCACGGTATACAAAGCTTTACACAAGCACTTTGTAATTCTTGTAACCCAGCATTTATGCAAATGGGTAATGCAATAGGTGCTGAAAAATTCTGGGAATATTACCAAGCATTTGGTTTTTCAGAAAAAACGGGTATAGATTTACCTGGTGAGCAGTCAGATATTTTCTTTGGTGATGGTAACGGAGAAATGGGACCTATGGACTTGGCAGTTGCTTCATTTGGTCAGAACTTTGCTATTACTCCTATTCAGATGATTACAGCAGTTTCTGCAATAGGTAACGGTGGTAAGCTTATGCAGCCTTATGTTGTAAGAGAAATTACAGACTCAGAGGGCAATGTGATAGAAAGCCGTGCACCAATTGAAAAGCGTCAGGTTGTTTCTGAAGAGGTTGCTAAAAAGGTAATTGCTGCAATGGAAGAAAACGCAGCAACAGGCTCTGGTAAAAATGGATATGTTACAGGCTATAAGGTAGCAGGTAAAACAGGTACATCAGAGAAAAAGGTGTACAATGCAGACGGTAGCCAGCAGTACATAGCTTCTTACTGTGGCTTTGCACCAGCAGATGACCCTAAGGTTTGCTTACTTGTTTACTTTGACACTCCAACAGGTGCAAGCTATTATGGTAGCTCGGTAGCAGCACCAGTATTTGCTAATATTATGAACGAGGTTCTTCCATACTTGAATGTTGAAACCAAGTATACAGAAGAAGAGGTTTCAAGAATGGATACAACAGCCGATAATTATGTTGGTATGACAGCCAGCGAGGCTGAAGCTCTTGTACAACAGGGTGGCTTTAATGCAGTTGTTTATGGTGAGGGCGATACAGTAGTTTCTCAGGTTCCTATTGCACAGTCAAGATTGCCACAAAACGGTACGGTTGTACTTTATACAGATGAAGAAAGCATAAGTGACGATGTTGTTGAGGTTCCTGACCTAACGGGACTATCGGTTGCCGATGCAAATAGTACAGCTTCATACTATAATTTGAATATAAGTATAGTAGGCTCGAATGCCGAGGGAGAGGGTATATCGTATTCACAGGATATAGCCCCTGGTTCAAAGGTTAAGTCGGGTACGGTAATTTCGGTTAACTTCCAGCAAGACAGTAATTATGGTAGTGGAGTTATGTAGCAACCAAAATAAATAAAAGCATTTGATACAACTATGCATCTTTTTTAGGTGCATAGCTGTATCTGCATAATAATGATTAATAATTCGGAGGTACAAAATGGATAACTTTTTAATAATCATAGCAGCAGTTGCGGCGTTTATTAGCTCTGCTGTAATAGGTAAATTTCTTATACCTGTATTACATAAGATAAAGTTTGGTCAGCCAATAAGAGAAGAAGGCCCACAGTGGCACCAAAAGAAATCAGGTACACCAACAATGGGTGGTATTATGTTTATTATTGGTGCAGTAATTGTAGCAGTTATATGCTATGTAACTTTGTGCGTAATAAGCCCTGGTACAAGAGATTTTATTGACCACATTAAATTTTATGCCGGTATTGTAATGGCTGTGCTTTATGGTGCAATCGGATTTATAGATGATTATATAAAGGTTGTAAAAAAGCATAATCAGGGTCTTACAGAAAAGCAAAAGCTTGTATTACAGTTCTTAGTTGCTATTGCTTATGTGTTTACACTTTATCTTGGTGGCTGTGGTTCAGCTACAGTTGTTCCATTTATAGGTGTAGTTGACCTAGGAATTTTCTATTGGATATTTGCAGTTGTGTTTATAGTTGGCTTTGTAAATGCAACAAACCTTACAGACGGTCTTGATGGTCTTGATGGTTCTGTAACATTTTTTGCTTCAATTGCACTTATGATTATTGCTTCAATCATTCTTGATGCAGGTGTATCAATTATGTCAGCGTCACTTGCAGGTGCTTGTTTAGGCTTCTTAATCTGGAATTTCTACCCTGCAAAGGTGTTTATGGGTGATACAGGCTCTTTGTTCTTGGGTGGCTTCTTAGTGGCAATTGGATTTGCACTTAATATGCCTATACTACTTATTCCAATTGGTCTAATTTATATTGTAGAGATGTTCTCTGTTATTTTACAGGTAGGATATTTCAAGCTTACAAAGGGTAAGAGATTATTCAAAATGAGCCCTATCCACCACCACTTCGAGATGTGTGGCTGGTCAGAGGTTAAAATTGTTGTTGTATTTAGCGTAATTACAGCGATAATGGGTGTGCTAACATTCTTATCAGTTTTATATACTTACAATCACTTTTAATTAATTTTATGGTGGTGAGATAATGGAAAATTTAAAATATATATCCAGTCAACGAATAAAAAATCACCGTAGATATACAGAAGAAAAAGCCAGAGCTAGAAAAGAAGCTGAAGATTATGGTGTTGATGAGTCTAGAGTAAAAGGCCCACGCAAAAAGAGAAGATTTAAGCTGTTCTCGGTTCGTGGTGGAATGGATATGCCGTTCTTCTTTTTGGTGCTTTCGCTATTGGTAATAGGTATAGTAATGATGTTTTCGGCATCGTATGCATTTGCTTATTACACAACAGACAGTAGCTATTATTTCTTGATACGACAGGGAATATTTGCACTTGTGGGTGTATCGTTAATGATAGGAATATCGTTTTTTGACTATCATCATTTTCATAGGCTTGCAATAGTTGTGCTTGGTATAGCGTATTTACTGCTTATTATTGTTCTGTTTCTACCTGCTGTAAATGGTGTACATAGATGGATTGGCTTGGGGCTTTTCTCTATTCAGCCCTCCGAAATTTTAAAGTTTGCAATAATACTCTTTTATGCTCATTGGGCGTCGATTTATTTTGAGAAAATGGACACACTAAAATATGGTGTTCTGCCTGCACTTGTTGTTGGCTTGCCTGCTATTGGCTTGCTTGTGCTAGAGCCTCATTTCTCTTGTATTGTAATCATAGTTTTACTTTTTGCAGTAATGATGTTTATATCTGGCGTTAAAATGAGATGGTTTATTATAGGTGTTGCTCTTGTAGTGGTGGCATTTGGTATTATGTATGTTACCGATTCATTGCAATATGCTATGGAGCGTCTTGACGGTTGGGGTATGGCACTTAAAGAAGACCTTTCGCCAGAAATGCAGACAACAGTATGGCAAACAATGAACTCGCTATATGCTATTGGCTCGGGTGGTTTAACAGGCTTAGGCTTGGGTAACTCAAGAGAAAAATACCTATATCTGCCAGAACCACAGAACGACTTTGTTTTTGCAGTAGTTGTAGAGGAGCTTGGTTTAATAGGTGGTATAATTATACTTGCATTTTTTGCGTTGTTTGTATGGCGTGGAATAATGATTTCGCTAAGAGCAAAAGACCGTTTTGGAATGTTTTTAGGCGTTGGTCTTGTTTCTCAGATTGGTTTGCAGGTTGTACTTAATATTCTTGTTATTACAGATACATTACCAAATACAGGTATCAGCTTGCCATTCTTTAGCTATGGTGGTACATCACTTGTAATGCTACTTGCTCAAATGGGTATAGTGCTGTCAATTTCGAGAAGCTCAAATATAAATAAAACATAATTTATGTCAAGGTGAGGGTTTAAAATGAAAGTTATTTTGGCAGGTGGCGGTACAGCTGGCCATATAAATCCTGCTTTAGCAATTGCAGGTACTGTAAAAGAAAATATTAAAGACGCTGAAATACTATATATAGGTGCAAAGGACGCAATGGAAGAAAGGCTTGTTCCACAGGCAGGCTATAACTTTAAAAGCATTAAAATAAGTGGCTTTAAAAGAAGCTTTGCACCAAAGGCTATTGCACACAATATTGCTACAGCTAAGCGTGCAGTAACCTCTAGTATAGAAGCAAAGAAGATTATCAAAGAGTTTAAGCCTGATATTTGCATAGGTACTGGTGGCTATGTAAGTGGCCCTGTACTTCGTACAGCTGCAAAAATGGGTATACCAACACTTATACACGAGCAGAACGCTTTTCCTGGTGTAACCAATAAAATGCTTGCAAAAAATGCAAAGGTTGTAATGCTTGCAAACCCAGACGCTAAAAAGCATATGGGTGGTGATTATAATTTTGAGGTTACAGGTAACCCAGTAAGAAAAGAAATCATCACAGCAAACAAGGCAGAGGCAAGAGCAAAGCTAGGGCTTGATAACAGACCAGTTATATTATCATTTGGTGGTAGCTTAGGTGCAAGAAAAATCAACGAAGCTGTTGCTGATTATATAGCAAGAAGTGGTAACGACGGTAAATACCAGATTATCCACGCTTATGGTAAATATGGTAAGTGGTTCCCAGACCTTGTTAAAGAAAAGGGCTGTGACATTGAAAAGTGCAGTAACCTTGATGTAAGAGAGTTTATAAACGATATGCCAGATTGCCTGGCTGCTGCTGACCTTGTAATATGTCGTGCAGGTGCTATGACTGTAAGTGAATTACAGGCTCAGGGAAAGCCATCGGTTTTAATTCCTTCACCTAATGTTGCAGAAAATCATCAGTTCCACAATGCTATGTCACTTGTGAATGTAAACGCTGCAAGCATTATAGAAGAAAAGGATTTAACACCAGAGAAGCTTACTGAAACAGTTGATGATATGGTAAAAGACCCAGTTAAGCTACAGCAGTATGCCGAAAACGCAAAAAAATCTGCTATACTTGATTCTAACGAGAGAATTTTGAATATCATCAAAAAGGTTTTAAATATTAAATAAATTAAAGAACAATATTCACTTATACGGGCTTTATTTCATATAATATGACATAATACTAATACCTGTTTAAACGGTGGAATAGATTGTCTGGCAGAATTTGCTCAGAACAAGTACGCCGACGCAGGCAAGCTGACGCTTGTCAAGAAGAAGGACGTAGTGCAGAGCAAATTCTGCCGACAAGTTGTCTAGTGTTTAAATAGGTATTAGTATAAAGCCCGATGGTGAAAACAGATACGCTACAAGCTGTGCATCTTTTAAAAAGCCCATCGGCTTATACTAGGTATTAGGTAATTTTATAGTGCTTAGTATAAAACGGATTTGCGTTTGCATTTTCGTTTATTTTTAGCAAAGAGGGTGTAGAGCTTGGCAGAGTATGTTATTAATGGTTGCCGAAGATTAAATGGTTGTATTGATATACAGGGTGCAAAAAATAGTGCCCTACCAATTTTAGCAGCAACTGTTTTATGTAGGGGCGAGGTTGTGCTACACAACTGTCCACGCCTAACAGATGTTGATACCTCTGTAAAAATATTAAGGTATTTGGGATGTACGGTGTACCGTGACGGTAATACCATTACTGTAGACAGCAGTGGTATATACAGGTGCGATGTGCCTACCGAGCTTATGCGAGAAATGCGTTCGTCTATTTTGTTTTTGGGTGCAATTCTTGGTAGATTAAAGCAAGCAAGACTGTCACTACCAGGAGGCTGTGAGCTTGGTCCTAGACCTATAGACCTACATCTGTCATCACTTGCCCAAATGGGTATGATATTAAAAGAACAGCACGGAATGCTTAACTGTAAAACCGAAAATGGACTACATTCTGCAGATATTACACTTTCGTTCCCTAGTGTGGGTGCCACAGAAGATATTATGCTTGCTGCTGTATGTGCAAAGGGGATTACAACTATCACCAACGCAGCACGAGAACCCGAAATTTGCGATTTAGCAGACTTTTTAAATAGCTGTGGTGCAAGAATAAAGGGTGCAGGTGAAGGTACTATTTACATAGAGGGTGTAAAAGCACTTGGCTGTACACAGCATATAATTATTCCAGATAGAATAGTTGCAGCCACATATATGGCTGGTGTTGCTGTAGCAGGTGGTAAGCTGTTTTTAAAGGGTGCTTTGCCATCACACTTAACAAGTGTTAATGCAGTGCTGGAGCAGAGTGGTTGCTTAATTGACTACACTGGCGAGGGTGTGTATATATCGTCAGGTGATAAGCTGAAAAAGGTCAGACTCATTCGCACAATGCCTTACCCAGGTTTCCCTACGGATGCACAGGCACCAATTATGGCTATGTGCTCTTTAGCACAGGGTATCTCAGTATTTGTAGAAAATGTTTTTGAAAGCAGATATAAGCACGTTAGCGAGCTGTGCAGAATGGGTGCAGGTATATATGTACACGACAAGGTTGCTGTAGTAGAGGGCAGAGAAAAGCTTTTTGGTGCAGATGTAGAAGCCTTTGATTTACGAGGTGGAGCAGCTCTTATTGTGGCAGCATTAGGTGCCGAGGGTACTACAATTATTAAGGGTATAAACTATATCGAAAGA
>JAZSEI010000071.1:0-4923 GCA_045531635.1 Acutalibacteraceae bacterium
TTATCTGACGAATAGCATACCACAGCAAGGCTAACGCCTTGCGAGGACAGGTTATGAAGTTAGGTGAAAAATATGCCGAAAAGATTTCTACTTGTTAAAAATGAAAGAGTATAAAATAATATAGCGACCCTAGAAGACTGTATGCCTTTTAAGGTCGCTATATGATAGTACAGTAGAAAAACTGTCATAAATTTTTAGTATTCAAATGATATTTAGTAAGATGTGTTATGTAGATAATTTTATTTATAGAATTAAAGCATTTTTTGCTTATTTACTATAAGTGAAAATTCAAGATTAAGTTTTTCTGCTGCTTTTCTGCAAAGCAACATTCTGTTTAAGAAAATCTCAAAGAAGTTTATTACAGAGCAAACCTCGGTGTCAATCTGAATTTTCAGTTCGATAACTCTTTTACTATCACTAGGTACAGATTTAACCTTAAGCTCTGACTTTACAACCGAGTAATTTACTCGGTCGTGAATATCAAAGGTTGCTATATCCTTATTGCGTACTCGTGTGCGTCGTACATCGCTTTTGTCAGCTAAAATAAGTGCAGCAGCAATAGGGCTAACAGGGTGGGCTGTATTTTCGTCGTGATTGCCGATTGCTGTGATAATTGTTGCAATATCTTCGGCACTTGCTGACATTTTGTCGAGTATTCTAAATGCCATTATTGCTCCACTTTGTGCGTGGTCTACACGATTTATCACATTACCTATATCGTGTAAATAGCCTGCTATTTCAGCAAGCTCACACTCCCTTGCACTATAGCCAAGCTCTCGCAGTATGTTGCCTGCTGTTTGCGATACTTTATTAACATGAGCATAGCTGTGCTCAGTATAGCCAAGTGCCTTTAGGGATTCATCAGCCTTTTCGATATAAGTTTTAATTGCACTGCTGTTTTTTATTTCTGATATAGTAATCATAAATCCTCCACAGGGTATATATTATGCTGCGTGTGATTGGTTTTCGTAGCTAGATGTATCAGTGTCAATAGGTAATAATTTTAAAGTAATGGTTTCTTTGCTGTTTTCTTTATCTGCAAAGCGTTCATATACTGCCCTAGATGCTGTTTTTAAATTATCTAAATTTAAGTTAAAATTCTCAACAGCAAGCTCTTTTTGTCTTTTATAAAGAGCATTTTCTGTTTTTGTTGGCTTAATAATGTCTTTACAAAATATTATAAACCCAGCTATAGCCAAAAAAGCATTTTCCAGCTTATTATCGAATGTAGTTACAGCATTACTATCTATCTGATACATAATTTTTCTTAAAGCCGATAATAGAATAACAGTTAAACAAAAATTAATCATAATAAACATCTCCTTTACAGCTTTAATTATACACTCGAAGGTGTACGATTTTTGGGACTTTTGCTGTGAAAAGGAAATTTTTATTTAGAAATTTAAGAACAAAATTGTTATCTGTAATTTTTAGAAACCTTGTTTACCATATTCTTAAAATCTTCAACTACATTTTGTGGTGAAATAAGTGTAACCTTGTTGCCAAGACCAAACACCCAGCCAAAAAATTGCTGACTAGGGTAAACGCTTACAACAATGTCGCTTCTGGCTTCGTCAGCACGCATAACAGTAAAATCCTCGCCAAAACGATCTTTTATAACACCTATAAGTCTGTTGTCAATACGCAGTGTAACCTCTTGAGGGGTGTCACCACCAAACATACCAAAGGTTTGCTTAACATAAGCAGTAACATCAAAATTCTTTATAGCTCTCATTCCTCGCTGTGGAGTATCAAGAATTTCTACTTTTTTAATTTTATCTATTCTAAAATGCTTAACCTTGCTTTGCAAATGGTCGTAAGCCACCAGATAATATTTTTCATCGTCCCATATCATACACCATGGGCTTACCTGATATGGCTTGCCATCCTTTTTTGCACGCAAAAACACCTTTTCTACACCACCATACGAAACATACCATTCGTAATAATTAAAGGTGATTTGCTTTTGATTTTGAATAGCACGGTAGATGTTATCTATGCTTATGTAAATGCTTTCGTTATAGGTTTTTGAGCGTTTTTCGATAAATACCGTACGCTGTAGCTTTTTAGCCTCGTGTATACTTACCTCTTTTTCAAGCTTTTTAATAAGCTCGCTTGTTTTCTTTTTAGTTATAAAATTTGTAGATTGCACAGCGTCAAGCATAAGCTTAATTTCAGCAAGCTGATACTTTCTGCCATTGGTAAGCTTATACTCAACTCTTTTGCCATTTTTCTCACGGGTTATTTCAAATCCAAATTGTTCAAGCAGGTCTATGTCAGAATATATACTTTTACGCTCTGCTTGAATGTCGTACTTTTCAAGCTCGTCAATAATTTCTTGCAAAGTAAGTCCATGCTCTTCATCTGTATTTTCAAAGATAATCTTATGCAAATACAACAGCTTTAGCTTTTGCTTTTCAGACCTAGCCATTATGAACCCTCCTGTGAAAAATTGTGAGATAAGTTGAATGTTATTTAATCTTTTTAATAGGGTGTCTGATTACTGTTTTCCACTTTTCAGGTGCAACCTTTCGTGCATCAGAAAGATATATTTCATGATGTAATCTGTTTTCATTCATATCATTAACATATCCATTTTGGTTTAAATATTCATCCATTAATGCTACTGATTTAGGCTCATCATCAAATGGACCTAAGTGCATAATTTGAACACATAATCCCTCGTCTATTGTGATGAATTTTGCCGATGAACAATCTAGCTTTTTCTTTTTGGTTGCAGTTTGTACTGCCCAATCAAAATCCGTTTCAGTGATAAAATCAGGTAGGCGAATAACAGAAATCCAATTAAAGCTTGATTTATCGGAATAGTCTACACCCGTAACATTTTCTTGCCACCAAAACCCCTCAAGTGGTGGAACAACATATTCAAAGAAGCCATCAATTTTATAATCTGTTTTGTAGCTCATTTTCAAGGTGTACGCTATGGCATACAAAACACTTATTGCTTGTTGATATGTGCCACCTTCTTCATTAGGATTACCTTTACCTCTTACTGCAATATAATTAGCCTTTGGTACATTTACAATCTGGGGTTTGTTTTTTGGCATATAAAACTCTTTATATTCTTTCTTAAAATCAAATGCCATTTTACTTACTCCCTAAAAAATGATTTTATTTTTACTCTCTGATAAGGTTATTTTCAGCAAGATATTCATCATAGCCAGATGTAATATCTTTAATGCCGTCCTCTTGAATAAAGATAATTCTGTTTGCAACTGTAGAAATAAACTCGTGGTCGTGTGATGTAAACAGAACAATACCAGGGAAGTTTGTAAGACCCTTGTTTACTGCTGTGATAGATTCAAGGTCTAGGTGGTTGGTAGGTTGGTCAAGTACAAGTACATTTGCACCACCCATCATCATTTTAGAAAGCATACAACGCACCTTTTCTCCACCACTAAGTACCTTTACAGGCTTAAATACATCTTCGCCACTAAATAACATTCTACCCAAGAAGCCTCTTAGGTAAGTTTCTGTGTGGTCAGAGCCAACATTGTATTGCTCTAGCCAATCAAGAATTGAATCGTTGCAGTCGTTGAAATATGCTGAATTATCCTTAGGGAAGTAAGATGTGCTTGTGCTAACGCCCCACTTAAATGTACCAGCGTCTGCCTTGTCGTTCTCCATAAGAATTTCAAATAGAGCTGTAACTGATGTTTCCTTGTCGCTTATAAATGCAATCTTGTCACCCTTTTCAACTCTGAAGGATACATTTTTAAGTACATCCTCACCGTCAATTTGTTTGCATAGACCCTCTACAGCAAGAATTTCCTTACCAACCTCTCTGTCTTGGTTAAAGCCAACAAATGGGTAGCGTCTGCTTGAAGCTGGCATTTCTTCAACTGTAAGCTTATCAAGAAGCTTTCTTCTGGATGTAGCCTGCTTTGACTTTGATTTATTAGCAGAGAAACGAGCAATAAAGTTTTGTAGCTCTTTAATCTTTTCTTCGTTTTTCTTGTTTTGTTGCTTAATCATAGCCTGTACCATCTGGCTTGACTCATACCAGAATTCGTAGTTACCAACATACATTTTAATCTTACCATAGTCAATATCTACCATATGTGTACATACAGTGTTTAAGAAGTGACGGTCGTGGCTTACTACAATTACAGTACCCTCATAATCCATTAAGAAGTCCTCTAGCCAAGAAATAGCCATAATATCAAGGTTGTTTGTAGGCTCGTCCATCATTAGAATTTCAGGGTTGCCAAATAAAGCCTGAGCAAGTAATACCTTAACCTTTTCGTTACCAGTAAGTGTGCTCATCTGTGAATATAGAATATCCTCAGTAAGACCTAAGCCTTGAATAAGCTTAGAAGCGTCACTTTCAGCTTCCCAACCATCCATCTCGGCAAACTCAGCCTCAAGCTCACTAGCTCTTATACCGTCCTCGTCGCTGAAGTCTGGCTTTGCGTATAGCTCGTCCTTTTCTTTCATAATGCTATAAAGCTTCATATTACCCATAATAACTGTATCTAGTACAGTGTATTCATCAAATGCAAAATGGTCCTGCTTTAATACGCTCATACGCTCACCATCAGGGATAATAACATCACCTGTTGTTGGTTCAAGCTCACCTGTTAATACCTTTAAAAAGGTTGATTTACCTGCACCATTAGCACCAATTACACCATAGCAGTTACCTGGTGTAAACTTTAGGTCAACCTCCTTAAATAAATCTGTACCACTAAAGTTAATACTTACATTAGAAACTGTAATCATTTTATTTTTATCATCCTTTTAATTTATTTTATGGCAGTTAAAAATATTGCCAAATTTACAATACAATATAATTATATCATTAATAAGTTGCTTTAACAACAGCAAAATAACAGTTAAATTATTTTTATTTTAAGTAGTTAGTTTTTATTCGCTAATTTAATAAAATTAACCGATTAATGC
>JAZSEI010000063.1:0-4318 GCA_045531635.1 Acutalibacteraceae bacterium
TGCGTTAAATATTGCTGGGTTTGACCAATTTGCGTTGAACTGTGCGTTATGTACAGCGTCTTCAAATGTGTAGCCAAACCCCTTTGTAACACCTTGGTCATTAACCTTGAACTGATATGTACCAGCCTCTACTCTTGCTGAGCCTGTAAATACTGTGCTTGTGCTTGATGTTCTTACTAGCTCTACATTAACATCACCAACTAGCTCTACTACATCTGAATAAGACTTAAACTTAATTGTAAGCTTCTTGCTTGTAGCGTTATAAGTAAATGTATATCTACCACCTGTAGCGTTAAGCTTGGTAGGTGCTTTATAGCCACCTGAATAATCAATAGTTGTGGTATCTATAAAAGTGCTATTAAAGCCAAGTGTTGTACCATTGTCATCAACATTAAAGCTATATGCACCAGCCTGTAGCTCTGTTACACCAACAAAAATATTATCGTCTGTTTCTTCAAGTGTTAATGCAATATCTCCAGTTATTGCTACAGTTGAAGCTTTTGGAGCATAGACTGACCATGTACCTTGTACGTTATACCATTCGTCTGCGTTTACTGTAAAGCAGTTCATATCTTCTGGTCTTTTTATATCTACAGTTTGGTTCAATATATTTTTCCAGCTATTTACTGTTGTTGCAGGGTCCATTCTACAGAACATTAAATCTTCATATTCATCGCTTACCTCAACAGAATATATTCCATCTGTTTCTGTAAATGAAAACCATACCCTTGAACTATCATTCCACGCATAAACTGCAAATCTGGCATTTCCTTCCTTCCAATTTTCGCTTGGAACAAAGTAAAGAGTATTATCCTTTTTAGGTCCTTCTAATACAGTATACTCTGTTGATTTACTAGCAATAACTTGACCAGCATATTTTATTTCAAGATTAACCGTATATTTGCCTGCCTCTGTTGGTCTCCAATCCACGGTTTTATCTTCTTTTGTTGTAAGTATTTTTGTTACACCGTCTTTTGTTACTGTATAGTTATAGTGCATTGAGTTAAGTATAGATGCCTCATTATTAACTATAGAGGTTATTTTAACTGTTTCTCTTGTTTTAATTGCAGGCTCACTAAACTCAAGCTTGCTAATACTTGTTGGTAAAATTGTAAACAGCTTTTTCTGAGTTGCTACAACGCCATCAATATCTTTAACTCTTGCAATCAACTCGTAATTGCCAGTTTCCACGCCAAATTGTATTGATGCTGTATTTGTAGCAGAATAATCTTGAATTATAGTTTCTTTACCATCTTTTATGTAACTAAACTGATATGTATAATTTGGTTTTCCACCTATTGCGTTTATTCTTAGGTTGACCCTCTCGAATATACCACCACTACCATCAGGAGAAACATCAAAGCTTTCTATTTCTACTGGTGGTGCTGGCAGTACCTCAAATTCAAGCGATTTAGTTGTAATCTCTTCATCAGCCTCTTTAATTGTTAGATTTGCAATGTATTTTCCTTCGCAAGGAGGTCGCCAGCTAGCAAAAATTTTTGTTCTGTTATTGTGATAGAATCCGTTAATATAAACAATCTCTGTTTTAACATCTAAAGGCTCATAAAAACTGCTATTATCTATTCCACAAACCTCAATATGATATTCGCTAATAAAAGCGGCTTTGTTTTCGTGGTCAGTTAATACATCAAAAACACAAACATCGCCTACGTGTATGTTGTTTTCTGGTTTTACTGTAAAGTGGCTAATCACCATATCCTGACGCTTTGCAGTAATATTAAAGGAAAGCGATGCTTGATTGCCAACTTGGTCTTGTATTATAACAGTATAAATATAATCGCCAGGATTCGTATATAATACACGACCAATATTTGAATCAACCTTAAATTCTCCCTCAAAGGTTGTTCCAGTGCTTACATTTGTGTCAGTGTATTTATATTTATAAGGTCCAAATCCACCTTCTGGTGAAAACTCGATCATATAAAGCTGCCTTATATCAATAATTCCGTCATCTGGTAAATCAGTTTTATATGATATCTTTATATCTTGTGGAGCTATTCCTGGGGTTACAATACGATTTACACCCATATAGGCAGTATAACACATACCATTGTTAGTGTCATAATTTCCATTACCATCATGAAAACGAACCGACGCAGAAAATTCGTTTTTATCAAGACGAATTACATATTTATGTGAATATCCATCTACATCGTTACTTAACTCCATTGCATAGCCAGGAGCAGGTACCCAATCTCCGTTTTCAGTTTTGTATTCTATGTACGGAGTGTAATAGCCCTTGTAATAAATTGTTGCAGTTTTATCTGTACAATTTATTATATCCAAATTTTTTTCAGTACCATCAAGTGTAAAAGGGCTAAAGTTTGATGGTCTATAGGTTTTGTTATTGTATGTGTCAACTATTTCAACATTTTTAACTGTAAGCTTGTTATCATCCATAACAGTATCTGAAAAAAGTACAGAGATACTATATTCTGAAATATTATCCGAATTTATATCTGGATAATATTGTGTAAGATCTGCCAAAAATGTAGCATCAACTGCTGTATTTGTTCCATCATAGGAAAATTCATTACCAGTTGTATTATTAGACCATAAGACATTATAAGGTGCAAGGTATTCATTTACCCTAGTGTTGTATCTATCGCCTATAATTTTAATTGCTGTTTTAGTTCTTGTTGCTGAATTAACTGTATATTTAAGGAATATATGTGGTGTTGGGTTGTCCACCTCAACGTCTATTCTGCATATCTCTTGAAAAACTCTTCCTCGCTTAGTATTAACATCCATTCCTTTTACTGAAGAAATAGAGTTTAACGCATCATAAGCAACCCATAGAAAACCACTGTTATGAGATGTTCCACCCCAGGAGTTTACTATTTTAAATGCTCCCATTTCTCCGTCGTCAACTCTGTTATTATCGTTAACGTCTATCCACATATTATCATTATAACCAACTAGTGCCATTCGGTGTGAACCCTCATTACTACCTAAATTTTTCATTACATACTCACCAACAAATTCGTCGTTTTCTGGTATATCTGGGTTATATTTTATGGTTGAATAATTTGCATCCTCCAAATAGGTAGAAAACGCTAAAAGCTCACCGTTAGAGAGAATAGCTTTAATGATATCTAAGTCACTATCGTCAGGACTTGTAACCAATACGCTATCATCTGGTAAAACTATCTCTTGATATGATTTAAGCTTATACTTTGCAGCCTCTGTCCACGCAGCTTCACTAAACGACCACGAAAAACAGTCATCATCATATGGTAGAGTTTGTAAGGATGGAGCACCCTGTTTCATAAGAAGCTTATAAACCTCGTCATTGTTTGAACCGTTATCATATCCACTATTCACCAAATTGTATGCAAACTTTGGCGAAAAAGAATTGTAATAGCTTGCTTGTCTATCTAGCTTTCTGTTAACAGCATAAGAATATTGGTAATAAACCTGTGCCCAACAAACGCACGATCCGATTCCACCTTGGTTACCAACTGGAGGGAAGTATTTTTTGTTATCACCTGTACTATTATCATAGCTTTCTGGCAAATCTGGTGTACTTTGTAGCTTTCCTGAATTACTATATACGCTTGCACCATTATTTACTTTGCTGTAATATTCCTTAGGTGTACTGATTATTTCAACATTCTCATCATGCGTATCATCTTCTAGCGACAGGTCACCTGTTGCATGAAGATAAAATTCATCTTGTATGTTGATTTGCTCATGGCTTTGTACCTCATCTTGCACATTAGCTTGTTCATTGCTTTGTACCTCATCTTGCACATTAGCTTGTTCATTGCTTTGTGCTTCTGCTTGCACATTCGTTTGTGTGTCTACCTGTGTGTTTACTTCTGTTGCAAAGGCTGATATTGACGAAAGTGAAAGCATTGATGTCAATATAGTTGATGCAAGAAGTGTCGCACAAGCTCTTTTTGCCAATTTTTTAATAATAACCACTCCTCTTTAAAATATGTATATACGCATACTATTTAATTTTACAATAAATAGCAAAAGTTTTCCACAAATCATGGTATAGAATGTCGGGCTAATATTTTATTAGTTTTTATCAAATTTTGAAAACCACAAAACGAAAACTCCCCTCAAAAAATTGAGGGAAGCCCTTAATTATGCTATAAATTCAGTTTGTTAAGTCAACAAAATCTTACGCACTTTTTAAAACTGTTAACTGGTTATTACTCTTATTGTATGTAAAGCTGTATGTACCACCCTTTGCGTCAAATATTGTAGCAGCTGTATATTTTGTGCTATATGGAACATTCGCCTTACTCTCTACTATTGTAATACCACAGCAGTATGTAATACCAAA
>JAZSEI010000015.1:0-62050 GCA_045531635.1 Acutalibacteraceae bacterium
TCAGCAAGAGTAGAGGCTGGTACATATAAGTTCAAGGTTAATGACCAGGGTGTTACAAAGGGCTTTGGTTATACATTTGAAGATGCTGTACATAACGCACAGTTCAACGCAAATTGGTCAAACCCAGCAGTATTTAACGCAACAGGTGGTATTTACTCAGTAAGCTATGACACAGCTACAAGCAAACTTACATTTAAGCACGCTCCAAAGGGCTTAGGCGATGTAAGAGTATTTGGTGATGTTAATATTGACCTTGCAAAAGAATACGGTACTGTATACTCAGCTACAAAAACTCTTGAAGCTGGTATATACGAACTAAGAGTTGATGCATTTGGTAAAACACTATGTAATGGTTCAAAGTTTACAGACTATATCAGTAAGGTAGAGTACAAGGATACATGGAAGAGTGCTACACAGTTTACTGCAAAGGGTGGTAAGTACACATTTAAGTTTGATACTTCTACAAATAAGCTAACTGTTGTATATGCTCCAATAGAAGAGAAGGTTTCTATCTTTGGTGACATCGAGCTTGAACTAAAGAGCACAGATAACATTAAGTACACAGGAGAAATCACTCTTGAGGCAGGCAAATACTCATTTAGAATTGATGACTTTGGTGCTACATACTGCTGTGGTATTACAATCGTAGAGGGTAAATCTAATGTTCCATACAGCACAAAGTATACAGCTGCTACAATCCTAGATGCAAAGGGTGGTACATATAGCTTTACATACGATAAGAGTACTAACTACTTAACAATTAAAAAGACAGCTTGATTTTAAAAGAGAAGCTTTTTATTAATCAAAGCTAATAAAAAACTAAGAATAGAAGACAAAAGCTTTAAAAAAAGCTTTTGTCGGCTATATTTTGTACAAGTCGTTGCATTTCGGATTTTGATGTTACCTGTGTTGCCTTTTCTCGTATTGCTTGCTTTTGCTGTGGTGTCATACCTGCAAAATTAAGCATAGCTGTTTCGTTTTCTTCTAGTTGCCTTGCTAGTCCTAGTGGTAACTCATAGTTTTTATTTTTCATTTTTTACCTCGTTTAAATTTAATATAATACCAGTAGTGATATTATTTACAATATTGCTATTGTTATTATATTAAGCTACAAAAAATATTTTACAGTGAAATAATTAGGTGATACAATAAAATAAAGCGAGGTGCTTGATTATGAAGACGTTAAATGGTGAAGTAGTTGATACAAAAGCTTTAAAGACTTTAAAAGTATTGAAAATTACATCTATATTGAATGGTATTTTTTGTTTTTGCTGTATTGCGTCTAATGTTTGCTTTGCAATTAATCATTATTATGGTATATATACTTTGTTTGGAATAGGTGCGATGTTATTATACGGTTGGATGCTTAATCCTTTTGGAATTATAACCTTTATTTGGTGCTTAAAAGTATATCTGAAAGAACGCAAGTTGCCTAATGCCAAGAAAATAATTGGATTGAAATGGATATGGATATTTGTGTGGTTTATTATTACTACTATTTTTTGGGTATTTGGAGGCTGTGTATTCGTATATTTTACAGGTGGTGTGTAATAGGAGTCTTGTCTTAAAATAATTTTTTTGATATAATATTTGTAGGATATAACTTTATATTTATATCTATGTTTAACAAAGAAAGGAAAGTGTTTATTATGGGTATTATGGATAAGCTTGGTGGCACAGTTTTGCAAGGTGTAATGGGAAATATGAGTGAGGTTTCTCCGGAAAAACTAATGCAGGAATACAGTGCATATTTAATGGATGGTGAAGCAATCAGAACAGGTTTTGTTCTTGTTCGTGATGTTGTTATTTTTACAGATAGACGAATTATATCTTTTGATAAGCAAGGTGCAACTGGTCAAAAAATGAGGGTAGCATCTATTTATTTAGATTCTATTGTTAATGTTTCAGCAGAAACAGCTGGTTTTGGGTTAGATGATAGTGAGCTGAATATAGAGTATATTACTTCGCCTTATTATCGTGCAAGCAGTGGTACTTCGATTGCTTATAAAAAATTTGAGTTTCCTAAAAAATATCAAATTCAACCTATTTATAAATGGCTACAAGAAATTGCATACGCAAATCATATACGCATAAACTCATAAATTTATCAATAACAACAAAAGCTCGCTGGTTGGCGAGCTTTTGTTATACTAAAATAAAGTAGTTACCCAATAAATCAGTCCATATAGCACAGAGGCAACTACACCATATACAATTACAGGGCCTGCAATTGTAAACATCTTTGCACCAACGCCTAGTATAAAGCCCTCGGTTTTAAATTCTATAGCAGGAGAAACAACCGAGTTTGCAAAGCCAGTTATAGGTACAAGTGTACCTGCACCTGCGTGCTTTGCGATGTTGTCGTATACACCAAAAGAAGTAAGTAAGCCACCTAAAAATACAAGTGTTATAGAAGTAAGTGTGCGTGCGTTTTCCATACTCATTCCTAGTGTGTGAATGTATATATCGGTTAAACCTTGACCAATAGTGCATATTAAGCCACCTATTAAAAAAGCCTTTAAGCAGTTTGATATAAGCTTACTGTTTGGAGAGGCTTTTTTTGTCATTTGAGAATATTCCTGCTTTGACACCTTCATATTTATCAAATCCTTTCAAATTGATTTTATGCGTTTTAATCATTTTTATACAGAGGTTAAGGTGTGGTATATTGAAAATGTTAATTTTTCAAAACAAACTGTTAAATTTAAAATTTATATTGGAATATTGCTTTATTTTGTGTATAATGTAATGTGAGAATTAATACTAAAAGGAGGATTACCTATGCAAAATGAGATTTATCTTGATAACAGTGCTACCACAAGGGTTAGCTCAACGGTAGCTGATAAAATATATAATATGATGATAGAAAATTACGGTAACCCTTCTTCGCTTCATTTAAAGGGATTACAAGCACAGCATAGTGTAGAAGAAGCACGAAATATAATAAGTAATTCTTTAGGTGTATCTTCAAGCGAAATTTACTTTACAAGTGGAGGTACAGAGGCTAATAACCTTGCAATAATAGGTACAGCACTCTGTAAAAGAAAAACAGGTAATAAGATAGTTACATCTGCTATAGAACATTCATCTATAATGGATTCGTGCAAATATCTTGAATCGCTAGGCTTTGAGGTTGTATATTTGCCAGCACAGGAAAATGGAGCAGTGTCTATAGAAGATTTAGAAAACGCTATAGATGAAAATACCATACTTGTTTCACTTATGTATGTAAATAACGAAACTGGAGCAATACAGCCAGTTGAAAAAATCCCAAGAATAATAAAACGAAAAAACGCACCAGCAGTATTTCATATAGATGCTGTACAAGCATTTGGTAAGCTACCAATTAAAAATACAAAACTAAAGGCAGATATGATTTCTATAACTGCACATAAAATATATGGTCCTAAAGGTGTAGGTGCACTTTACATAAAAAAGGGTGTTAGGGTTACACCTAGACAATTTGGTGGAGAACAGCAATCAAAAATCAGACCAGGTACAGAGTCTGCACCACTTATAGTAGGCTTTGGACAGGCTGTTAACGAGATTGATTATACTAAAAACGATAAGGTTAAAGAAATAAACACTTATCTTAAAGAAAAGCTAAAAGAGCTTGATGGTGTTGTTGTTAATTCACCAGAAAACGCACTGGAATATATATTGAATTTTTCTGTTGTGGGTATAAGAAGTGAAACTATGCTACATTTTCTAGCAGAAAGAAATATATATGTGTCTAGTGGCTCAGCTTGCTCAAAGGGTAAGCCAAGCTATGTATTAACAGCTATGGGTCTTGATAAAAAGCTTGCAGATTCAGCAATAAGAGTAAGCTTTTCGCACAGTAATACTAAAGAGGATATAGACAGACTTGTAGAAGCTATAAACGATGGTATTAAAAGCTTGGTAAGGATTAAGTAATAAATGAAAGGTTTATATATAATATGGAAGAAATCATACTAATTAAGGTAGGCGAAATTGTACTTAAGGGTTTGAATAAAAGAGCTTTTGAGGATGTGCTACTTAAAAATTTAAGAAAAAGATTAATTAAGGCTGGTAATTTTGAAATAAAAATTGCACAGTCTACAATATCTGTAAAACCAAAGGATGATAATGCAGATATGGAGCTTGCTTCTGAAATAGTAGGAAAAACCTTTGGTATTGCTACATATTCAAGAGCATGTACAGCTGAAAAGGACATAGAGGATATTCAGCAAAAGGCAGTTGAGTATCTTGAAGAGGCTTTAGAGGACGCTAAAACCTTTAAGGTAGAGGCAAGACGCTCAGATAAGAAATTCCCAATGACCTCACCACAAATTTCTGCTGAGGTGGGTGGATATGTACTAAGTAAATTTCCACATCTAAAGGTAGATGTTAAAAACCCAGAGCTTACTGTTACTGTAGAAATAAGAGATTTTTGTGCTTATGTTCGTGGTGGTGTATTAAAGGGTGTTGGTGGAATACCAGTTGGTACTGGTGGCAAGGCTGCAATACTAATATCTGGTGGTATAGATAGCCCTGTTGCTGCTTATATGATGGCTAAAAGAGGTGTAGAGCTTACTGCTATACATTTTGCTAGTCCACCATATACTTCACAGCGTGCAGAAGAAAAGGTTTGCAAGCTACTAGAAATTGTTTCTCAATATTCAGGTAGAATGACAATGTATACTGTACCTTTTACAGAAATTCAGGAGCAAATAAGAGATAAATGCCCTGAGGAGCTTTTTACAATTATTATGCGTAGACTTATGATGGAGATAAGTGAGAGAATAGCTTTAGATAAAGAATGCTCTGCACTTATTACTGGAGAAAGCCTTGGTCAGGTTGCAAGCCAGACTATACACGCTATTTATTGTACAGATATTGCTTGCAATATGCCTGTATTCAGACCATTAATAGGAATGGATAAGGATGAAATTGTTTCAATATCACGCAAGATTGGCACCTTTGAAACATCAATAGAGCCTTATGAGGATTGCTGTACAGTATTTACACCAAAGCACCCTCGTACAAGACCAGTTTTAAAATATGTTGAAAGAGCTCAAAACGAAATGGATTGTGACGCAATGATAGAAAGAGCGTTGGCTAATCTTAAAATTACACAGATAGGTTATGGTAATAATTAACTGTAATATATATGTAAAATAATTTTGGAGGAATATTGTATGAATGCTGAATTGTACATACTTAGGAATATTGATAAGCCTGCGAATTTTGAAGAAACAATAACCGTTGTAGCAAAAACGCTTAAAGATAACGGAATAAGAGTGGCTTATAAAACTGAGATGGACACAAAAAGAGAAAAAATTATATATGGTATAGCAGATTCTCTTAATCCAGATGAAAATATAGGTCTTATTGTTATTTTGAATGGCTTTGAAAAAGAAGCAGAAGAAACAACAATATTTAAAACTCTTTCTTCTCTTACAGCTACAGGTGGTACAGCTGATAAGAAAAGATTAGAAGATGCTATTTGTGGCTTTACTGGTAAGTTTATGCCTGCATCAGCTATTGGTTCAGACGGAGATAAAAATGGATATATTTTTGTTGTAAACGGAATAAACATAGTGTTACTTCCAAAAACCACAACAGATAATGCACCTGCGTTAGTACGTGGTGCAGTTAGAGATTTAAAAGCACTTGGACTTAATAATAACAAGATTAAAAATGATATAGTTGAAGTGCTTATTGATCAAGTTGAATCTGATCAGCTACAAAAAAAGCTAGATAATCTAGATAATCTAGATAAAAAAGCACCTGATAATACCGAAGTTGGTTTTTATACTAATGAAACCCCTGATAATAAAAAGTTTGATCAACTTAATTTCCAAAATACTGAAAAAGATGGCGATGACCCATATGCATTTATAATGCTACCAGAAAGCGACGAAGTTGATATTAACGAAGAAGAAATAAAGCAGGAAAAGCCTAAAAAAGAAAAAATAAAAAAAGAAAAGCCTAAAAAAGAAAAAATCGAAAAACCAAAGCCAGAACCAGTGCAGGTAAAGACTGAGGAAGAAGAGCCTAAGCAAAAGAAAAAGCGTCTTACTTTTAAAGAAAGATTTATTCCTTTAAAGGGAGATAGTGCTAAAGAAAAGGCAAGAAAGATTGTTCTTGATTTAGCTATACTTGTATTTATAGTTACAGCGGGAATACTTATTAAGGTTGCAGTAATAGACCCATACTTAAATCAGCAAATATATGAGGAGATAAAAACAGAGGTAGCAACCGAGATTGAGGTAGCAACCGAGATTACTACAGACGCAGTTGGTAATGAGGTTGTTAAAAAGATAAAAACCTATAAGGATTGGGATAAGCTAAAGGCAAAGAACAGCGATGTTATAGGCTGGGTAAATATAAAAGATACAGCTATTGACTATCCTATTCTACAGTCAGATAAAGATACACTAGATTATCAGTTCTACCTACATAAAGATATAAATAAAGATTACAGTGGATATGGTAGTATATTTGCTGACTTTAGAAGTAAGCAGGGTATGGACTCAAAGAATATCATTTTACATGGTCACCATATGATGGATGGTAGTATGTTTGAGGACCTAATGGGCTATGGTAAGTATAAGCCAGATATGGATTACTATAGAGAGCATCCAATAGTAATGCTTGACTCTCCTAAGGGACAATATGCATATAAAATAATTTCTGTTTACAAAACAAGCACACTTGACCAGCACGGTGAATTCTTCAACTACCTAACAGGTGAATTTGTAAGTGATGCAGAATTTATGAATTATGTTTATCTTGTAAGAGAGCGTTCTCTTATTGATACAGGTGTAACCTGTAACGAGGATGACCAGCTTGTTACACTTTCAACCTGTTCTTATGAATATTCTGATTTTAGAACAGTAGTTGTAGCAAGAAAGGTAAGACCAGGCGAAAGCGAAACAGTAGATGTATCAAAGGCTAGGGCTAATCCTAACCCACTATGGCCTGATGTTTACTATAATTATGACCAATCAGCAAAACCAAAAGTAACTACATTTAAAACAGAGTATAAGAAAAACAAGGTTGAATGGTATGATGGTAAGGGTAACCTAAAGGGTAAAGAAAGAATGTTTACTCTACATGACGGACAACCTGTAGAAGAAACACCAACCGAGATGACAACAGAGGTTGTTACAGAGCCTATTACAGATTCTCCAGTACCAGTACAGCCAGAGAGTATTATGCTTGATTATAGTCAGCTTGTAATGAATGTAGGTGATATTGAAACTCTAAGTGTAATTTGGACACCTGCAAACACAACAGAAAAGGGATTAAAGTGGACTTCAAGTAATGTTAATGTAGTAAGGGTTGCATCTGGTGGTAAGGTAACAGCCGTAGCACCAGGTGAATGTACAGTTACAGCAGAAACAGACAATGGATTATCTTATGTTACAACAGTAATTGTAAATGACATTACAGCTACAAGACTTACATTGTCTTCATCAGCTTACACAACAAGTAACATTGGAGAAACTTATGTACTAAAAGCAACATTTGAGCCATTAAATGTAACAAACAGAGTAAGCTGGTCAAGTACAAATACTAGTGTTGCTACAGTTACAAGCTCTGGTATTGTAAGAATTAGGGGTTATGGTACTTGTACAATTAAAGCAACACTTGATTCACTAACCTGTGAATGTGAAATTACAGTAGTACAACCGGCAACAAATCCACCGGCAACAAACCCACCGGCAACAAATCCACCAGCAACAAACCCACCGGCTACACAGCCACCAACAAACCCACCAACAGCTCCACCAACAGCTCCACCGGTTGAGGAAGAAATTCCACAGCCTACAGACTCTGTTGAAATAGAAGGATAAAGAGGTAAATCTATGAAAAGTGCGTTAATATATTACACAGCTCATAAAACAGGATATTGCGAAACAGCCCTAAAGGGTTGTACAGAATCTGCAGGTATAACTATAGACAAGGTTATTGCAGCAGTATCTGATGAAAATTTAGGGCAAAATATAAATATTTGTCTTAACGAATATAACGCACTTTTTATAGTAGGAGATATTTTACGCAACGATAAGGCAGGCTTAATGTCTGTCTTATCGTGTGGATTAAAAGATTTTAATGTATCATCAAAGCTTTTAAAAGCAGAGCAAAGCAAGGGATATTTGCTTGAATTTGAAAATAAAAAGATTGTAGTATTACCAGATATACCAGAAAAAATAAGCAGATTAGTGTCTGCACAGTTACTTGATTATTTAAAAAACGGAGAACAATAAGTTATGAGAATGAGAAGAAAGCCATGGGCAAGACCAGAATTGGCTGCATGTGATTTTTTTGTAGATAATCCAAAATTAAACAGAGGTAAATGGGCAGGGTGTTTTAAAAAGCAACAACCACTTCATCTAGAGCTTGGTTGTGGTAAAGGCTCATTTATTGGTAAAATAGCATACGATCACCCAGATATTAATTACATAGGTGTTGACATAAAAAGTGAAGTTTTAGCAGTAGGCAGAAGAAATATTGTAAAGCTGTTTGGTGAAAAGCCAGTTGATAATATTTTACTTACTGCTCAAAATATAGAGCTTATAGAAGATATTCTTTCACCAGAAGATGTTATAGAAAGAATTTATATTAACTTTTGTAACCCTTGGGGTAGAGAAAAGCACAAAAAAAGAAGACTTACACATATAAGACAGCTTAATCATTATAAAACCTTTTTGAAAAAGGGTAGTGAAATAAGATTTAAAACAGATAATGACGAGCTTTTTGATGAAAGCCTAGAATATTTTAATGAATGTGGCTTTGAGGTTACTTATATAACCAGAGATTTACACAATAGTGATGTAGAATACAATATAGAAACCGAGCATGAAAAGATGTTTTCTGACGAGGGTATTCCTATAAAGTATTGTATAGCAGTATATAGATAAAAAGCATTTTAAAGATTGTAAATAAAACAAGAAAGGAACAGATAAAAATGAATATAAAAAAGAAAATAGCTACAGCAGTGGCATTATCAATATTTGCTTCTTCGGTTGCAGGCTGTTCCTTTTCGGGAATATCCGACAGCGACTTATTAAAGCCACCAAAGGCTACAGGTACAGAGGCAGCTATACAAGAACTACTTGAAAAAACCACTAATAACGATTACAAGCTTTGCTATCCACAGTCTGGTGATTATCGTTCGGGTATCATAATGCAGGATATTGACGGAGATTTTAAAGAAGAAGCTATAGCTATGTATAAAACCACTAAGGATTCAACAAACATTAATATTATGTTTATGAAGGAAAAAGCAGGTAAATGGGAATCGATAGGATCTTTTTTAAACTCTAATTCTGATGTAGATAGATTATATTTTGAAGATGTAGACGCTGACGGACAAAAAGAAGTAATAATAGGCTGGTCGTCATATTTAACAGGTGGTAATCAAATTGTTATGTATGAATATAGCGACAACAGCACTATTAAGGATATTTTAGTAAATACAGATACACGATATATAGATTTATCTGTAATGGATATTACAAATGACGGAGTACAAGACCTTGTTGTACTTACAACAGCAGTAGATGAAAAAACAGGAGAAAATAAAACTACAGCTAGATTATATAGTAGCTGTATTGCAGGTGTTTTCTCAAAGGTATCAGAAATTAAAACTAATCCTAATATTACAAGCTATTCGCAGATTTTACAGGGTAATTTAAGCAAGGGTGTAAAGGGATTGTTTATGGACGGAAATACTGCTAACGAAAATGAGCTTATCACAGAGGTAATATATTATTCTACAGAAAGACAAATTCTGGTAAATCCTCTTGATTATACAGAAAGTGACGGAGATATAACAAATCTTACAATAAGAAAAAGCTCAACATTATGTAAGGATGTAGACAGTGACGGTATTATAGAAGTACCATCACCATATATACCACTTGTAGATACAGCTGATGTTGTACCTTACCCTATAACAAAATGGTATAAAATAAATAGCCAAGATGCTACTATTTATGAAGAACAGCAAACAGTAGCTAGCTACTCTGATGGTTTTTATTTTGTATTACCTGATAGCTGGAAGGGTAATATAGTAGCTTCTAATGATAACACAACAAGAACTACATCATTCTATGAGATTTTAGAAACGGTTGATAACGAAGAAATTTCAACCGAGCCAGCTACAGAAAAATCTACAGAAAAGGTAACGGTGCCAGAAATTTCAACCGAGCCGATTGAGCCAACCGAGCCTGCTACAGAAGATACTGAACCTGTTGTTAAAATAAGCAAAGAGCCTATTCTAGAAATAAAGGTTTATACCGAAAAAAGCTGGAAAAACGAAAGTGCTACAAAGATTTCAGAAGGATATTCTGTAATTAAAGAGGATTCAGGACTTGTATATATATGTAAGCTTGGTAAGGCTGTAGACAGTAGTGTTAATTTATCAACCGAACAGGTACAGAATAATTTTAATTTAATATAAAACATGGGGGTAATGCGAAGTGAAAAAAATATTAGTTTGTGAAGATGAAGACGCAATAAGAGATTTTGTTGTTATTAATCTTGTGCGTGCAGGATATGATGTTATTGAAGCTAATTGTGGTGAAATGGCATTACAGAAATATGACGAAAATGGTGGAGATATTGATGTAGCCATTCTTGATGTAATGATGCCAGGTATGGACGGATTTCAGGTTTGTAAAGAGCTAAGACGCCGTAACGGTGGTATTGGTATAATTATGCTTACAGCAAGAACTCAAGAGATGGACAAGGTAACAGGATTAATGCTTGGTGCAGATGACTATGTAACAAAGCCATTTTCTCCGTCAGAGCTTTCTGCAAGAGTAGATGCTTTACATAGAAGAGTAGTTCTTGCTCAGCAGAGTAAAGAAAGCAATTTTAAAGAGGAGCTAAAGTCTGGTGAGTTTGTGCTTAACCTACGTAACCGTGCTCTTTTGAAAAATGGTAAAATGATAGACCTAACACAGGTTGAATTCCAGATAATGGAATATTTCTTCTCTAACCCAGGTGTTGCACTTGACAGAATGGATATTTTAACCCATGTATGGGGTGATTCTTATGTTGGTGAAGATAAGATTGTAGATGTAAATATCAGACGATTAAGAATGAAGATAGAAGATCAGCCTTCTGCTCCCAAATATATAGTTACAGTTTGGGGATTAGGCTATAAGTGGGAAGCTTAAATTATTAAAAATATTGAAAAATTGTGGAGGGATAAAATATGAAGAAGGGTATAACAGGCAGATGGCTTGTGAATACATTTGGTGTTATATTTATTGTAGTGGTAACGCTTATAGTTATTTTATCCCTTATGTTAAAAAACTACTACTATAATGGAATCCATCAAACCTTAAACGGTAGAGTTGACGAGCTTACAAATGTTTTTGGAAATTATAAATCAACAAGCTATTCAGAATTTGATAAAAGCTCTCGTACCTATGTTGAAAATTTTGCAGACAAAGACAGTATGGAGCTAATGGTTATAAATCCACAGGGTGCTATAACTATAACCTCTACTGGTTTTCCTCCTGATAAAGAAGTAAAGATGGAGGATTATAATGTAGCACTAAATGATAATGATGGCTACGGATTCTGGATTGGTAAGCAAAATGATGAAAAAGTAATGGCTGTAACACGAATAATTACTGACTCATCAGGTGAAAGACTTGGTGCTGTACGATATTGTGTATCGCTTGAACCTGCAAACAGGCATATATTTGTTATGATTATGCTTATGATTGTAGTAGGACTTTTTATATTGTTTTTCGTTATGCTTTCGGGTGCTTATTTTGTTAGATCTATTGTAAATCCTATAGGAAAAATTAACGAGGTTTCTAAAAAAATTGCACAGGGTGATTTTGAGGCAAGACTAGAAAAGCAAAATGATGACGAAATAGGTGAGCTTTGTGACTCTATTAACTATATGGCACAAGAGCTTGCTGCCTCTGAAAAACTAAAGAATGATTTTATTTCATCGGTATCGCACGAGCTTAGAACACCTCTTACAGCTATTAAGGGTTGGGCAGAAACTATGCGAATGGGTGACACACCTGACTTCAGAACAATGGACAAGGGTATGAGCGTAATCGTAAAGGAGTCAGAGCGTTTAACTGGTATTGTAGAAGAGCTTTTAGACTTCTCTAGAATACAAAGTGGCAGAATGGTTATAAATATGGAACGCATAGACCTGTTAGCAGAGCTTGATGAGGCTATTTATATGCTTAGAGAAAGAGCACTTAACGAGGGTAAGCACCTTATCTATGATGAGCCAGAATTTATGGCGCCTGTACAGGGTGATAAAAACAGATTAAGACAGGTATTTATAAATGTAATTGATAATGCTCTTAAATATACACCAGAAAGTGGTGTAATTGGCATAGAGGTTACAAGTACAGATGATGATATAGTAGTAACTATAAGCGATAACGGCTGTGGTATTCCTGCTGAGCATTTACCTAGAATTAAACAGAAATTCTACAAAGCCAACCAAACACAAAGAGGTTCTGGTATAGGTCTTGCGGTTGTAGATGAAATTATGGCATTACATAATGGTAGTCTTGATATAGATAGTACCGAGAATATAGGAACAACAGTTACACTGAAATTCCCTATAGAAAAAACAGCAGATAACGAAAAAGGAGATAAATAATGGGAGAGTCAAGAAAAGAGCATATTAAAAAGATTACCTCAATAGGTGGTTCGGCTTTAATAGAGGGCATTATGATGCGTGGCCCTAAAAAGACAATGGTAGCCGTACGAACAGGTGAGGACGATATTTATACAGAAGAGATAGAGTTTAGTGGACTTGGTTCTAAGAGCAAGTT
This sequence comes from Acutalibacteraceae bacterium, assembly GCA_045531635.1. Taxonomy (GTDB): domain Bacteria; phylum Bacillota; class Clostridia; order Oscillospirales; family Acutalibacteraceae; genus CAG-964. The sequence goes on from JAZSEI010000015.1 coordinate 12,798, forward strand.
CTTTAGATTACCACTTGTTCGTGGTGTTGTAGGTATGATAGACTCTATGCGACTAAGCTACAAGGCATTGATGATTTCTGCCGATAAAGCTATCGAGAGTATTCCAGAGGAAGAGCAAGAGGAGCCTTCAAAATTTGAAAAATGGCTTGACGACCACATGGGCGAAAAGTTTTTGAATGTATTTATGACATTATCAATGATTATTGGCGTTGCTATTGCTATAGTATTGTTCTATTGGGCACCAACAAAGCTTTATAATGTTATATCAGAGGCTTTAGGTGGCGTTGAAGGTATGTCTTGGCTAGGTGATAGATTCTTCAGATCACTATTTGAGGGTGTTATAAGAATAGGCTTATTCTTAATTTACATAATTGTTTGTACAAGAGTGTCAGATATGAAACGAGTATTTCAGTATCATGGTGCCGAGCATAAAACAATCTATTGCTACGAAAGTGACGAAGAGCTTACAGTAGAAAATGTTAAAAAGCACACACGCTTTCACCCACGCTGTGGTACAAGCTTTTTAGTTATTATGCTTTTGGTTGGTATTGTAATAGGTTTGTTTATTCCAATAAGCACACCATGGCTTCGTACAGTTGTAAAGCTACTTTTATTACCTGTATCTTGTGGTATTGGCTATGAGCTTATTAAGCTATGTGGCAGACATGACAATAAACTTACTCGTATTATTGCAGCACCTGGCTTGTGGGCACAAAGAATAACTACAAAAGAGCCTACAGACGATATGATAGAGGTTGCTATAAAGGCTATGAATGCTGTTATACCTGAAAATGGCGAGGATATTATAAGCTCGAAGGATAATGATTAATTGAATTAAAGGAATATAAAATTATGCTATATAACCAGTTATACAGGCATATAATAGATATATTAACAAAGGCAGGAATTGACTCTCCTGCCTTTGACGCTATGTGCCTTTTTGAAAATCAATTTAATATGAACAGACACGACCTTATTATGCAAGGTGATAAGGAAGCACCACAGGAAAAAAGCGAAATTCTTATTCAGCTTGCAGAAAAAAGAGCAACAGGCTTTCCACTACAATATTTAATAGGTAGATGGGATTTTATGGACTGCGAATTTTTTGTAGGCGAGGGTGTGCTTATACCAAGAGAGGATACTTCTGTGGTAGTACAGCTGTGTATTGATAATATAAACGCTATGCACTCAGAGAATACTAAGCTGAAAATTCTTGATTTATGTGCAGGCAGTGGTGCTATAAGCATAGCTTTAGCAAAGGAATTTAGTCAAAGCGATGTTACAGCCTTAGAGCTTTCTGACAAAGCAATGCACTATCTTCAAAAAAACATTAAGCATAATAATTGTAAGAATGTCAAGGCATTATATGGCGATGTTTTTAAAAGCTATGCTGATTTTACAGAAAGCTGTGATGTGATTATTTCTAACCCTCCATATATAATAAGTGACGAAATTAAAACATTACAAACAGAGGTACAGCACGAGCCAGTATTAGCACTTGATGGTGGTGTAGATGGTTATGATTTTTATAAAGCAATAATCAAGCATTGGTCTGAAAAGTTGACTAATAATGGCATACTTGTTTTTGAACTGGGAGAAAATCAGTATGATACAGTTGAAAAGCTGATGTTAGAACAAGGTTTTACAAATATACAGTGTGCTTATGATATTCAAAATATAAAACGAGGAATATCTGGAGTAAAAATAACTGTACAATAAATGGTACAGTTAGAGTGTGGATTGTAACTTTTTATTGCAATTCTGTGTGCAATAAGGTATAATGTAGATAAACAAAAAACAAATTTTCGAGTGGAGGTTAATTATGGCTAAGGATTCAAAATCTAAGGATTTAAAAATAAAATCAAATCAAACAGCAGACGATAAAGCAAAGGCTTTGCAAACTGCTATAGGTCAAATAGAAAAGCAATTTGGTAAGGGTGCTATAATGCGTTTGGGTCAAAATCAAGCTATGAATATTGGCTTTGTTCCAACTGGCTCACTTACTCTTGATATTGCACTTGGTATTGGTGGTTTGCCTCGTGGTAGAATTATAGAAATTTATGGACCAGAATCATCTGGTAAAACAACACTTTCTCTTCATTGTATAGCACAGGGTCAGAAAAAGGGTGGCAACGTAGCATTTATTGACGTTGAGCATGCACTAGACCCTGTATATGCCGAGGCTTTGGGTGTAGACGTTGACTCATTGCTAGTTTCACAGCCAGACACAGGTGAACAAGCACTAGAAATTGCAGAGGCACTTATTCGCTCTGGTGCTATTGATGTAATTGTAGTAGACTCAGTAGCAGCACTTGTACCAAAGGCAGAAATTGACGGTGATATGGGTGATTCTCATGTTGGCTTACAGGCAAGACTTATGTCACAGGCTCTAAGAAAGCTTGCAGGTGCTATTTCTAAATCTAACTGTGTTGCTATTTTCATCAACCAGCTAAGAGAAAAGGTTGGCGTAGTTTATGGTAACCCAGAGGTTACACCTGGTGGTAGAGCTTTAAAATATTACTCATCTGTTCGTATTGAGGTACGTAAGGCAGAGGTAATCAAAAATGGCTCAGAGCCTATTGGTTCACGAACAAAGGCTAAGGTTGTAAAGAACAAGATTGCTCCACCATTTAAAGAGGCTATATTTGATATTATGTATGGTAAGGGTATCTCAAGAACAGGTGAGCTTTTAGACCTTGCTGTTGAAAGAGATATTATTCATAAAAGTGGTGCTTGGTTCTCTTATGGCGAAGAAAGACTTGGACAGGGTAGAGATAACATAAAGGCGTTGCTAGAAGAAAACACAGCTCTTGCAGAGGATGTAGAGCAGAAGGTGCTACAGGCTATTGCAGAAGAAAGAGAAGCAACTCTAAAGAAAAAGTCACCAGAAAAGAACGAAAAAATTATAGAGGACACAGCAAGCGACATTCAGCCTGCTGTAGATACAACAGATATTGATATAATGGTAGAGGATTAATAAATGCTTGTAACAGCAGTAGAGCCACGCAGAAAGTCTATGAGTGCATTGTATATAGACGGCGAATATGCGATGAGTCTTGACACAATGACGCTTATGAAGCACCATATAAAGGTTGGTGTAGAAATTTCAGACGAACAGCTGCGTGAGCTTATAGAGGAATCCGACACTAACAGAGCAAAAGAGCGAGCGTTATACCTTGTAACATATCGTGACCATTCTAAAAAGGAGCTTACCGACAAAATAAAGCGTACTTGCTCACCAGAGGCAGCAGAAAGTGCTGCACAAAAAATGGAGGAGCTTGGATTAGTTGATGACGAGAGCTTTGCAAGAAAATACGCAAACGAGCTTTTGCGTAAAAAGCATATGTCACCCCGAGCAATAGAATATAAGCTTAAAGAAAAGGGAATTTCAGGCGAGCTTATAGCTGTTATAAAGGACGAGCTTGAATATGACCCTTATGAAGAAATAAGAGCAATTCTTGAGAAAAAATATCCTGACTATGCAGAAAACGAAAAAATTAAAAAGCGTGCAGTTGCTGCACTACAACGCTTAGGCTGGAGCTGGAGTGATATAAAATCGGCAATGAATGACGATTATTATTAATAATAAAAAGTGATGGCGATAATATATTTCAGCTTTCCAAAGCTGTAGCAAGCCACTAAAAAATAAATATATTATTCAATAACAAGGCTTGTGCTGTCTGAAATCAGATAGCACAGGCCTGTTTTGCTATTTGTAGAAATTTAGTGTATAATTAGTATGAAAAAGTATAAGAACCAAAGGAGAATAGTCGTATGTTCTTTTTGCCAAAGCATTTTAAATATGAGGTAAATGCAGATTCAAAAGCGATAGCTGATAAAATTCAAGAAAAAATAATTCCTGAGGATGTTAAGGGTGTTGACGGAGATGAGTATGACTTTAATGGTGTTGTAGACTCTGATTCGTTTGAGATAACTTTTAAGCCACACTATACATCGACAGGCAAAAAAAGTATATATTCTAAGCAGATGTTTTGTGGTAGTATGAAAGAGAATAATGGTAAAACCACAATAGATATAAAAACAAAATTTTCAAAGCGAGCTATAGCCACACTTATATTTTTGGTTTTGTGTTGGATGGGTGTAGCAGAAACAATTAAGTTTGTTACAGAAAAGGGTAATTTTACAGATTATTTAATATATACTGGTGTTGCATTGGTAGTGGTTTATATTGTTGCAGGAGTTATTGTAAGCTTGGCAACAATAGATGTAAGAGAAAGATTAGAGAAGATTTTTAAAGAGTTTGGATATGAAAGGATAAAATAAGGCTTTACATATCAAAAAGGAGTGGCTGATGTATGTTATTACCAAAGCATTTTAAATATGAGGTAAATGCAAATTCAAAATCAATAGCTGAAAAAATTCAAGAAAAAATAAAGCCTATGTGTGTAAGAGGTGTTGAAGGAGATGTTTATGACTTTAATGGTGTTGTAAACTACGATTCCTTTGAATTAACTCTTAACCCACCTTATACACCGTCAGTTCGAAAAAGTCTGGTTTCTGAGCGTCTGTTTTGTGGCAGTATGAAAGAAAATAATGGTAAAACTACAATTGATATTGACGTGAAATTTTCAAAGCGTAGCATTATCATTATGATATTCTTTGTTGCGTTTTGGGTTTTCTCAATAGCTACAATTGAAATTTTTACACTGAACAGTAATTTTATAGATTTTTTAGTACATATTGGTTGTGTATTTGTAGTGATTTATTTAGTTTTAGGATTTTTTGTAAGCCTAATCACAAGAGATACACGAGAAAGATTAGAGAGTATTTTTGAAGAGTTTGGATATGAGAGGATAAAATAAGGTTTTTACATATCAAAAGGAGTGGATAATGTATGCGTATGTCAAAAAATTTAAAATACGAAGTAAATTGCCCTAAAAAAGTGATACTGCAAAGGTTGAATGCATCGGTTAAGCCACCATATATGAAGCGTACCGAAGGTGACTCCTATGATTTAGAGGGAAGTGTGGGTACAGATTCGTTTGAGGTTTGTTTTAATCAGTATTTTTCACCTGTAGGTAGTGGAAAAGAACCGATAAGAATAAACCTTGTAGGTAAGCTAACAGAAAAAAACGGAAAAACATATATAGATATACAGGTTAAAACGCCAGTGATTTTATATGTCATATTTATTCCATTAATTATTTTTGCAATAATTAATTTATGCTATACATATATCACAGAGAATAAAATATTAGAAAGCTTGCTGCCTATACTAACAATAATTTTTGCTTTTCCAACATTTGGATTTTTAATGAAAGAGCAGACTAATCTTGCTTTAGAGGTGGTTGAAAAAATATTTAAGGAATGTGACGGCTTGTGCTCGTTATAATTAATTCTTTTTGAATATTTAATTAAAATACTTTAACTAAATATTTTTTATGTTATAATGTGGATAAAGTAAAAAAGAAAGGATAATAAGAATGAAAAAGGGTATAAAATTCTTTAAGGCTGTAGCAGGCGTAGCTATGTCAGTATTGTGTATAGGTACAAGTATGCCTGTGGCTATGGCTACAAATGTTGACAGTGTTATGTCTAAAATGACATTAGAAGAAAAAATAGGTCAGATGATAACCGTTTCGGTAGAAAACTGGAATGGTGAGGGCTTTACAATTATGGAGGATGGTGTTGCAGAGATAATCTCGAAAAACTCAGTTGGTGGAGTAATCCTCTTTGAAGAGAATCTTGATAGCACCGAGCAGATTGTAGCATTAACATCTGCTTTTCAGAATGCAGCGTTAAGCTCTAAAAATAAAGTACCACTATTTATTTCTACCGATCAGGAGGGTGGAGAGGTTGTAAGGCTAAAGTATGGTACATCTTTACCAGGCAATATGGCGATTGGTGCAACAAACAATGCACAGTATGCAAAAACAGCAGGTAATATTCTGGGTAGCGAGCTGTCTGCACTTGGTATAAATGTAGATTTTGCACCATCATTAGATGTTAATACAAACCCACAAAATCCTATAATAGGATTAAGATCGTATTCATCAGACCCTAATTTGGTGGCAAGTTTAGGTGTGCAGACAATAAACGGTATTCAAGAGAAAAATGTAGTGGCTGCTGCCAAGCACTTCCCTGGTCATGGTGATACATACACAGATTCACATACAGGCTTGCCAGCAGTTGATAAATCATTACCAGAGATAGAAGCCTGCGAGCTTGTGCCATTTAAATCTGCAATAGATAATGGTGTGGATATGATTATGACAGCACATATTCAATTTCCACAGATAGAAAAGCAAACAGTAATGTCAGAGGTTACTGGTAAAGAAGTTGCATTACCAGCTACTTTGTCAAAAACAATAATCAACGATATTCTAAGAACAAAGCTTGGCTACAATGGTGTTGTAACTACAGACGCTATGAATATGGGAGCAATTGCTGATAATTTCAGCACAGCACAGGCAAGTATTCTTGCAATAAATGCAGGTGTAGATGTGTTGCTTATGCCTGTAAGTATTGCAGATGATAGCAGTGCTAGAGAGCTTTCTGACCTTATAGGTATGATAAAATCAGCTGTTAAAGACGGCAGAATTAAAGAAGCAAGAATAAACGAGTCTGTAAAAAGAATTTTACAGCTAAAAGAAAAGCGTGGTATTCTTGATTATAAAGCACCTACCATAGAAAATGCATTAAAAACTGTTGGTAGTGTCGAAAATCACGAAGCCGAAGATGATATTGCAACATCTGCAATTACAATGTTGAAAAACGAAAATAATACACTACCATTTAAGCCACAAGAGGGACAAAAGGTGGTGCTTATATCTGCATATAGTGACGAAACACCTTGCTTTGATTTTGCAATGTCAAGGATGATTGCAAAAAATACGATACCAAATTTTGAGTACGAAACCTATTATTACAATAATGGTACTAGCCTTGATGAAATTCTTACTGCTGTAGCAAGTGCAGATTATGCTATAGTGCTTTCAGAAATGCTAAGCAATAGCGATATTTCACCAGATAGCCTATGCACTACAGTTACAAAGTCTGTAAGTGATTATGCTAAGCAAAACGGCATTAAATGTGCTGTTGTAAGTGTAGGTAAGCCTTATGATACAGCAAATTACACAGACGCAGACGCACTTCTTGTAGCGTATGGCTGTAAGGGTATGAATGCAGAGGATACAAATGGTTCTTTACCTGCTACATATACCTATGGACCAAATATTATTGCAGCTATTGAGGTTGCGTTTGGCTATAAAAATCCTTATGGTACATTGCCAGTTGATGTTCCAAGAATAAGAGAAGACGGTACAATGGATATATCACAAAATGTATTTAACAAGGGTGATGGTTTACTTTATGGGGGAACAGTAAGACCAGCAGGAACAACAGAGGTTGTTGCTGAAATGTCTACTACAGTTATAACTAACCATAGCAACGAGGGTCCTATTACTAATCTGTTTATGAAGCTACACGAAAAGGGTACACTGAATATATTTATTATACTTTCAGGCTGTGCTGTTATAGTATTTTTAATTTTGATTGTATTAATAGTTAAAAATGTAAAGGTAGCTAAAAGAAGAAAGAACAGAAAAGCAAGGGTACAAAAAAGCCCACAGGCTATTTTAGAAGAGCTGGAGCAAGAAATTGCACAAGAAAAAGAAATAGAAATAGAAATAGAAGAAAAAACAGAATAATTAAATAAAAAAAGACAGCAGAATTTCAATTTGAAATTCTGCTGTTTTTTTGAAAAATTTTTTTAAATCTACATATTCTTACAAAAAGTAAGTTCAAATAGATATGAATAGTAAAACGACTAATGTATACAAATATTTCCTAACATAAAGCAATTACAGCAAGAAATCTGGAAAAATCCATATAAATGGTAAATTAAATTCACAAAAGAATTTAAGGAGGTGCCATTTATGTGGAATGATTTCTGGAGCTTTTTTGCTGAACTACTAGAGCATTGGTCATAATAATGATTAAAAAAAGAGAAAAATTAATGATAGAATTTGCATAACATTTTGTTGCTAAACTTTACAAGTGTTAATTTGTTGATGTTGTGTTTTGCATAAATTTTACTCATTAATCTATTCTAAAAATGAAACACCACCCTTGGATGGTGCGCCAGAACGCTGTTTAGGATACGGCATAGTCGATTCGTCGACTATGCCGTTTTCCTTTACGTCGTTTTATCTGGTGGTTTTGCAATTTTGATCTCACCAATGCAGTTGTAGATGATTTTTAGTCGTACCCCTCTGCGCTTCTTTCCCGTCTCACGCTCGTACACGATGACCTTTTCTACGAACGTGCGTATTACTTCTGCGTCAAGCTGCTCCAAGTTAGTGTATTTCTGCACGTACTGTAAGAAGGTTTTTAAGTTAACCGTTTTGCCTTGTGCATCTGCCAGATACTTTTCCAGTGTAGTCAGCTTAATTTGTAGCTGGCGCTGTTCGTTTTCATACGTCTCTGTCAGTTTTATGAATCGCTCGTCGCTGATTTTGCCGCTGATGTTATCCTCATAGAGGCGCTGCATGATCTGATCCAGCTCTGCAATGCGGGTTTTGCTTTGATCGTATTCTCGTTTCTTTTCGCGCAGTTCTGCGTTGCGTGCTTTTTGTGTTTTCTGTAGTACCATGTCAACGAACTCTGATTCATACTCGCTGGCGTAGCGGATAAGTTCCTTCAAGCTTTGCAATAACAGCTTTTCTACAACCTCTGTGCGGACTTGGTGGGAAGAACAACCTCCACGCTGCTTGCGGTATGTGGCACATGTAAAGTATTCTTTGCTGTGATCCCAGCCCTGACAGCGGACGTTGTACATTTTGTTTCCGCAATCGCCACAATACATTATGCCGGATAAGACGCACACTTCACCAAGTCGTGCGGGTTTGCGCTTGCCCTCGCGTATTTTTTGGACGATCTTGAACACTTCTTCGTCGATGATTGCTTCGTGAGTGTTTTCGAAAATTTGCCATTCCGAGGGATCATTTTTTATCTGCTTCTTTTGCTTGTATGATTTGCGTTTGGTTTTGAAGTTCACAGTGTGTCCAAGATACTCTAACCGAGACATCATACGCGCCACAGTGGATGTACGCCAGAAGTATGGATCATCATATTCCTGTTTGGCTGGTATAGTAATTCCGTTTCTTTTTCCATGCGCCACAGGATTTTCAATCTTGAGCTGCGTCAACTCTCGTGCTATCTGTGTAGGGCCAAGGCCTTTGATGCAGAGATCGAATACCAGTCGTACCGTTTTCGCTGCTTCTTCATCCACGATCCAATGTAGCTTGTCTTCGGGATCCTTGATGTATCCATAAGGCGGGTTGGTGCAGAGCGGTTTACCTGCCTGTCCCTTTGAACGGAATACTGCGCGTACCTTTTTGCTGGTGTCCTTTGCGTACCATTCATTGATAATATTAAGGAAGGGTGTGAAGTCGCTATCCATCTGATTGGCACTGTCTACACCATTGTTTATAGCGATGAAGCGGACATCAGCATTCGGAAATGCGATTTCGGTGTAGTAGCCGACCTTGAGATAATCTCGGCCGAGTCGGGACATGTCCTTCACGATAACCGTTCCCACGTTGCCCGCATCTATTTCCGAAATCATTCTTTGGAAGTCAGGACGATCGAAGTTCGTACCACTCCATCCATCATCCACGAAGAAGCGGATATTTCCAAACCCGTTATCGTCTGCAAATTTTTTGAGAATTGCTTTTTGGTTTTTGATACTGTTGCTATCCCCTTGAAGGTCGTCGTCTCGACTTAGCCTGCAGTAAAGTGCTGTGATCTTCGTATCATCGTTCGTTGCCATTATTAAATTTGTTCCCTGAACGGGCTGTCTTATTGTTGTCATTTGTTACTCCTTTCCGACAGCCTTCTAGTGGCAGGGAAGGATTATACCAGAACTGCTGCTAAAAGGCGAGACTTTAATTGTTAGGTTTTTGAGAATTATCGAGGGTGTTTTCTGTGGGAATGTTATTAAGAATCAGCCGCTTGAGCTTATCCTTTACTCCTTCTGTAGCGTTTTTGCTGAATTCGTTTTCGACGATATAAACGGTATCGCCTATCATTGTTGCCACCATGCGGGGCAGCATTGCTTTTTTCATATAGCACCTTCTTTCGATTTAACAAAGCGGCCACAGCATTTTTGCTGTGACCGCTCTGTCGTTGTGTAATTACTTCATCTGCATTACGCGGATAGCTTCGGGACGGATGAGCTTTGCGTCGATGGTTTCATAGCCGACGTAGCCTACCTGCTGCTGGGGTACCAGCACTTCGGTGAGGGAGCGCATCGCAAAGGGTTTACGATCGACGATCCAGAAGTAACTGAAATCACCGAAGGCGATAGGTCTTGCGCCTGCTCCTTCGTTTTCGGAGGGCATGTAGTCGGAGATGTACACCGGCTTGCCGAGCAGGGTGTTGTCACTGTGGTTCCAGAGATAACCGCCATCCCCATCGGTCATGGTGCGGAGCTTGTAGGCGGTCTCGCTGTTCATGATCCACACGCTGTTGCGGCGATATTCTTCATCCTGTGCGAAGAACAAGTCAACTACGTCAACATAGTCGATGCCGAGGGTATACTGCCCGACGAGGGCTTCCTTTAAGAAACCCTTAGGGGTATGGATGCCATCGCCGTTGATGCAAACATCTTCCTCAGCGCGGCCAATGCTTCTGGCGAACTCTCTGGTGATCTGACCTCTCACATCCAAGCCTGCGTCAGCGGCGAAATCCTCGGAAATGCGGGTGGCGCAACCGAGAGTATGACCACCCAGCTGGTAATCGTCGTATGTTTCCACATTTTCAAAGAACATGGGATCCTTGTCGGTGAGCCAAGTGACCTCCGGTTCATTGTCAAACGCCCAGATGGTATAGTCGCCCTTGGGCGCGCTGACGACGGTACCGATGCGACGGAACAGGTTTTCCTTCTGGCGAAATGCTTCGAATTTCTTGTTGGATTCGTAGGGCAGTCTGTAGCTGCCATTCTGAGTGTCACGTCCGGTCTCCAAAACAGTGGTGTTCGGAATTCTTCTTTTTGCTCTGGCTGCGTTCCAGAACTCGCGGCTATATTCGGTGGTATGATACATATTGGTGTTCCTCCTTTTAATTATCGGTTGCAGCAGGTGCATGCGTACATGGGCAGCACGTGCTTGTCTTTTGCGGGCATAATTTCTTCCAGCGTGCCACCACAGTTGGGGCACTTGATGTTGAAATAGTGGTACTTGTGGATGTCAGTGGGGTGCTTGGCCAGCAGACGATAGGTGCCGGGCACTGCGGTCTCCAGACAGAAGGTGGAGATTTTGAACGCTGCCTCCGCGCTGTCGTATGCGTGGTCGATGGGTCTCTTATTTGCTCCCTGAATGCCTCTGCCATCGAGAGCGTAATACTTGAATAACTTGTCCATTAGTGGATCCTCCTTGAAAAACTTGATTTATGGGGCAATACCCCTTCTTGATTTCCCGATTTTTCGTGTGTGACCCCACGCCCGTCTCGGGAAGTTTAGGCGTAGAGATTTGACTCCCCCTACCCGTCAATGCGGGTACTGTGCTTACAGTAGCTTTTCACATCATCCAGATCGTACATGTGGATGGTGCTGCTACCGTCTTTGACGGTGTAGCGGATGTCCTTGGTAACTGTGATCGTAGTGCTATCGGCCTTCTTGTATTTGCGCTTGCCAACGACAAGGATTCTGCTGCCGAACAGCTTGTCCTTCCAGCTCATGCGTTTCCTCCTTCCTCGATCAACTTATAGCCGCGTCTGCGGCAGTGATTGATGGCATCTCGGTAGCAGCTGAAGAACACGGTGCTGGTGCCTCTCTGGATGCACCACGTCATGGGCGTCAGCGCGATGCTCCTGCGCAGGATTACCGGCTCACCATCTGCAGTGTGGTACATGGCAAACGCGTCCTTCTTGCCATCACCGAAGTCTGCTGCATCCGGCATTTTCATCGGCATTCTGCCATCTCTTGTGCTGTAAAACTTGTAGTTTCTCATGTGTTTTTTTACTCCTTTCGTCTGTGTAGCAGGTTGTAGCAAGTAAAAATGGTTTTTTCTATAAAAGAAACGATTTTCAAAACAACCTATATTTCCTGCTACAAGCTGCTACATGATGTTTATAGCGGCTGTGCGGCACCACTGATTCGGTATCCGCATAGTAGTGTGGTTGCGCCGCCACCTGTGACTGGGCGCTTTCGTGTTACTGTTGCAATGCTGCGTAGTGCTTGGTTGAAATTCCTCATATTCTCAGCGTAGCATCCATTCTCGGAACACCATCCACGGTAGGCTTCGTAGACAACGGATGTTCGGGTTTCTGCCATAGGTGCTGCCTCCAGCTTTTCCTCCACAAACTGCATCACTTTATCGCTGTCCTGCTTATATTCAGCGGTGGCTGCAATCACGGCCGCCGGTTGTGTTAGACCTTCGTGCATGGCAAGTCGGTATCCCTCTACCAGCCAGTTGAGGATGGCGCTTTGATTCTTCGGCTTGCCAAACTCAGATTTCAGCGTTCTGTCCTGCTCGGATTCTTCGAAGTGTCGGTCGAAGGGGATGATCACCACGCGGCCGCTGCTGAACAGCGTCATATCGTTGATCACCGGCAGATAGTTGGTGTTGATATACAACTTGAATTGCGGCTTGAAATCAAAGCTGTTTTCATGTAGAAATCGCGCGTTGAGTGTATCGTTGCCGGTCATGCTCTTAACCTGTGCTGCATTGAGCACCAGCCCGCGCCCCGGCTCGGATATGTTGGTGAATCGCACACCTGCCAAACGAGCGATATCCTCACTGGGTGTCTGGCTGCTTACATTCTGCTTAATGCTGATCGTCTCCGGCCTTGCGGTGCAGCCGTAGCTGCCCAGCACCTTAAGAACGCTCTCGCACAATGTACCTTTGCCGTTGCGAGTCTTTGCGCCGTAGAGAATGAACAAACACTCATGTCGGGTATCTCCGCTAATGCCGTAGCCCAGCGCTTTCTGTAAGAACTTCGCTGTGTCTGCATTACCCCTGGTGATCTCATCCACGAAGGTTAGAAATCTGCTGCAATGAGCTTCGGGATCGTATGCCACATCGCTGATCTTGGTCAGCCTGTCCTCGGCACGATGCTCGGTGAATTCCATGCTATCCAGATGCAAGGTGCCGTTCCTACAATTGAATACATAGGGGTCGCAATCAAACTCACTCATGGCGATGGGGTAAATGCCCTGTGCATCGCGGAGAATAGTATCGCGTACACGGCGAGTCTGCCACTTGCCGCAATACTTGAGGAACTCCTGCCGCTTCTGCTCATCCTGTATGGATAGTGCGTATATGAGCATGGCGTCTGCCAGCTCCTTGCAATATTCCATTGCCTTGAGGTTGCCGACGTCAGCGCTCCATACACCATCGGCATAGCAGTACCAGCTTTTGCGCTCTGGCACATAGCGGACGATATCCTTGTAGTAATCCGCGAATAGACGGCTGGCACCAATATCCGACCAAGCATATTTACGGCTACTCTCGGGGCGCATTGCTGCCAGCTTTTCTGTTGGGGTGTTGAACTGCTCTGGCGGGATGTAATCATCTCGATCGGCAATTCGTTCACCGAACTTCTTAGCGCTGCTCCATATACTTGCCAGCTCATCCTCCGACAGAGGCGGCACGCACCGCTGCGCTTCTATCTTGAACAATTGTTCCGCTTTGTCCGTATCGCCATATCGTTTGATGAGTTTGCCTGCTTTCTGCGACAGTGTCGCATTGCGGCTTCCTGCGGTGATCGCTGCGGGTAGCACCTGATCCACCGTTTTGTCGCCTGCAAAGAACATAACTTCCGGCTGCTTGGTACCGAAGTAGAAGCGGGCTGCGTCCAGTGCATTGGTATCAAACCACGGAAACTGTTTCTGGATTTGATGTTTCATAGCGGTATATACTTTGCTGTCCGTCACCTTATTTATGGGAAAGTAACAGTGGAACTTGGGACGAGCTGCGCGGCCGTTCTTTTCCTTCATATGATTGCGGCTGTAACAAACTGCGAATGTCACATTCGGGAATGCCGCCACCACATCCTCTGGATGTTTCCACTGCGCGGGATCCTCACTATGATCGTTGTCGCAATCCATAGGGATGCAATCCGACCATCCGAAGCCTGCCGCGCTGCGCTTATGATCGCGGTACATAGCACACACATGATCGTGCCGCATTGCCCGCTCCAGCGATGCAATGTCCTTTACCTCAACCTCGGTAGGGTAGATGCAATTCTTGGCGTTGCCGGTGCAGTTTGCGGTGTAGATGGTAAATCCTTTCATTTCGTTTCACCTCCTTTCGGTGTTGTGGTTGGTGTTGACTTCAGTTTGCATTTTCCTTCAACCATTCCTTAAATGCGTCTACGGGAACAAGAATTCTTGTCCCGATGCGGATAGTGGGGAAGCCTTCTCGTTTGGTAAGCTCATATGCCTTTGGCAAGCTGATCCCCATGTGCGCGGATAATTCCTGCACGCTCATCGTTGCTTTCTCCATGTGTTTCACCTCCTTCTTAAAAATGGGTACAAAAATACCACCCTCAAATCGCCTTAGATGGCAATCTTAGGTGGTTGGTGTTGTACCGATGCGGTTTTCTGTGCGGCCATGATGTTTCGTACTGCCAAGTACGGTGTGGGATCTTGGTATCCGTACATGTTGCGGTATTCGATTCTTTCCTCTTTGACCTTCATTCTGCGATTCTCTCGCTGCTTCTTTCTGGACTTCATCCTGCTGCTCCTTTCTTTTGGTTTTGGATAGACTACCCCCTTGGGTCTCGCGGGAAGGCCTATCGGCACCATCCGCTAAAAGCATTTGCTATGGTTTGCTCTTGCTTTTATCCTAATTATACAGTATAATGTCACCAGAAACAAATTCTTGCCGGTGACGCTTGCGGTGACACATCGGCCTTATGGAGCAGAGTATGGGTTATTATAGGGAAAACTTTGATTTTGAATATGAGATTGATAGGGCAACTGATATTTTAGGTTTTGGCGAAATTGGTGGTGTCGGGCAGCTGGGCTACAAAGTTACCCAGTTTGCGCAATACGATTGGGATTATATGAATGATGATCTCGTTGCGTATCCTGTTATTAACGGTACCGAATCGGATTACAAGAGCTATTCCGATATTAGTGGTGGTATGCTGTTGTCCAGTCTTTGTAACTTAGCGCGCATTATCGACAATCCCGAAACAAAGCAAGAGCCATTTGAACTGATCATCCGGTGGTGCAAAAAATTCATTCATCCGTATTTCGTTGACGATGTAAATACCCTTGTTCGCGATCCCAACTTCACGCCAACCGAAATAGCTATGGTATTAAAAAAGGAAGCGACCTTCTCCATATCCAAATTCATGGAGGATCTAAACCGTATTTACTTTGCTTCTCGTTTCTATGCTGCAATTGATGCTGCCTGCATGGGACAGGAAGAATTGATACTAGATATCTGCAAAGCAGGCCGCTATTTCGATCCTGTTCCGTATTTTGAAAAGTACCGTTATATTCCCGTGGAACAACCCGACGCAGATTATTCCTCTGCCGGTGGCGATCTGCTGCAGGAAATGATGATTGATGCAAAAATGCAAGGACAGCCGTTGGATAATGATATTGTCCGCACTCCGTATGATGATTATGATGAACTACGCGCAAAGCTGGTGGACTTGATTCCGTCCTTCCAAATGCGTCCCAAGCTACATGCAAAATCCAACCGCTATATCTTTTCTGCCGATGTTCATTCTATCTTTGACATCTGCTGGTACACATTTGCTCGCATGGTTGTCGATGATGCACCGCCGGAGAAGAAAACGGCAAACAAGGAATATACCGGTGTTGTTGCTGTCTGCATTAACTGCGGTCGCTACTTTTACCGTAAGCGCGGCAACCAAATGTACTGCCGTCGTAAGGAATGTCAGAGCGCACGAAAGGCGAAAAACCAAAAGGACAAACGCGCTCGCGATCGTCTGGAAAAAGCAAACGAATCTGTATAACGCAAAAAGCGCCACCACACCTGTCTCCAGATGTGATGGCGCTTTGTTATTAGTACATTTTGGGTTCTGTGATGTCGCTGGTGCTGATCATGGCCTCCAGCGCCAACCGCATACCGAGCTTGAAACCAAGCGTGAAGGATGTCACCTCGTTGGCATCGTTAAGTTCTGACGCACAGTCCTTGAATTTCTCGAACGTCTCCTGCTGCGCCTGTGTCAACGTTTGCATAAGGTCATCTTCGTTGCGCGTCACCAAATGCAGCAGATGGGAGTATGTGCCGCCTTTGACGATGTCCCGATCACACGGGGTAACGTTGCCATAGTACAGTTCCTCTATGATATTCCGCACTTTGTCACCCCCTTACCACTCGAAGCCTGCGAACTTCACGATTTCGCGGATGGCGTTCATTGCTCTTTTGGGGCTGCTGTAGTCGCGGATGAGCTTTGGATCCTGCCTGTCGTTGCGCTTGATTGTCACCAGTGGGTATCCGTAGCTCAGAAGGATTCTTGCTTCCAGCGTTTCCTCCTGCTCGCCATGCCATGCGATCTGCACCGTCTTTTTCCACACCCTGTGGTAGATGGGGATGCACGTATCGCTGGTGCGTCCCGCAAGGGTGAATCCATTCTTTGCAATCAGCTCATCGAAGTCTCTCTGCGCCTGTTCGATTGTCATATGCATTACCTCCTGCCTTTTTGGCAGGACAATTAAGCCAGAAAGAATCGCGAAAGTCCAGCGAAATAACCGAGAATTAGCAAATAGAACACAAACCGGCAGAAGGATTTTCCCTCTGCCGGTAATTTCTTTTGTTATCCTCTTAAGTGATAGTGCGCCTACCTAAATGTTTCGCGGAAAGCCTTCATCCGCTCTGTCATCAATGATTGAGTATTTGATAAAAACAAATTTCTCTTTGTTATTTTGGTAGTAATTTTCAGCTGCGGCGCAAAGGATGTAACATAGATGGGAAATATGGACTTTCAATTCTCGCCGCACTATGCTCATGCCTTTACCATAGGCGACCATGCTCAGATCACCGTTAGCACCATTTTCTCCAGTTATGACCAGTTCGAATTTATCAACCTTACACCGAGATTCATGGATTTTTGATTGCTCCACGTTTGGTGTGCTTTGGTGAAGTAGGCAATTACGTAAGCTGTAAATGATTTCCTCATTCAGATAAGGCATATCATATCCGTAGGGGGAATCACACCTGTCTGTAATAACATATTGGCTGCACCAGTTTTTATAGCGCACGCCATTGTAATCCTCGTTGGGATATTCGGCCTTACCGCAGGTGTCAGGTAAAGTCAACGCAAGTGCCAACGCCGACAAATACAGTTCATTCGACAACGCCATACGAATTTCACGTACTATTCTGTCAATCAGGGAAATCACCTCATTTCATCCAGACACGCCGAGTTAGCTTTTTATACTCCTAATCGCTGCCTGATGCTGTTCAACCATTCACCTTTATATTTGAAATACTTTGGTCCGGCGATGGCGCTTTTCACACCAGTCAGATGTTTTGCCAGCGCCGTTAGCGACCATGTTTCGCCGTTATAGCTAACGTGCTTATCGTCAACAACCTCGCACAGCTCTCCGGTGTGATCGTTTCCGTTGCAATAGAATTCGATCTGCTCACCGATCGCGATGCCGCATGCGGAGAATGTGAAAGGTGCCATGCGCTCCTGATGCTGCTCGTTGATCTCCTGCGCCAAAGCTTCCTCACGCTGCTCGGTCGCGGTAGCCTTCCACTTTTTCAGTCGGTGGCGATAATCGTTGATTTCTGCGATGGCTTCCAGAATGGAATAAGCATCCTCCGGAGTCATAGCATAAAACTCCCGGATGCGTCGCTTACCATCTACTTCTTCCGTAGAACGTAGTTCCGGATTTAGCTTGTCCAAAATAGAATGGAGTTTCTTGTCCGAAAGTGCGGAGTCCACCTCGTATGTAGCATACACACGAAACGCAAACGGCACGGCGGTACTGCGGTTCAGCTCATCTAATCGCTGCTTCACATCCGTTGCGTAACCGATTTTGACGTACTGCGGAAATGACGGATTTGTAAGAATATAAATTACACCTTTTTTATCAGCCATAGTCAGACCTCGTTGTTCTCTTAGTGTTCTCGAAGTTCAGGACGATTTAAATAAATTCTTCTAAGCAATTCATTCACTTCATCCAAAGATAAACTGCCCTGAATTCGATTACCATTCTCCGAAATCCAGCTGATGTTATCTGCGGTATGTCCATAAAAACCATCTGTATCTGATGATTTCAGAGGGTTAAGGTGTCCAACCTGAAACGCGGATCTTCCGTGTGTAGGGTGTAACGCATCGTTTGCAAATTCTGAATACTGGATATTGTCGCCGGTAATTGGGCATTTAACAAATGAAAAAGAATCGGGCAAAAGGGCTTCCTCTTGCATGCTGGCAACGAGCCCTTGATCACAACCTTCGAACATGGCAATCTGGAGAAGCAATTTTGTTTCAATACGCATGCAATCACGGCGCAACGCATATTGGACGGAATTCGGATGTGCCTCCCAGCGTTTCTCTCGATTTGTTTTATAATCACCTGTCTGCGCTCTGTCTGTCAAATAGGTTTTTACTTTCACTTTGTCGTCAAGAATTGTTTTGAAGACCTCGGCAGCTGGATTCCTTTTTGTATCACGAATGAACTGCCTCATTTGTGTGCAGGTACGAACTGTATCATCTAAAAACAAATCAATATTTTCTGCCGTATGAATAGGGGAGGCATATCGATTTATGTAGTCAATAGGCATCTCGTAGGGGACGACGGTATTGTTCATGAACTCTTTAATAATCGCGAAATCATCATCGGATAAATTCGCAATTTTACAGAGCAATTTTTCCAGAATGGCAACACATGTATCGTATGAGGCGAAACGTACATCACCGTCTAAATGATCGCTCCACCTAACTTCTACTTTGGTGGATGTAACCTGGTCATTTACAGGTTCAATCAAAAAAGCGTTGCGAACGATGCTCCGACGAAAGGCTTTCAATTGCCGAATATCCAATTTTGCTTTTATTGTGTTGTAAAAAGGAGCTGCTCTTTCCGAAAGATGCTCCTCTATAGAAATACAGTCATCTATTCTGAAACGATCCCTCGTTACAGCGGTATCCAAAATTTCCTTAAAGCCCATATTGCTGCGCCTCCTGCATATTATATGAATAAGTATAGCACGTTTTATCATAAAATGCAACAGCTTGCGACAATTTCAGAAAATGTTTTACAAAGACTTGAAACATAATCTGTTTTGATGTATAATGATTTCATAATCTGAAAGGCGGTGCCAATATGGAAACATTTTCTGCGAAACAAGTCTTTGAAGACATAAGAAATTATCTGGCAGGACGCTTCGTCGGGGCAACACGAGACGAATTCTTGCTTGAAGAAGTTGTAAAATTAATCTTTTGTAAATTCCACCTTGCCGAAAATGATACAGCTAAAATAGATGAAATTGAGCTTTCTGGTATGTATCGACGTGCTTTTAAGCAGGTGCTCCAGCAATACTCTGAAATATACAGCGATCCCGATGCTGCTATTGAATTAGATCCTATTAGTATCAAATTTGTTGATAGCCGATTAAGTACTCTTGATCTTGATAATATTGAACGTGATATTATCGGGGATGCATATGAGATTTTCATGGGTGACGCAGTTAAGGGGCAATCTGGTCAATTTTTCACGCCGCAAAATGCAGCTACGGCTCTTGTTCAGATGGTATCACCAAAGCCTGACGATAAAGTGCTCGACCTCGCTTGTGGCGCTGGTGGATTCCTTGTTGCTACATATAAATACTGGAAGCGCCTTTATAGCGACGTTGTTTCGGAGAACGCTCGCAATCTATATGGTGTCGATAAAGATGAATATTTGACGCGTCTATCTAAAATTCATCTGGCTTGCCTTGCAAGAACAACATCCAACATTTTCTGCGCTGATAGCCTTGTTTGGGATGAAACGATTCTTGGAACGAGCGAAAATGCGTTTGATGTAATACTGACTAATCCGCCGTTTGGTTCCAACATTCAATCTGGCACACTTGAAACACTTAGAAAATATCTACTTGCTTACAAATACAAAAAAGGTAAAGACAATACTTTTGCACAGTCGTGTGATATTAACGAGGCCGTTCCTCCACAAGTAGTATTTATGGAACAGTGCGTCCGACTCGTGCGCCCCGGTGGTTCAATTGGTATTGTCGTTCCTGAAAGCATGATTTCTAGTAAGAAATACTCATTCGTTGTGGATTATATTATGCAACACTGCCGTGTTCGCGCTGTAATCGGTATGCCGGATGACTTGTTCAAAACATCTGGCAAGGGTGGTACTCATACCAAGACATGCTTGCTCGTTCTTGAAAAATACATCTCCGCGCAAACGGAACCGTATGATATTTTTATGGCTGAAGCCAAATGGTGTGGTCATGATTCCAGAGGCAGAGAAATCCCCATGGATGATATTCCGTCAATTGTTAATTACTACAAAGAATACGCTAATAGTGGTTCAGTTCCCAACACTCAACTGGGCTTCGTTATTTCCAGTATAGATATTGAGAATTATGTTCTGGCACCTCGCGCATATACATACAAAGTAATGGGCGAAAGCCAATTCGATCCAAACGCGCATATTCTCAAAAGAATCGGAGAATTGATAGAGGAAGGCGTTATTCAGGTATCGACTGGCGACGAGGTAGGAAAGCTTTCTTATGGTACCGGCACTATCCCATTTGTCAGAACATCTGATATTTCCAATTGGGAGATTAAGTCTGATCCGAAACATCTTCTGAGTGATGCTATTTATGAACAGCTTGCCGGCAAACAAGATGTTCGTGAAGGCGATATTTTGATGGTAAAGGATGGCTCGTACCTTATCGGAACATGCGCGATGATTTCCAAGTATGATACTCGAATTGTATACCAGAGTCATTTATATAAAATTAGAGTTATGAAGAACGAGTACGGAATTGATAACTATTTCCTGTTGGCTGCTCTTTCTTCTGAATATCTCAAAAAACAAATTATGTCTAAAACCTTCTCTCAGGATATTATTAACTCACTTGGCGATCGTTTGAAAGACCTTATTATTCCTGTTCCTACAGACAGAACACATATAATGAAAATCTCCAGCATGGTAAAACGTTCGATCGACGACAGTATCGAAGCCAGAGAGCTTGCTAAACTTGCCAGATCCAAAGTGTTTGTATAATATTTGACATTGCTTTAAACAGAAAACAGCCATCAAACATGAATTCGATCATGTTTGATGGCTGTTTTGTTGCCACTCGAAGGTGCCGCACAACTACTATTTTTGATTAGTCGTTCTGGCGCACCACCTTTGTGTGGTGTTTTATTTTTTGAGGAAAATATGCTATACTATTAACAAATTTTTTAAAATTTATTTAGGAGCAATATAATGAATTTATCACAGTTAATAGTACAGCTACAACAAATTGATTATTCAAGAATTTTAATATATTTGCCAACAATTATTTCGAGTATTTATTTTTTCTACAGAGGTTTAAATATAAAGCCTGCTAAAAGAAAAGTAATTTATCTTTCTTTTTTAAGCGTGTTAATTTCAGGTATTTTGCTTATGACAGAATATAGCTATAATATGCATTCTAAAATACTTCTTTTTATGTTAATTAGTATTTCACTAGTAATTTTAAACATAAAAGAGCCACCTTTAATTACTTTGACTACATCAATAATTTCAACAGGTATCAGCTATTGCTTTAAAATAATAGCATATATAATTTGTTGTGTTGTTAGTTTTTTTACACATATAGAATCAACTAGTATATTCTGGGGGATTTTTATAACGATTTTTCAGATACTTCTAAGTATAATGTTTATGAACATAAGACGTTTTAAAAATGGTTTTGGATTTCTTAAGGATAAAAATCACGCTGATATAGGAATGGTTCTTTCAGGTTATATACTTTTTATTATTAACATTATCAATAATAAAGAATATGTTTCAGCTAATATATTGCCTACGATTGTTTTTACTATGATACTTATATTTGCAGGCATATTTATGTGGATAAAAAGAAGTATCAACCAAAAATATGTAAGAACTCTGAATAAAAAGGAAATTGAAAAATATGAGGTTGAGCTTAAAGAAAAACAAGGAGAGATAGATAGTCTTATAGACTCAAATACTGCATTGGCAAAAATTGTGCATAGAGATAATCATTTAATAACTACACTTAACCATACAATCAACCAGCATTTAAATGAAGGTGATTCAAGTGATACAAAAGCTCTGCTTAGTGAAATTCTTACAATGCTAAAAGAACGCTCTGATTTTGTTTTTGAAGAGCAAATCAGTAACAAGCAACTGCCTACTACGGATATTGCTATTATAGATGGTACATTAAGTACAGTGCTTACAAGTTGTATTTCTCATAAAATTAATTTTGATGTTACCATACAATGCAAACCTACATATATTTTAAACAAGGTTATTTCACAAACTAATTTACAAACACTGCTTTGTGATCATTTAAAGGATGCCATTATAGCAATAACATCATCTAATATAGAAAATGGTAATATACTGCTTAGTTTTGATATGCATAACGGAATATACGAAATTGCAATCAAAGACAATGGCTGTGAATTTGCTATAGATACCTTGCAAAGGATTGGTTTGCAAGCTGTTACCACACATAAAGATACAGGTGGTACGGGTATGGGTTTTTTAACAACCTTTAAAACGCTAAATAATTGTAATGCTAGTCTTATAATTACAGAATATAAATCACACAAGCCGTATAGTAAATCAATTGTATTTAGGTTTGATAATAAGAATTGCTTTACAATAAATTCTTATAGGCATAACGAGCTTAAAAAACAGATTATAAGAAAAGACGTTACTATAAACGGTATAGATTAAAAAACGACCAATCTCAGATTATTAATCGAGATTGGTCGTTTAATATTTAGGGTATAAATTTGTTTAATAGATTTTATTAGTTTGCAAGCTTTTCAAGTGCAGCAAGTTTTGTGCAAACGCAGAATAAATCCATTGCAAGTTCAAGCTCTTCTACTGGTGGAAGTGTTGGAGCTAAACGAATGTTGCTGTCCTTAGGGTCGTTGCCATATGGGAATGTAGCACCTGCACCTGTTAGTACAACACCAGCTTCTTTACAAAGCTGAACAGTTCTCTTTGCACAGCCCTCATATACATCTACGCTTACAAAGTAACCACCCTTAGGGTTTAGCCACTCTGCCACACCATAACCACCAAGGTTATCCTCTAGCTTTTTGATTACTGCGTTAAAGCGTGGTTCAAGAACTGCTCTGTGTAGCTGCATATGCTCCATTAAGCCTTCGTAGCTACCAAAGAACTTAACGTGTCTTAGCATATTTAGCTTATCGTAGCCTATTGTCTGTACTGCATATTTATTTTTAAAGAATTTCATATTCTTCTCTGATGTAGCCATACAAGCAATACCAGCACCAGGGAATGTGATTTTTGATGTTGATGTAAACATAATAGGTAGGTCTTCGTTACCATACTTTTTACACTCATCCATAAGATTTAGCAGAGTATCACCCTTCTCTGCGATATCGTGAATTACATAAGCGTTATCCCACATAATTCTGAAATCACTTGCTGCTGGCTTTAGCTTTGCAAAACGAGTTACAGTTTCATCAGAATATGTTACACCCTGTGGGTTTGAATATTTTGGTACACACCAAATACCTTTAATTGAGCTATCTTCGCTAACTAGCTTTTCGATAACATCCATATCAGGGCCCTGAGGTGTCATTGGTACTGTAATCATTTCAAAACCGAAATACTCTGTAATACCAAAATGTCTGTCATAACCAGGAACAGGGCATAGCCATTTTAGGTTATCCTGCTTTGCCCAAGGTGTACCACCATTTACATTAGCTGTCATCATTGTAGAAATAGTATCAAACATCATATTAAGGCTTGAGTTACCACCAACCATAATCTCGCTTGTTTCTACACCAAGAACCTTTGCAAAAATCTCTTTCATTTCTGGCACACCATCAAGCACACCATAGTTTCTGCAATCTAAACCATTTACAGCCTTACAATCTTCTTTTGAAGAAAGTACAGTAAGCATACCTTCTGATAAATCAAGCTGACTGCTACCTGGCTTACCTCTTGACATATCAAGGTTTAGGTTCATCTCTTGATATTTTTTATATTCAGCCTGCATTTTTTCAAGCTCTGTTTTTAACTCGTTTTTAGAAGCTTCTAAATAATTCATTCTGTAATCCCCCATAATATAAATTTAACTCTAATAAGTATTGTAATACAAATAAAGTCGAAATGCAAGTTTAATTTATTAAACTTGCATTTTTTGTCATTTGTAACAAGCATTACATATTTTCTTATTTTTATTGTTTAATATGTAAAAAGCTGGCTTTTTACTTTTGTATTTTTTCTTAAAAAACATATATCTAAATTTTTTTAAATAACACTTTTATTAATATAAAATATTTGATATAATTAAGTAAATTATTATTTATAGGATGGTAAAAATTATGAAAACAGTTGATTTAGTTGTTCCTTGCTATAACGAAGAAGAGGGATTATCTGTATTCGTTAGCGAAACAACAAAGGTTATAGAGAAAATAAAAAATTATAGTTTTACATTTATTCTTGTAAATGACGGTAGTAAGGATAATACCTATGGTGTTATGAAAAAGCTGGCTAAGAAATATAAGAATGTAAAATATATTTCATTTTCTCGTAATTTTGGTAAAGAGTCAGCTATGTATGCAGGACTTAAAAATTCAACAGGTGACTATGTTGTTGTAATGGATGCCGATTTACAGCACCCTCCAAAAATGCTTGTTGATATGTGTAAGGCAATGGAAGAGGGTTATGATTGTTGTGCAGCTAGACGTTCATCTCGTGAGGGAGAGTCAAAAATACGCAGTTGGTTTTCACAGAATTTCTATAAAATAAGCAACAAAATATCAGAGGTAAAAATGCCTTATGGTGCTGTTGACTACAGAATGATGAGCCGTCAAATGGTTGATGCTGTAGTTTCTTTAGGTGAGGTTCAAAGATTTTCTAAGGGTCTATTCAGCTGGGTTGGCTTTGAAACAAAGTGGATACCTTATGAAAATGTTGAGAGAGCAATAGGTACTACAAAATGGAGCTTCTGGGGTCTATTTAAATATGCAATAGACGGCTTTGCTTCATTCTCGGTTGCTCCATTAAGAATACTTGCTGGAGTTGGCTTTTTCATTTCATTTGTTGCATTTTTATATATTCTGATAACCTTAATAAAAACACTTATATTTGGTATTGATGTACCTGGTTACTTCACAACTCTATCATCTACACTGTTTATGGGTGGTATTATAGAGCTTTCTATCGGTATTCTTGGTGAGTATATAAGTAGAATATATATGGAAAGCAAAAAAAGACCTATATTCCTTGTAAAGGATACTAACATCAACCAAGACGCTGATAGCGAAGCTGACACAGAAGACGAAACAGAAGCTGATACAAGCACAGAAGATAAAGCTGATGACAAAAAAGATAAGTCAGCAAAAGCTAAAGAAATAACAGACAGCGTAAAAGAGACTATCGAAAAAGATGATAAATCTGACGATTCTGATGATGAAGAAATTGAAAAAGTAGAGTATGATTTAAGCTACTTTGAATAATAGAGGTAAATGAATGATAGGTTTTGTTAAACAGTTTTTTGATATAAAATTCTGGAAATTTATTCTGGTAGGTCTTTTAAATACTCTTGTTGGTGAGGGTCTTAAATTTCTTCTTTTTAATTTATTCCACACAGGTGTATGGCTATCATCTATAATTGGAATGGTTGTAGGTAGTATTATAAGCTACTTTTTGAATAAATACTTCACATTTAAAAATAAGGATAAGGGCTGGAAGCCTATTTTAAGATTTGCTCTAAATATTGCAATCTGCTTTACTCTGGCAAACGGTATTGCTCTACCTCTTGTTGAATGGATATGCATAACAAATTCAATCACAATGTTTGGTTGGAGTGTAGAAACCTTTGCAGGTAATGCTTCAATGATTACAGGCTCTTGCTTGTTTGTTGCATTTAATTATATTGGTCAAAGATTTTTTGCCTTTAAAGAGCACGAAGTAAAGGAAAAGTAAACTGAATAGGATATTCGCTTACAAAAATGCATAATTAAACACAAATAAAATTTTACCACCCGTAAGTTTTTACGGGTGGTTTTTTGTGCAGTAATTATCTAAAAGCATCTGCCATTCTTCTTTTTGTCACAGTCAGTAGTTACCTCTCCTGTTTCACAATGGTAACAAATCTCGTTTACAAGTGGCTTGTTATTAAAATAAGCCTGTAAATTTTCTATAGTTGTCTGTGCTATATTTTTTAATGCTTCGTCAGTTAAAAAGGCTTGATGTGAGGTTACTATAACATTTGGCATAGATACAAGTAGCGACAATATATCGTCGTTAATAATTTCACCCGAAAAATCTTCGTAGAAAAAACTACTTTCTTCCTCGTAAACATCAAGTCCTGCACCACCGATTTTTTTGCTTTTTAATCCCTTTAATAATGCCTGACTCTCTATAATGGCACCTCTTGATGT
This sequence comes from Acutalibacteraceae bacterium, assembly GCA_045531635.1. Classification (GTDB taxonomy): domain Bacteria; phylum Bacillota; class Clostridia; order Oscillospirales; family Acutalibacteraceae; genus CAG-964. Next base: position 39,372 of record JAZSEI010000015.1, read on the forward strand.
GTTAAGCAAAATAACACCATCACGCATTTTTTTAATTGTTTCTTCATTGATAAGGTGATGACTTTCTTTTGTAAGTGGGCAATGTAAAGATATAATATGAGATTCCTTAAAAATTGTGTCTAGGTCGGTGTAATTAATATTGCTGTTTTGCATTGGGTATATATCATAGGCTAAAACATTCATTTTAAATCCGTTGCATATATCTATAAACTCTCTGCCTATTTTTCCTGTACCTATTACACCTACTGTTTTACCCTTTAGGTCAAATCCAGATAAGCCTGCAAGAGAAAAATTATAATCTCTGGTTCTGTTATATGCCTTGTGTATTTTTCTGTTAAGTGTAAGCAAAAGAGCCATTGTATATTCTGCTACTGCATTAGGGGAATATCCTGGCACACGCATTACCGAAATTTTATTATATGCTTCTTTAAAATCTATGTTGTTATAGCCAGCACATCTCATTGCTATTGCTTTTACTCTAAGCTGATAAAGCTTGTCTATTGCTTCTGCATTTATATCATCATTTACAAAGGCTACTACTGCACTACATCCATATGCAAGCTTTGCAGTTTCGCTATTTAGCTTAGGTTCAAAAAATTTGAATTTTATTCCGTTATGAGGCAAGCTGTTAAACCACACTTTGTCATAAGGCTTTGCGTCATAAAATGCTACTGTTTGTTCCATAAAAAGCACACTCCTTTTTGTTAGATTGTGTTTTTTTACGATGATTATTCACAAAATAATTTAGTCATAATAATTCTTTGAATTTTTCACAAAATATGGTAAAATCAATATCATCATAAATAAAAGGACGGTAAGCAGTATGGCTGACAAGCAAGGAATTATAATAAGACTTTTAGGTGGCTTTTATTATGTAGAAGCAGATAACGAAATTATAGAATGTAAAGCCAGAGGAGTTTTTAGAAAAAAAGGACTTTCTCCTGTTGTTGGTGATAAGGTAGAAATAACTATACCAAAAGAGGGCTATGCTTCTATTGATAACATTCTTCCACGAAAAAATAAAATAGTTCGTCCTGCTGTTGCAAATTTAGATAAGCTTATTATTGTATCTTCAGTATGCGAGCCTACACCTAATCCTTTTATAATAGACAAAATGACTGCAACAGCTGTAAATAAAAATATTGAGCCTGTAATAGTGTTTTCTAAATCTGATTTACAATCTGCTGACGAGCTTATAAAAATATATGAAAAATCTGGAATTAAGACAATTAGCTTTTCGTCTGTAACGGGTGAGGGTGCTGACAAGGTAAGAGAGCTACTTAAAGACAGCATTGTTGCGTTTACAGGTAATTCGGGTGTTGGAAAATCATCACTTATTAATTATCTTTTCCCAGATTTGAATATTGCAACTGGTGATATAAGCAAAAAGCTTGGCAGAGGCAGACACACCACCCGTAGCGTAGAGCTTTATAAAACTGACGGTGGCTATGTAGCCGATACACCAGGTTTTTCTACTGTAGACCTTGAAAGATATGAGCTTATAAATAAAGAGGATTTAGCAAATTGCTTCCCGGAATTTGAAGAATATATAACAATGTGCAAATTCTCATCTTGCTCACATACCTGCGAAAAAGGCTGTGCTGTTTTGCAGGCTGTAAAGGACGGAGAAATAAATAAATCCCGACACACAAGCTATGTAGAAATGTACAACGAGGTAAAGGATATTAAGGAGTGGCAAAGAAGATGAGCCGATGTATAATAATTTGTGCTTCTCCGTATAATCAACCAGAATTTATAAAATCACAGATTAATAAGGATGACTATATTATCTGTGCTGATGGTGGATATGATATTGCTGTTAAAGCTGGTATTACACCTAACATAGTTATAGGTGATTTTGATTCTTCTACCACTGATGTTGATAATAATATAAAAAAAATAATACTGCCTGTGGAGAAAGACGACACAGACAGTATTTATTGTATTAAGCATGGAATATCCAATGGCTACACAGATTTTATTCTTTTTGGTGCAACAGGAAGTAGAGCTGACCACCTTTATGCAAATTTATCGCTTTTAAAGTTTGCTTACAGTCACAACTGTAAAGCTGTACTTAAAGATAGTAAAACAAGTATATTCTATACTGAAAGCACGCTTACTCTTAATTGCTGTGGTTGTACAGTATCGGTATTTCCTTTTGGTTGCAACAAAGCAACAGTTACTCTTAACGGCTTTAAATACTCAGCCGATAAATTAACAATGACATCTGATTTCCCAATCGGCACAAGCAACATTGCAATTGCTGAAGCCTCAACTGTTACAGTACACAGTGGTGGTGTATTGGTAATTGTTAATCATCCATAAACGCATGGCAAGCAATATATTCGCACACCTTACTCCAGTCTGCTACCTGTAGCCAGTTAAGCACATATTGATTTCGGTTATTTATATATTGGCTAAAATAAGCATGCTCCCATAAATCTATTGTTACAATAGGGTCAACTAAGGTTAGCGGTGGGGTATTTTGCTTTTGTGTGTTAATTATTTGTAGCTTACAGCCCTTGTTACAAACAAGCCATGTGTACCCACAGCCAAAATTCGCCATAGTGTTTTCTATAAGTGAGTTTTTCATATTATCAAAGCTACCAAAGCTGTCTTTAATCTGTGACATAAGCTTAGGTGTTGGCATTCTGCCACCAGGTGTCATACTGTTAAAGTAAATATAATGGTTATACACTCCTCCACCATATATTTTTATACTTTTACGCAAAGCAGGAGGGAATGTATCTGCATACGCAACAAGTGCCTTTAAGCTCCATGTTTGATATTGAGGGAAATTAGAAAGCACCTCATTAAGTTTATCAACATAGGTTTGCATAAGTATGGTGTGATGTGTTTTTATTATTTCGCCATCTATGTATGGTTCAAGGTCATAATAGTTATAGCTTAGTGGTGGTAATTCAAACGGATAATGTTCATTCATATTTATCTCCCTTTCTTTTTTGCAAAATATAAGCCTGTATATTTCTTTAAACTATATGCTTAAAAAAATATAAATATTACTTTTAAAAATAAATTTTCACCACCTTGTGCTTACTACGCACAAGGTGGTGAATTTCCATTTATAGGCACGAACAAAAAAGACACTTACTGAATATAATAAATACAGCAAGTGTTTTGAAAGGAGTTTTTGTTTATGTGTGGAATAGCCGGGTGGTTAGATTTTTACGAAAACCTTACTCAAAAGCGACCTGTTATTGAAAATATGATAAATTCATTAAAACGCAGAGGTCCTGACCAACAGGGAGTATTTTTCAGTAACGAAAAAAACGTATGTCTTATGCACAGACGACTTTCTGTAATAGACCCAAGTGGTGGTTTACAGCCAATGACAAAGCAGGGCAGAATTACAAAATGCACCATAGTCTACAACGGTGAGCTTTATAATACAGCAGAGCTACGCACTCAGCTTAAAAAGCTTGGTTATCAATTTACATCAAACTCCGACACCGAGGTGCTTCTTACTGCATATCTTCATTGGGGAGAAAATTGTATTGAAAAGCTAAACGGAATTTTCGCCTTTGCTATATACGACCACGACAACAAAAAGCTTTTTGTTGCAAGAGATAGAATAGGCGTAAAGCCGTTTTTCTATTATCAATACAATAATGGATTTATATTTGCGTCAGAAATTAAAGCTTTGCTTGCTTGCCCAGTATTAAAGCCACAGGTAGATGAAGAGGGTTTAATGGATATTTTCTTTATAGGCCCTGGCAGAAGTGGTGGTAAGGGTGTGTTTAAGAATGTTTACGAGCTTCTACCTGGTGAATGTGGAATATATCGAAATGGTGTGTTTAAAAAAAGAAAATATTTTAAATTGCGAGCAAGACCTCATCCTCACACCAAAGCTGAAACTATAGAGCATACACGCTGGTTACTTAAAGACGCTGTTACAAGACAGCTTGTGTCTGATGTACCATTATGTACATTTTTATCTGGTGGACTTGATTCGAGCATAATAAGCAAAATATCATCAGATTATTTTGCCGAGCATAACAAGGGTACACTTACAACCTATTCTGTTGATTATAAGGATAACGAAAAATATTTTACTAAAAATTTATTTCAGCCGAATTCCGACGGCGAATATATAAAGCTTATGAGTAGCTTTGCTCATACTGATCATAGAAATATAGTTATTTCAAACGAAGATTTATTCAAAGCTTTGTTTGACGCTGTTCGAGCAAGAGATTTACCTGCAATGACAGATGTTGACTCGTCACTAATATTATTCTGCAAAGAGGTAAGAAAAGATTTTACCGTTGCTTTATCAGGTGAATGTGCCGACGAGCTTTTTGGTGGATACCCATGGTATCACAATGAAAAAATACTTTTTGAAGACACCTTCCCATGGTCACGAAGCTTAGATATTCGCAGAGAGGTATTGAAAAAGGGGTTATTGCCAAAGGGTGAGGAATATGTGCGTGAGAAATATTTATCTACCTTAAACACAGTTGATAGGCTACCAAACGAAAGTAATCTAGAGGCACGAATGAAAGAAATGTTTGTGCTTAATTTCAATTGGTTTATGCAGGGGCTTCTTGACCGTAAGGATAGATGTAGTATGTATAATGGTCTTGAGGTACGAGTACCATTCTGTGATTATCGCCTTGTAGAGTATGCCTATAATATGCCATGGTCACTTAAAGCCTTAAATGGTAGAGAAAAGGGTATTATAAGAACAGCTATGCAGGGTATTCTTCCTGATGAAATTATATTCAGAAAGAAAAGCCCATACCCAAAAACTCATAACCCAATATATTTTAACTTTTGTGCCAAAGCAATGAAAAAGCTTATGTCTGAAAATAGTGCTATAATGCAGTTTTTAGATGTAAATGCTATTAATAATATTATAGAAAACCCAGGCAAAGTATCATCGCCATGGTATGGTCAGCTTATGAATGCACCACAAATTTTAGCTTACCTTATACAGATTGATTTTTGGCTTAAAGAATATAATGTTGATATTCAAATATAGCTTATTCTTTAAAATTTCTACAGCAATAATCTATAAAGTCATTATCTAAATATTCTTTATTTGCTTTTATATTAATATTTGCAATATTTTCGTGGTAGTTTCTGGTGTGGATAATTATAGGTAGCTCCACACCAAACTGCTCCTTTATTACACCACTTTTATGTATTTCACGCACAGCGTCAACAACATTGTCAACAAACATATCAACAGCCTCAAATTCACGGATTTTTTGTTGTCGTAGCCATTCGTCTATCATACCATCTGTATATTCATCTTCGCCAAAGCAAAAGGTTTCGTTCTGAAGCCAGAAATTATAATTCCAGCGTATGGTTTCTGAATCTACATTAGCACACAGCTCTTTTTTATAATGTGATTCTGTATTATATCCAAAGTGTAAAAGCAACTGTGATTGCATATCTATGTCGTAATCTACAAAGAACGAAATAGCATAAATGTCGCTGGCTTTCCATTTTCGCATTTCCCTTATAAATGCCAGCCATATTTCATTGCTTATATTAAGTACATGAAAATCTTTATATGTATTTTTTTCTTTTTCTTTAAGAATCATTTCGTATAATTTCATATAATCCACCTCTTTCGCTATATTATAACATATTTCTATACAAGAGTGTGAATAAGATTATAAATAAAAAGCTAGTGCACTGTTTAAACAGTTACACTAGCTTTAAATTTTATTAAATATTTTGAATTAGAGCTTTAGGCTTTATCTTTTTGATTATTGCCAGAATTATAAGAACTATCTGGAAAATCAAGCATATTTGCAAGAGTGGAAAATAATAAAACTCCAAAACACCATAGAATGCAATATCAAATGCTTCTAAACCATAATATACAGTACTATTCATATATGGAATACCAGAAACTGCCTCTCTAACAGATACTAAAAATGCGAATATGTAAGGGATAAAAGAACACATAAACATAATTTTACGTTTTTTTCTGAATATGTAGCACAGCTGAAAAGTTAAACACGCAGGAACAAAAGGTACCATTACACAAGAAAAATAATAAGTATCTTCAAACATACGTATTAATTCTTTTAATTCTGCAAAAATCCCAATTATTCCACCACATATACCATACAATACCAATAGGTAAGGTATAAATGATAAAATAAATATAATTTTAAATACTTTATTTTTCATAACTCATCACCCTACTTTCTATAAATTCTCTTACTATATTAAGTATACCAGTAAAATAAAAAGTTTTCTAGTTATTATAATAAACAAAAAACTAGTGCAACCGTTAGACAGTTACACTAGCATTTATTTTATTGAGTATTTTGAAGCTTAGCTTTAGCCTTTTTATTTGAAATAATTAAACCTATCTGTAAAATCAAGCATATTGGCAAAATTGGAAAAAACACAACATAGTAAATAAGAACACCAAATAATCCAAGACTAAAAGCGTCTAAACCATAATACACAGTATCACCTAAAAATTTAATGCCAAATACCATATACTTAAAAATTACCAGCAATGCAAATATACAAGGAATAAACGAACATATAAACATAGCCTTACGATTTTTTCTGAATATGTAGCACATTTGAAAGGTTAAACACGCAGGGAAAATTGGTGCTACTATACCACACTCAAAAATATTATCTAACAGTTTTAATAATTGCTGTTGTCCTATACCATCTCTAAATATACTAAATATCACACCACACACTGTAAAAATATATGGTATAAAGGATAGAATAAATATAATCTTTAATATTTTACTTTTCATAGAATATATACCTCTTTTAAGCATTTTATAAACAATTACAGATATTCTTATAATTTGTTATCTTCATATTTTTTACATTTACTTCTTTGTTTGAAATACCCATAAAAATAATAAACAGTTAAGTAGCCACATATCGCTATCACTGTATTTATAATCCAAAAACCATTGGAGGTTGATTGAGTAATTTTAGTAGCAAAACTAATAGCTAAAAAAAGTATAGTTACAAATAAGGAAGTTAAAGCCTTTTCAAAAAGCTTTGCTTTTATATAATCCAATCTTACCTCATAAAGAAATGACAGATTTTCTTTCGGCTCTTTTGTACGATATATTGTAAAGGAACACAATTTTGATTTAATTTGGTTTGCATTATGCTTTGATTCCAAAGCATAGTCACAACTACCCATACTTGGTACTTTAGAATTATAGGATAGAAAATATTGCATTTGCTTTGGTTTTGATTCTTTAAAATAGAAACAATATGAATACTTAATATTTTCTAATCGAAATCCGTCTTGTTCCATGTTTTCAAGGTGTTTTTCAAGACTCTCAATTTCCCATAAATGAAAGAATATTATTTTTTTCATTGCATTTATCATTTCCTTATATTGATTTGATTATATTATACGCCCCATAAGTGCATTTGTCGATGATTTTTAATCTCGTATAAATAGCCATTTTATCCCTAAAACGCAAAAAAAGAGCAGTTTTTATAAACTGCTCTTTTTGGTGCTGGTGACCGGACTTGAACCGGTACGGTATTGCTACCGAGGGATTTTAAGTCCCTTGCGTCTGCCTATTCCGCCACACCAGCGTTACAAAAGTTATTTTAGCACATATACCCCCTAGTTGTCAATAACTTATACTATAAATTTTTTAATTTTATTATATATTAGTATTAGCATAAAATTTGACTAAACCTATAAAAAGAGTTAAAATTACTATATATACTTCAATTTACGGAGGTTTTAAAATGTTTAAAAAGATTATTGCTTTATCATTATCTGTTGCTATGCTTACAGCAGCAAGTGGTTGTGATTTTAAAGCTGTTTCTAATCAAATTTCAAACAAGCTGTCTGTTGATAGCAAAGCTACTGCATACCCTGTAACAGTAGGTAAAGAAGAAATATATTCACAGCCAGAGAAAATTCTTGTGCTTGATGATAATGTTGCAGATGTACTTATTACCTGTGGATACACAGACAAAATAGTTGGATGTTCTACAGATTGTACTCAAGCAGAGCTTGCAGATGTGCAGAAATATGGCTCTGATATTAACCCACGAACAGATATAACAGCAAATGCTGACGCAGATATTATATTTGCTTCTCCTGATATTTCTTACGAGGATTATAAGGATTTAAAAAAAGGTGATGCACTTGTTTTAAGAATGGCATCTGCTACAAGTGTTGATAATCTTGATATTCTTTATTCAAATATCTGTACAATTATGAGTGGCAATATTGAGGGAGATAAATTAGGCGAAGCTTATGCAAAAGCAGTTATTGATAATTTAGAAAAAAATAAAAGTGATACAATTGTTAAGGGTTGTTATATCTATAGTATAGATAAAGCTATTGCAGTTACAAATGATATGTACGAAAACGATATTTTAAGCTATGCTGGTGTTCAAAATATTGCAACCGAAATGGATATGCACGGAAAGCTACCTTTTTCAAAAATTACAGCTGTAGACAAACAGCAAGGATTTGCTTTTTATATTTTTTGTGAGAAAGGCTTAAAACAGCAAATATTACAAAGTGATGTTTTTAAAAATACTAATGTTGTTAATAAAAATAGAGTAATAGAAATCCCAAGCGAATATATATCAAGACAAGGAAAATACTCTGCAAGTGGTGTAGCATATATTGCTAACGCTATTAAAGAAAATGGTAATCGACAGGGTGAAAGCCTTGCTGAAAATTATGGTATCGAAATATTTGACGGTATTTCATATACATTAGACGAAGAGGATAGCAATGTTTTTGCTATACAGCAAAGACTAAAGGATCTAGGCTATATTACAATAGCTCCAACAGGCTATTTTGGTCAATCAACTGCTGACGCTGTAAAGAGCTTCCAGATTAATAACGAGCTTAACAGACGAGATGGCGTTGCCGATAAAGAAACTATAGAAAAGCTATTTTCTACAGCAGCTTTTTCTAATGTTAACACAGGTATAATATCATCACAAAATACATCAAATACTATACCAGAAGCAACAGAAGCTCCTACAGAGGCTTCTACATTTACAACAGTAGAATAAATTTAGTTAAGAAAGAGAATTATTATGCAAACACAAGAATGTAATGTATATAAAAAATGCAGTGGTTGTCAACTGCTAAATATGACATACGAGCAACAGCTTAAATGGAAGCAGATTAAAGTAGAAAGACTTATGAATCGCTTTGCAAAGGTAAATAAAATAATTGGTATGGAAAACCCATATCACTACAGAAATAAGGTGCAAACTCTTTTTCGTGAAGCAAAAAGTGGAAAAATCGTAAGTGGTGTGTATCAGTCTGCAACAAATGGTATTGTTGCAGTAGAAAGCTGTCTGCTTAACAATAAAAAAGCCGACAGAATAGCTATAGCAGTAAAAACTGTAGTAAAAAGACTGAATATAAAAATTTATAATCACAAAACAGGTGAGGGTTTTCTAAAAAACACCCTTGTACGCACATCACAAAACACTGGAGAAACAATGCTTGTGCTTGTAACAGCCTATGAAAAATTCCCTAAAAAAGATGAATTTATAAAAGAGCTTTTAAAGCTGTATCCTAAAATAACAACCATTGTACAAAACATAAATACTACCCCTAACAAAATGATGCTAGGTAGTAAAGAGATTGTTTTATATGGTAAGGGGAAAATTCAAGATGTGTTGTGTGGCTTAAAATTCAATATTTCACCACGCTCATTCTATCAGGTTAACTCTGTACAAACAGAAAAACTATATAACAAAGCAATAGAAATGGCACAGCTAACAGGCAACGAGCTTGTGCTTGACGCATACTGTGGTACAGGTACAATTGGTATGATTGCTTCAAAATACGCAAAGCAGGTAATAGGTGTAGAGCTTAATGCTCAAGCAATTAAGGATGCAAAAGAAAATGCAGACCTGAATAAGCGTAAAAACATAAGCTTTTTTACCGAAGACGCAGGAAGCTTTTTAGACAAGCTAACACAAGACGAGGTTGCACCACCAGATGTACTTTTTGTTGACCCACCACGAGTAGGCTGTAACAGAGTTTTCTTAAATGCTATTGCCAAAATACAGCCAACAAAAATTGTATACATAAGCTGTAACCCAACAACTCAGCAACGAGATGTAATGTTTTTATCTGAACGAGGCTACAAGGTAGACGAAATTCAACCTGTAGATATGTTCCCACATACAAATCACGTGGAGTGTATCTGTCTGCTATCGAAAAAATGAATTTAAGGCTTTAGAAGGAGGTAATAACTATAATTTGTAGTGCTGAGCATATAGAACAACCATGTTCAGGAGAATATATCGAGAAAATATATGATATAAAAAACTCTTGTAATTCTGGTGAATGGACTTGGATAAAATTTACAGATGAAGATAGCGTGTGGTGTGGCGAATTTAGAGGTGAATACAGAGGAGTAGCTGTTTCTGAAAAGCTAGGAACTGTTATTGTCTTAACCTCTGATTATATGTATGTGTTAGATATAATCACCACCAATATTATCGAATATGAATCACAAACAAACTATGTAGATATAACAACTAGCCCCTATGGTGATGTTTTTATTACAGATGGATATAGCATGGAAATGCTTATCAATAATAAGGAAGGAAAGTTGGAATTCATAGTTATTTCTGATATTCCAGTTAGTCCAGATAATTTAAGGTTCGTAGAATGGAATGATAATATTCTAAAAATAAGCTGTTACGATTTTCCTACTTGGGAAAGTGTAGAATTATATTTTGATGGTCTTATGATGGAATGGGTTTAAAAATTATAAAAAGGGAAAATAGAACAGTGATTTTGTTCTTTGGAATAACTTAAAACTTAAACATATTACAGATGAGTTTGTCTGTAATATGTTAAAAAATAAAAATCAAAATTATGGAGGAATTATTATGAAAAAATTAATTGCTATTATGTTGTGTTCTGTTATGACAGCTTCACTTGTGGGTTGTTCTGATTTGTTTGAGACTTTTACTGATTCGGTGTCAGAAGAAGACGTTCGTGGAGAACAAATTACAAATAAAGAATCTGTAGAAGAAGACTCTGAGGAAAAAGACGCTACAGAAGAAAGTGAAACAGAAGAAACTGAAACAGAAAACAATGAAAAAGAATTCTCAATGGGTAAAACAGATGGTCTTGTTTATGAAAATGAGTTTATTGGTATCGGTTGTGCTCTTGATAGTAACTGGCGTTTCTACAGTGATGAAGAAATAATGGAATTAAATAATTTTGCAACAGATGCTGCGGGAGAAGAATTTGAGAAGCTATTGCAAGAAGCTAACATAATATACGATATGTATGCTACTAGCGATAATGAGTTGGATAATATTAATGTTAATCTTGAAAAGATGAGTAAATTACAACTTAATAAATTAGTAATAAAAGATACTCTTGAACAAACTATACCTATGTTAAGAGACGCTTATAGTAATATGGGATATACTGATTTTCAGGCAGAGTTAGATACCGTTAATATTGAAGGAGAAGAGATTGATTGTTTATCTATGTCTGCACAAATTGATGGTTTAAATGTTTATCAAAAAACATTTGGTATTAAATGTAATGGTTATCTTGCAAGTATTACAGTAACAGCATATAAAGAAAATACTGTAGATTCAATAGTAGAAAAATTTTATTTTGTTGAGTAATTTATGATATATATTTGGCTCATCGGATAATGATACTATGACTATAATCTCATTTCGGTTATTTATAGCTACATTTTATAGCGAGGGAATATTTTATGATGGATGCTAACTTTTATAAAAACGAACTTTATCAAATGCAAAAAAATTATAAAAATAACCGTTTAAGAGATATAAAATTACCTCATCCAGAATGGTTAAAATCCGATGACCCAATGTCCAGTATATACGAAGAAAAATCTATACTTCTACAAAAAGGTACAATTATATATGCAAGCCTTGTGCAAGCAAATACACTTTTATTTAAAAGATTTCCTCCGTATAATTGTCCTGCACAAATAATTTATTCTACAAATTCATTTTTTGACCCAGATACAGTTAAGCTTTATACTATTGCGTCTTATCTTTATTCATATAAGAATCAACCAGAAAGCGACATACCAGATGGATTAAAAGAAATTGCAAAAGTAATTACAGACGAGAGAGATAGAACTGACTTTACCTTTAGTTGGAATATAAATGGTAAATTAACTGAATTTCGTATGCTTCCAACAATGATTTACAGAAAATTGTTACCTAAGGGTAAGCTGTGTGGAAATCTTTTTCCGATTTTAACTGCACCAGAATGTAACCAGATTTTAATTTTGCCTAAACAATACTGGACAAAAAACTTTACACAAGCGTGGGTTGATGGAAAGATTTAAATTTTAACAAAACAGGTTTTATATGTAATACAAATAAAAAATTTGCCAGTTAGTATTATGTTGTAATTCTGGTCCCTTAACACCACATTTTATAGAAACCGAATAGTATTATTGTTACACTGCTGTACATAAGTATTGTTATTATCCTTTAGTCTGTGACGAGGAAAGACTGGTTAAGGATTGTAGATATAAGTTTCTTAAAAAGTGTGGGAAGAGAATTATTAGGAAAAGATATTGTAAAGCGTGTGGATTATTATATTGTATATATAATTTAAAGTTGATTTATTTCTATTAACCTATTACAACTCTTTGAATGGGACGGAATGTATCTGTTAATAATTTATTAATATTTTTTCAAGTATAAATAAATTATGAAATATAATCAAATAAAGTGACACTGTTGTCACTTTTGTTGACAACATTCTGCTTGTATGCTAAACTTTTGCTTGTAGACGTAACTTATATATAGTGGAGGTAAGATTTTATATGGCTATATTAGATAGAATTAAGTTCGACGGCTTAACAAGTCGTGAATGGTTAATTTATAGATACCCAACAGAGAAAATTGTACTTGGCTCTACACTAATAGTAGGTGAGGGACAGGTTGCAGTTTTTGTATACCAAGGAAAAATAGCAGATGTTTTTTCTGCTGGTTCTTATGTTCTTTCAACTGCAAATCTACCTATATTAGGTTCATTAGTTAATCTTGCTTACGGTGGAAAAACACCATTTACAGCAGAAATTTACTATGTAAACCTAACAACAAAGCTAGATATGTGCTGGGGCACAACCGACTCTATTCAGGTTATTGACCCTAAGTATTTTGTAAGACTTCATATTCGTGCGTTTGGTCAGTTTGCTTTAAAGATTACAAATATTCCTTTATTTATCAGAGAAATTACAGGCTCACTTGGAAACGATGCTGTAAAATATAAGGATGTATTAGACTACTTTAAGGGTATACTTAATGCAAAGATTAAAACAATTATATCTGATGTAATTATCAATCAAAAAATTTCAGCGTTCGAGATTACTCCTAAGCTAGAAGAAATCTCTGCTATTGCTTTTGAAAGACTTTCTCCAAGTTTTAATGAATTTGGTTTGGATATAGTTAATTTTTACATACAGTCTATCAACTTCCCAGACGAGGATTTTGCACAGATTAATAAGATTCTTGAGGATAAAGCAGCGTTTGAAATTATGGGAGATAACAGATATTCTACAAAGCGTTCTTTCGACGTTTACGAATCAGCTGCTAATAACGCAAACGGTGTTGCAGGTGCCTTTGCTGCAGGTGGTATAGGCTTTGGTTTAGGTGCTAATTTAGTACAAAATCAAGCATCAACTGTTAAACCAGTAGTTGAAAATTCTGTTTACTGCCCAAAGTGTAATGCACCAAATAATGCAAATACAAGCTTTTGCAGCTCTTGTGGTGCTTCATTAAAAGCAAAAACTATTAAATGCTTTAGCTGTGGCACAGAGCTTGAGGCTGGCGATAAATTCTGTAGCAATTGTGGTGCTTCTATGGCTAAAAAGGTTTGTGAATGTGGAAACGAAATTGAACCTGACGAAAAGTTTTGCTCTAATTGTGGAAAAAAACAGGAGGTTTGATAAATTATGAAACAAGGTAAAATATCTTTAACTGGATTATTTCTATCAGCATTTTTAGGTGCTATTATTTTTACAATTCTAATTGCTATATTTAACATATTTTCACAGCCAGCTTATTTAGTAAAGTTGACATTTGTGATTTTAAATATTCTATTAATAGTATTTATTTCTACTTTTTCTAAGCTAATAATAAATAAAATTAGTATTCCTATGTATATAGCAATAGCAATTACAACAACAATATATTCTATTTTACAGTTTACTTCACTTGCATTAGCTTTTACACTAAGTACTATTAATTTCTATTTAGTATTTCAGCTAGTGATCTTATTTGTGTACTTCTTGGTAACAATTCCTCTAATCAAAGCAGGATCTACCCTTGTACAGAAAACAGATAAGTGATTTTAGGAGGTTTTTATGAATAATCTAAATTGCCCTCAATGTGGTGCACCTATAACATCTAACGATACAGAATGTCGTTATTGTGGTGAAAAGCTACAGCAACAGCCACAGTATCCACAGCAACAATATCCACAATATCCACAATATCAGCAACCACAATATCCACAACCACAGTACCCACAATATCCACAATCACAATATCCACAGCCATTTAATCCTCAGTTTAACAATGGCATAAATCCACAGTGGCCTATTAAAAATAAAACTGTGGCAGGTGTTCTTGGTATTTTATTAGGTAGCTTGGGTATACATAAATTTTATTTAGGAAAAACTGGTGAGGGTATTCTTTACATTATATTCTCTTTTACAGGAGTACCTGCAATACTAGGTATAATTGAAGGTATAACATATCTATGTTCTAATGACCATAATTTCCAGATTAAAAATCAAGTAAGATTAGGTTAAATAGCTACAGCAACAGTTTCTGATGAAGCTGTTGCTGTTTATTTTATTAGGTACAAATATAAATACTGATTTTTATTTGTACTTAAAGGATTAATACTAAACTCTATTAAAAAGTAGACTTCTTTACGGCATATTTTGCACCAAACTTCATACTGCGTCCTCGGAAGGCGACAGCCTTCCTGTGGGTCAGTATTCGTTTGGCACAAAATTTGCTCGCAACTCCGTGTCCACTTTTTGTCAGAGTTTAGTATAATATATCTATAAAAAGTACTATATACTTTGTTTTTGAGTAAATTTTACTTAAAAAGATATTTTATAGCTTAAATAAAAGGAGTATAGCTAATTAATTATGAATAATGTTAATAAAACTCTTTATATACCTTTATATGGTAAATCTTTTGTTAGCAAAAAGGGTATAATCATTAATGACCCTAAAGCAGAAGAAATATGGGATAAAGAGGGATTTGAGCTTAAAGGAAAGTCAAAATCAAAATGGCTGGCTTATTATATGTCGATGAGAGCATCGGTATTTGATAATTGGGTTAAAGAAAAACTGTCTGAAAATAAAAACGCTATAGTTTTACATATTGGATGTGGTTTAGATAGTCGTGTAGAGCGTGTTAACACCGAAAATACATTGTGGTATGATATAGATTTTGAAGAAGTAATAAACGAAAGAAAAATGTATTATGCAGAAAATAATTACTATAAAATGATAGTAGGTGATGCCACAAAGCCAGAGTGGATATATAATCTACCTAAAAATGCTGACGCTATTATTATACTTGAGGGTATAAGTATGTATTTGCAATTACCTGAAATAGAAATGCTGTTTAAATTTATAGCTAATCATTTTAATTCTGCTTGTATTTTAGTTGATTGCTACACAACTATAGCAGCTAAAATATCTAAATACAAAAATCCTATAAACGATGTTGGTGTTACAAAGGTTTATGGTGTGGATGATCCAACTGTGTTTCAGACAGATAGTATAACATTTATCAAAGAGCATAATATAACACCTGAAGAAATGATAAATCAGATAGCTGGTATAGAAAAAACTATTTTTAAATCACTTTATGCCGGTAAGATTTCTAAAAAAATGTATAGATTGTATGAATATAGTATCAATAATTAATTGTTGTATTCGCTTTGAGCAATTTGTTTGAACAATCTATTTTGTTATAAAAAGATATAATACTATTTCATTTCTAACAAGTAGACATCTTTTTGGCAGATTTTTTACCTAACTTCATAGCCTTGTTGTGGTATGCTATTCGTCAGATAAAAAGTCTGCTCGAAAATCTTATCCACTGTTTAAACTGAAATAGTATAAAAGGCAGACCATAGTTTTTATAAGCTATGGTCTGCCTTTAACATTAAACACTATTTAATATCATTAAAGATTTTAAATGGTGTTTAGTATTAATATAATTTATTCAGTTATTTCTTTTAAGGCGTTAACTATATTTTCAAGCTTCATTGCTCGTGATGCCTTAACAAGTATAGTGTCGTCTTTTTTGACTATGCTGTTAAGGTTATTTAAAGCGTTAGGAACATCTTCGAAATATAGCACCTCTGTGCTTGCACCCTTTGCTCCCTCAGCAATGTCAAAAGCATCACTGCCAATGGCAATAAGAACATCTACATTTTTATTTTTAGCGTATTCGCCTGTTTCAAAATGAAGCTGTTTGCTGTTTGTGCCTAGTTCTTTCATATCGCCAAGAATACAGACTTTTCTGCCTTTGAAATTGCAAAGTGTATCAATACCACCCTTTACAGAAACAGGGTTAGCGTTGTAGCAGTCATCTATAATTGTGATAAAACCATTTTCGATTACACCGTCACGGCTACCTACAGTTTTATAGCTTTCTACACCCTTTGCGATGGCGTTACTGCTCATGTTTAAATATTCACCAATGGCAACAGCTACTAAAGCATTTGCTACCATATATGTGCCAATGGTAGGTATAGTTACAGCTATTTTATTATTTGGTGTGCATAGGTTACAGCTGATGCCTTTTACACCTTGATTGTCTATATTTTCTGCATAGTATTGGTTTGTGCTGTTTAAACCGTACATTATAGGTGTTGTGTTGTCAACTATTGTTACTGTTGACAGATGTGCGTCATCTCCGTTTAAAAGGATAGCACCGTTTTTGTTACGGTATGTAAACATTTCTGTTTTTGCTTTTAAAACACCGTTTCTGTCACCTAGGTTTTCAAGATGACAGTCACCGATGTTAGTTAAAACACAAATTGTAGGCTTTACAATTTTACTAAGTCTTGTCATCTCGTTAAAATCACTTATACCCATTTCTATAACAGCAACCTCGTGAGTTTCTTCAAGACCAAAGATTGTAAGAGGCACACCTAGCTCGTTATTAAAATTACCCTGTGTTTTATGTACGTTAAAGCTTTGACTAAGCACAGCGTAAATCATTTCTTTTGTGCTTGTTTTTCCAACACTACCCGATACACCGATTACAGGTATGTTAAATAGTGAACGATAATACTCTGCAATATCCTTTATAGCTTGATAGCAGGACTCTACCATAATAATAGGCTTGTCGGTGTCTATTTCTTTTTCAGATAAGCTACACGCAACACCTGCCTCGAAGGTTTGCATAATAAAATCGTGTCCATCTACTCTTTCACCCTTTAGAGGGATAAACAAGCAATCTTTACAAGCCTTACGACTGTCTGTTGTTATAGAGTTTATATATGTATCTGCATATTCAGGCTTTGTAAGTGTACCGTTACAGGCTTTGGCGATTTCTGATAATTTTAAACTTTTCATATTGTCACCTGTTACTGATATTTTTTTAATGATTCTTGTACAAGAATTTCAACTAGCTCTGTGTAAGAAATACCCTGTGCTAATGCTTCCTGTGGTAACAGGCTTGTTGGTGTCATACCAGGTAGGGTGTTAGCCTCAAGGCAGTACATATTGTTGTTGCTGTCAAGTAAAAAGTCTATTCTTGAATATGCTTCAAGAATTAATACCTCAAATACCTTTTCAGCCATATGCTGAAGAGCTTTTGTTGTTTCTTCTGGCAATACAGCTGGGCAAATGTCATCAGTTAAGCCAGCCTGATATTTATTTTTGTAATCGTAGAAGCCTTCTTTTGGACAAATCTCTATAATAGGTAATGCCTTACCAGCAACTACACCAATAGAAAATTCTCTACCTTTTATGTATTCTTCAACAAGAACCTCGTCCTCGTATACAAAAGCGTCTGCCATCGCTTTGTCGAATTCAGCTTTATTTTGTGGTATTGCAACACCAACGCTTGAACCACCAGAGCATGGCTTTACAACACAAGGGAATTTATTCCAATCATCAAAGCTGTCACCCTTAATAAATAGCTTACCCTCTGGTGTAGGAATGCCACTTGTTAAAAACATCTTTTTAGAAAGACTCTTATTCATAGCTAAACCACTACCCATATAGCCTGAGCCTGTGTACTTGATACCTAGAATATCAAATGTAGCTTGAAGCTTGCCGTTTTCACCTACATCACCGTGTAATGCCATAAATACAATGTCAGCCTTACGGCAGATTTCTATAACATTTTTACCTAGAAGGCAGTTAGGGTTTTGATTTGTTCTGCTAGCCTTAACCTGCTCAATATCTGGTGCAGATTCACCTATAGCTGTAATATTTCGTGTAAAGTCATAGTCGATGTCAAATATATTGTCTATATTATCATCGTCATAACCCATATATACATCAAGTAAGCATACCTTGTGACCATTTGCTCGCAAAGCCTGTGCTACCTTTTGACCTGTAATAATAGAAACATCTCTTTCACTGCTTAAGCCACCTGCTAAAGCTACTATATTCATTATATATCAATCCTTTCAGATATATTAGTTTATGCTATATCTTATTAATTTTAGCACACTAAAAATGATAAGTCTATATTCAAGGTGTAAAAATCTTATTTGACAATATGATTTAATATAGCAATGCAAACAATTTGGTGCTTAATACTTGTGAAATAAAATTGAGCAAATTTTGCAGTTTTTGCAGAAATAAAGCCTGAAACTCTACAATAATATATATTGACCTTTAATATTACTTGGTTTAAAATATTGCTATAATAAAATATAATTAAATGAGGTTTAAATAATGAAGTGTGAACGATGTGGTTATGAAAACTACGACGAAAGTCATTACTGCAAAAGATGTTGGGCAGAGCTTGCAAGTTTTGATGGAGAAGGCTTAAGAGATAGAAATAGAAATAGAAATAGAAACAATTACCCACCGACCTATAATTATAGAAAAAATCTTTATGATGGTGATAATAAATATATAAAAGGCTTGTATGATATAGACAGCAATAATAACTATACAGATGCTAACAGACAATATTCTTCAGATGATAGCACACAGTATAGTAGCGATGTACAGCATAATTTTAATGTTAATACTAATACCAATTCCCAAAATGCAGGCTATGAAGAGCCTATGTCAAAAATAACTGATAGCTATTATGATGAAAAAAGAGTACCTTCTTATATTAGCCAAACTTATATTAACAACGATAGATATGGGAATAGTATTAGCGCTAATAGATATGGAACTAGTAGTAATACAGTTTTTTATACAGATGAAACCAGAGAGCGTGCGAATCGTAGTGTAAACAACTTTATAATGGCTATGAAAATAGTTCCTGTTGTTTTATTTGTTGTAATTACACTTGTTTTTTCTCTATACCGAACAAGTTTGGATTTCTATAGTGGTAACCCAAAGGAGGTTGAGGAGACAGTTGAAGCTACTCAACCAACAATACCAGAAGCGAAGCTGGGTTATTCAACATATTCTATAATAGATACAGACACAGAGGGTGTTGAGGTTTTATATCATCCACCAAAGGGATATGACTTTATTGGTAGTGGCAGTTATAGCTGTGCTGTGTTTGAAAGTGATATTTACGAAAATACAGTATCATTAACAACAATGTTTTTTAAGGATAACATTGAAGAGGAGATTGACTACTATGAATCAATGGGAGAAAGAGATGGTACAGAAGTAGCAGTAAATGTTACTGATACAGAAGTAGGAAAAATAGTAGAGATAAAGGTAGCTAATGAGGGTAAAGGTATAAATTATCAGATTTATATGCCAGTTGATAAAGAGCGTTATATATATATTTCTATGACAAATGTACCTTTTGATTATGAAGAAGACGCAAAAACAATACTGAGTCTACTTGTAGAAGATTTAGAAATCTCGTATTTTCCAGTAGAAGAAAAAACAGAGGCACCAACTGAATAATACAGACATAAAAGCTCGGGTTCATAATTTGAACACCGAGTTTTTTATTTTTGGAAGAAAAGATACTTTCGCTTTTAGAAATTTGTGCAAAAAAACGATTGATATATTAAAAATAACCAACAAAACAAATAATTGTTATGTAAAATTAATGTTGATTTTATACAAAATTAATAGTAATATAATTATATGAAATTGTCTTGTTAGATAAATTCAATAAAAAGGGAGGAGATTCTATGAAAACTAAGACATTCAGAAAAATGATATCGCTTATGCTTTCTGTTATGCTTATACTAAGTATGTGCTTAACAGGTGTTAGCGTATCAGCGGCAGAAACCAGTGATACAACTTATGTAGTAGCTGGTGTAAAACAGCTTTGCGGAGTAGAATGGAATGCTACATCCACAGCAAACACAATGACAGCAACCTCAGACGGTACATACTCAATAGTATATACTGATGTTGCAGTTATGAATGACTACCAGTTTAAAGTAGTTGCTAATTCTAAGACAGGTGGTCAAACTTGGTATGGTGATGGTGGTAGTAGTGATAATTTCACATTCCATGTTGTAGAGACTTGTGATGTAACAGTAACATTCAACCCATCAACATTAAAGATCACTGTAACAGGTGATGGTGTTAAAATTCCAACAGGACTTGATATCGACGCTATCCGTACAGTAGGTAACGGTGATGGCACATGGCTTAACGGTGTAAGCTGGGACCCTGCTGATGATTTAAACACAATGACAGAAGTAGCTCCTAATGTTTATGAGATTACTTACACAGATGTGGAAGAATTTGATAACTATCAGTTTAAGTTTGCAGCTAACGGTAGTTGGGCAGCAAACTGGGGTGGTACTTATAAGGGATCAGGTGTCGAGACAGATGCTTATTTCGATGGTGGCAATATCACAGTTTCAGTTCCTTATGAGTTAGCTGATGTAACAATCAAGCTTGACCTTTCAAGCTTCAACTATGCAACAAAATCAGGTGCTAAGTTCACAGTTACTGTGGTAGATGCAAATGAAGAACCAACAGACCCACCTGTAATAGTTGACCCAACAGAGCCACCTGTAGTATATGATTATACAGTAGCAGGTGACGCAGGCTTAACAGGTGTATCTTGGGATCCAACATCTAATGGTATGACAGACGAAGACGGCGATGGTGTTTACACAATCACATTCGCAGATGTACCAGCAGGCTCTTATAGCTTTAAGGTTACAGACGGCTCATGGGCTAATTCTTGGGGTGCTGGCACTGGTAACTATTCTATAACACTAACAAAACAGGCTGATGTAACAGTTGAATTTAATTCAAAAACAAAAGAAATCAATGTAATCTCTGACGGCTTAGGCACATTTACACTAGAATATATCTCTGTTGCAGGTAATGGTGACGGAGCATGGCTAAATGGTGTTGTTTGGGATCCAGCTGATACATCTAACGTTCTAACAGAGGTTACACCTGGTGTATGGTCTATCACTTACGAGGATGTTGCTGCTAGTGATGATTATCAGTTTAAGTTTGTTGTTAACGGTGGCTATACATACAACTGGACAAGTGATGGTGCATTTGACGGTCAGATTAATCCTTCTAATGTTGTAGAATATGATGGTTCAACAGTAACACTAACTATTGACGTATCAGGCTTTGATTTTGCTACAAAGACAGGTGAAGTAGTAACAGACTTTATTGTTGTACCACCAACAGAGATTCCAACAGAGGATCCAACAGACCCAGTAGAGGTTGATTATTGCCTATTTGGTACCATTGATGGTGCTAATTATGGTTGTGAAGAAGACTATGAAACAATTGGTGACTATGTATTTGTAGACGGCACAGTTACAGCTACATTTACAGAAACATCTTATGTAGCAGTTAAGACAACTGACAATGTTAATTGGTTTATGACAGATGGCTGGGCTGGAGAAGTAACAGAGGTTGTTCTTTACAACACAAAAGATATTGGTACAACTGCAGATAAGCTAATGATACCTGTAGCTACAGGTACAAGCACAAAAGCGACATTTACACTTGTTGAAAACGAAGACGGAACATTAACACTATCATACACAGCTGAAACAATCCTACCAGAAAAGGTTAGTATTTTTGGTGATGTTAATGTAGACCTAACAGAGCAGGACGAAAATGTTTATGTAGGTACAATAGACCTAAACGCAGGCTTATACGAATTTAGAGTAAATGAGTTTGGTACAAAGATGTGCTATGGTCAATCATTTACAGATGTTATAAATGGTATTAAGTATTCATCTGCTTTTGGTGCAACTACTAAGTTTACTGCAACTGGTGGTAGATACACATTTACTTACAATGCTGCTAAGGATATGCTTGCAATTAAGTTTAAGCCTTATTCAGATGTAGTAGAGCTAGTTGGTGATGTTAATGTAGAGCTAGTAAGAACATCTAGCACAAGCACAGTATTTACAGGTTCAGCAAGAGTAGAGGCTGGTACATATAAGTTCAAGGTTAATGACCAGGGTGTTACAAAGGGCTTTGGTTATACATTTGAAGATGCTGTACATAACGCACAGTTCAACGCAAATTGGTCAAACCCAGCAGTATTTAACGCA